>JAAELL010000483.1 GCA_024226735.1 bacterium | reverse complement strand
CCAGAGGGCGAGCGAGCGACGCCGACGATGAGGGGCAGCACTGCGGGGACGGCGGGGGGAGGATGGGGGGCGCGGAAAGGGTGATCGCTCCGGTTGGGGCGAGGCGAATTACGGCACTGATATGCCGCCGTCAAACTCCGCGCGCCGGCCCCGTTGCTCTGCTCCGATCCGGAGTTGGAAGCCCCGACCTCGGAACCGGAGCCACGGCCTCGTTCGAATCGAATCGATGCGATCGATGGGAAGAGAAAAACGAGGCGAGTAGGGCTTGAGCTATCAAAGAACTCTGCCATAATTAGATCATGGCTCGGCGAACGAAGAAGGCGCGCAAGAAGACGGCACGGAACCACCTCGATTCCCAGCTGACGTTCGGCTTCAAGCGGCGCGAAGGGCACCGGGTGGGGCGGCCGAAGAAGGCCGGCTCCGGCGTGTCGCACTTGAAGCGCGAGGCGCTCGCGGCGCGGTTTCCCGTCCATGTGGTGATGACGCTCGACAAGGGGCTGCCGAGCTTGCGGACGAAGAAGCCCTTCAAGGCGCTACGGGACGCGTTTCGCGCCGGTTGCGACCGGAACGGCTTTCGGCTCAACCACTTCTCGGTGCAGGGCAACCACCTGCACTTCATCGTCGAGGCGACGAACCGCACGGTGCTCTCGCGGGGGCTCCAAGGGCTGTCGGTTCGCATCGCGCGCGCTCTGAACAGGGTGTGGCGGCGAACGGGCAGGGTGTTTGCGGATCGCTACTTCGATCGCATCCTGCGAACGCCGAAGGAGGTCCGCAACGCCCTTCAGTACGTGCTCAAGAACACCGATCACCACAAGACGCACGCAAAGACACAGCGTCCACTTGAGGCAGACCCGATCGACATCTTCTGCTCGGGGATGTTCTTCGACGGGTGGCGCGAGTTCCGCTTGGAGGAGCTGGGGGCGAGCGAGCCACCTCCACTCGTCCCCGCACGAACGTGGCTGCAACGCGTGGGGTGGCGCAGGCACGGCCTACTGTCGGTGCACCCCTAGTCACCGCGTGAGCCGCGGGCTGCTTCAGCTCAGCAGATTCTCCTGCAGTGCCTCCGCTGCGGCCAAGATGTCCTGGCGGTCGGTGAGCGCCGGCCGGAACAGGTCTCCGATGCGGGCGAGCCGCTCGGGCACGTTCGCGATCGTGAAGTCCTCGGGCGTGATTCCTGTCTCGAGCTCGTCCCAGGCGAGCGGCGTGGACACCGACGCAGCCGGGCGTGGGCGGACGACGTACGGGGGCACGACCGTCTGCGTGCGGCGGTTCTGGCCGTAGTCGAGGTAGACCTTGCCGCCGCGCTTGGTTGGGGTGCGCTCGATCGTCGAGATGTCGGGGAGCTCGCGTGCGATGAGGCGCGCGACGGCTTCGCAGAAGATACGGCTCGCGTCGTAGGTGTAGCCTTCGAGGAGCGGGATGTAGACGTGCATGCCCGTTGCGCCGGAGGTCTTGAGCAGCGGGCGCAGGCCGATTCCGCGCAGGATCTTGCCCGCGAGGCGGGCGATCTTGACGACGTCCTTGAAAGGTGACTCCTTCGCGTCGAGGTCGAGCACGCACCAGTCGGGGCTCTCGTGGTTCGCGGCACGCGAGAGCCAGGGGTGCAGGTCGATGCTGCCTTGGTTCGCGTGCCACAGGAGCGTGTCGCGGTCGTCGCAGACCGGGTAGACGAGCGCCTCGCCCTTGCTGTCCGAATCGATCGACACCGTGCGCACCCACGCCGGCGTGTCCTCCTTCGCGTGGCGCTGGTAGAACGACTTCCCGTCGATCCCGTCGGGGAAGCGGTTCATGTGCACCGGGCGGTCCTGCAGGTAGGGGAGCAGGTACTCGGCGACCGCGTCGTAGTAATCGATGACGTCGCCCTTGGTGTAGCCGGCCTCGGGAAAGAACACCTTGTCGAGGTTCGTGAACTTGACGCGGGAGGCGCGCGGCTTCCCCTCGGCTCCGGCGAGCGCGTCGCCGAAGGCGAGCTCGGTCGCCTGTGCGTCGACCTCGATCCGGCGCCAGTCCTCGGAGGGGCCCGAGGCGTACGCCGAATCGGCCCGCTTGGCGATCACTCCGGGGAGTCCCGACTGGCGCACGATGTCCGCCAGGCTCTCGCCATCCCCGGCGACGTGGTCGGCGTACAGCACGCCGGCGGTGTCCTCGGGGACGATGGCCCGCAGCGCGGTCTTGCGGTCGGCGAGAGGCAGGGCGCGCAGGTCGTACTCCTCGTAGACGAGCAAGTCGAACGCGTAGAAGGCGAGTGGCCCGCCGCCCGCGTCGAGCGCCGCCCGCGACGGGCGACCCCCCGCGTCGAGCGCGACGAGCACCCCGTCGATCAACGCGTCGTCCGCGCGCAGCCGGAGCGCGTCGGCTCCGACCTCGTCCTGTGGCGCCTCTCCCGTGAGCGTGACGGTGCTCCCGCGCTTGGCGAGGAGCGCGCGCCGGCCGTCGAAGCGCATCTCGAACAGCCACGCCGGATCGGAGAAAGGGGGGGCGGCGGCTCTCGGCCGCATCGGCTCGGGCGAGCTCGGGAAGTCGACCTCTGGTGCCGCCGCGAGATCGATCCCGAGCGCGGAGTCTCGGTCGAAGCCCGCGTAGCGATCCTCCGACTTGAAGAGCAGCCACGAGTCGTCGCTCTGCTTGGTGCGGACGACGTGCCACTCGCCCCGCAGCCGGCGGCCGCGCAGGATCACCTTGAGCTCGCCGCCGGCGACAGCACCGAGCCCGTCGTGCTTGGCATTCTTGGGCCCGGGGAGCACCTCGTAGTGCCCGCTGTCCCAGATGGTCATCGAGCCCGCCCCGTACTGGCCCTTGGGGATCACGCCATCGAAGACGAGGTAGCGGATCGGGTGGTCCTCGGTGCGCACGGCGAGGCGCTTCTCGGCGGGGTCGTAGGAGAATCCGCGCGGGACCGCCCACGAGCGCAGGACGCCGTCCATCTCGAGCCGCAGGTCGTAGTGCAGCGCGCGCGCCTCGTGGCGGTGGACGACGAAGCGTGGCGGAGCGTCCGTGGCGCGTTCGGCGGGTGCCTCGGGCGGAGGCTCGGGGGTCTTGGTGAAGTCGCGCTTCTTCTTGTAGTCGTCGATCGACTTGCCCATCGAGCCGATTGTAGCGCAGCGTTCGTCGTCGGGAACGAGGGCGATGTGAGCCCATTCCGCCGTCGATGCCAGCCGTCCGGCCGCTCGCTCTGACTCCTTTTTGTCGGGATTGCCGCCGCGAAAACGGGCCCGGGCCAGATGGGGATGTGTTCCTCGGCGAGGACTGCCCCGTTTGGGCGTTCATCCCCGTCGTCTTCCTCTTTTCTTCCGCGAGCAACTCATACGCCATGACCGTCTACGAAACGGCTCCCAGTGTTCTTCCCGAGGCCTTCCTCCTTTCGCCGGCTTGGCGGCGGGGCCTGAGAGGCGCGCTCCGAGCCTCGAGCGCGCCCGCCAGGCCCTCGAGCCCCTTGCTCGGGAGAGCGAGGACCCCCGCGTGTTGGAATCCTGGACACGCACACTCCTGGCCCTCGGCGACCACGAACGAGCGCGGGAGGTTCTAGGGCGGCTGATTCAGCGCGGCTACTCCGAGCTGCGCCTGCAGGCCCTGCCCAGCCCCGACGATGGCGCAACTCCAGTTCACTAGACTGCCCCGATGCTCCAACTCCTAGCCGTCGGCCTCGGGGGCTTCCTCGGTGCGATTGCCCGCCACGCGACCATCACCTACACGCGCCACCGCTTCGGCGAGGCGTTCCCTTTCGGGACACTCATCGTCAACGTCGCCGGGTGCCTCGTTCTGGGCTCGCTGCTCGGTCTCGCCATGCGGCGCGATCTGGAGGAGTCGACGCGGCTGTTCCTCGCCGTGGGCCTGCTCGGCTCGTTCACGACGTTCTCGACCTTCGGGCACGAGACGCTGGTCCTCTGGTCGACGGCCGGCCCGGGGCGGGCGCTCGCTAACGTCTTCGGCCACGTGTGTCTAGGCCTCGCGGCTTTGTGGCTCGGTGCGAGTTTCGTTCGTTAGTCCTGGTGTGGACTTATGGCGAGCTTTCGAAAAAAACGCGCCGTTCGGTCCCCCGAAGCAAAACAAGGCTGCGTCTACTACGTAGGTAGTCGACGGCCACGCACACGTCGCGCGGCCGCGCAGTCCACGCCGTTCCGGTACCCCCGGGAGGAGTACATGTCGACACCGTTCCCCAGGGCGACTCTGCTACTCACCGCTACGATCTTCGCGCCTTTCAGCTCCGCCACACCCACGTTCATCCACGCGTCCGATTCCCGTCCCAGCGACGACGGGGACGATGATTACAATCTCATCGTCGGACTCGCGGACAAGGACTTCGATCGCATGGTCGTCAAGGAAGCTCGACGCTTCCTCGAGGAGCATGCGAGTCACCCGAAAGCGGACCTCGCACGGTACCGCCTCGCGAACGCTCTGTTCGACTTGGGCAATACGGGCGAATCACGCCCGCATTTCGCGCGGCTCGACACCCTGCGTGAGTTCCAGTTCGCGGTCGAGGTCGCGTTCCGGCTCGGGCAGTGCGAGCTCGAGGCGGGCAAGAACGAGTCCGCGGCCGAAGCGTTCCAGCGCGTGATCGCGACGGGTTCGTCCTACCTCGTCACGCCAGCGACGTTCCTCCTGGGCGAGGCGAGCATCCGGCAGGACGACTTCGCGGGCGCGCAGACGCACTACGAGAAGGTGCTCGCGTCCGCCGACGCCGGTGAGTACGCCAAGGACGCCGCGCATGGACTCGCCTGGTGCGCGTTCCGGCTCAGCGACTACGATCTCGCCATCCGCCGGATCCAAGCCTTCCTGCAGCGCTTCAGCGAGGACGAGCGGGTCAGCGAAATGCGGTTCCTGATGGGTGAGGCGCACTTCGAAGCCCAGCGACCCGAAGAGGCGCTCGCGGTCTATGGGAGCGTGCAGAGCGGCCCGTTCCACGACGCGGCGCTGCGTGGAGCCGGGTTCGCCGCGGCCGCGCTCGGGCGGCACACCGCCGCCGCGGAGTGGTTCGGCAAGCTGCTCGCGAACTTCCCCGAGAGCCGTTTTCGCAGCGAGGTGGCCCTGCAGCGCGGGATCCACCTGCTCAAGGCCGACGCAGCGGGTGAGGCCCTCGGTACGCTGCGTGGCCCCGATGTCGGCGACGGCGCCGAGGTCCAGTACTGGCGCGGGCGCACGTACGCGCAGCTCGGGAGGCACGAGGAGGCGCTCGGCGCCTTCGAAGCCGGGCTCGCGGCCGACGGCCCCGTGCCCGACGAGCTCCAGCAGAGAATCCAGGTGGGGCGCGGCGACGCGCTCTTCGAGCTCGGACGCAAGGACGAGGCGGCCGCGGCCTACCAGAGCGCAGGCTCCGACTACGCCCTGCACGCGGCGGCGGTGACGCACCTGAATGAGGGCGAGGCCGAGGAGGCCGTGCGCCTCGCCCGCTCCCTCGTCGACCCCGCGCGCAAGAGCGTCTACCGCCTCGAGGCTCAGCTCACGCTCGGCGAGGGCCTGTTCGCCCTCGAGCAGTACGAGCCGGCCGAGGCCGCGTTCCGCGTCGTCGCAGACGAAGGGCCCGATGACGCCAAGCGCGCCCGCGCGACCGCACGCATCGGCTGGTGCCGCTGGCTGCGGGACGACTACGCGGCCGCGGCCGAGAGCTTCGGCGCCGTCGCCGCAGGCTTCGAGGCGAGCCCCGAAGCGAGTGAGTCGCGCTTCATGCGCGCCCGCGCGCTCGACAAGCTCGGTGAGTCGCAGCAGGCGATCGCTGCGTACGCCGACTACCTTCAGCGTCACGCCGAGGGGCAGCACCGCGCCGAGGCACTGCTGCGCCTCGCGCGGCTCGAGCCGGGTGCGGCGGGCGAGCAGCGCCTCGCGGCCCTGCTCGCGAGCGCACCGGACTCGGAGTTCTCGGTGCAGGGTCACTTCGACCTCGCCGAGCGCTGCGCCCAGGACGGCCGCTTCGCCGAGGCCCGCCCGCACTACCAAGCGGTCGTCGAAGCAGGCGGCGAGCTCGCGCCCCCCGCACGCTACGGCCTCGGCTGGTGCCTGTACTCCGAGGGCTCGTTCGGGCCTGCTTCGGAGCAGCTGCAGCGGCTCGGTGCGAACGACGCGGCGGGTGCCGAGCTGCGTGAGGCGGCGCTCGAACTCTGCGTCTGGGCGGCGCGCAAGTCCGCCAACCCCGTGCTCGCTCAGACCGCGTTCACGACATTCGCCGAACGCTGCGAGGACGAGCCGCGGCGCTTCGCGGCCGCCCAGGTCGCCGCGACGGCGCTGAAGGAAGCGGAGCGCTTCGACGCCGCGCAGAGCCTGTGGGCGAGCCTGCTCGAGCGCACCCGCGACCGCGACGTCGCCGTCGACATCTGCGTCGAGCGCGCCTACCTCTACCTCGACCGTGACGCCACCGACTCGGCCGAGGAACAGGTGCGCGCCGCGCACCAGTACGCACCGGACGACGAGGCGCTCGCCGAGGCGATCTTCTTCGTCGGCGAGGCGCGTTTCGCGGCGGGCGCTGACGCGCCGGCGGCGCAACTCTACGTCCTGTCGGCCTCCAGTGGCTCGGCGGCCATCGTCGAGCGCTCGCTGTACAAGGGCGGCTTCGCCTGCTTGCGGCAGGACGACCACGACGGTGCGGTGCGCGCGTTCACGCAGCTCGTCGCCTCCGTGCCCAAGAGTGAGCTGGTCGGCGAGTCGTTCTTCCTCATCGGCGAGGCGCACTACCGCGCTGGCCGCTTCAAGGAGTCCGTCGCGGCGCTGCGCCGTCTGCGCGCGGAGCACCCCAAGCACGAGACGACGGCCAAGGCGCTCTTCCGGCTCGGGCTCGCGCTCGCGCGGACCGAGCAGTGGCGCGAGGCGGCGGACGAACTCGCGCGGCTCACGCGCGATCACAAGTCGTTCGAGAACCTCTTGGAGGCCGAGCTGTGGCGCGGGCGCGCTCTCGCGGCGCTCGACGAGCGACGCGGCGCGCGCCAGGCGCTCGCGCGCGTCGTGCAGGGCGACCGTGGCGTGCTCTCGGCGCAGGCCCGGATCGAGCTCGGACGGCTCGCGCTCGCCAGTGGCGAGGCCGAGGAGGCCCTGTCGGAGTTCTTGAAGGTCGCGGTGCTCTACGCCCATGACGAAGAGGTCTCCGAGGCGCTCTACCTCGCCGGACAGGTGCTCGAAGGCCAGGGCGATCGCGTGCAGGCGTTGGCTCAATACGACGAGCTCTTGACCAAACACCCCAAGACGCGTTTCGCCGCGCGTGCGAAGGAGCGCGTCGACGCCCTGCGCGGAGGCGACGCCGTCCCCGATGAATCGTCTCCGAGGAACGAGAAATGATCGTCAACGAACCCACCTCTTCCCCGCAGGCGTCCATGGAGTCCCTCTTCGACCTGCTCGTCGCCGGCGGGCCGATGATGATCCCGATCGGGATCTGCAGCATCGTCGCGCTGGCTTACGCGACCGAGCGCTGGCTGCGGCTGCGGCCGAGCCTTCTGGGGCCGGCGACGTTCGGGCGCAACGTGTTGAGCACGGCGCAGGACAAGGGACCCAAGAGCGCTTTGGAGCTCTGCGAGTCGAAGCGCTTTCCCGTCGCGCGCATTCTCGCCGCCGGTCTGCGCAAGGCGGAAGCGCCTTTCCTCGACCGCGAGAAGGTCGTTGAGGACCGTGCGGCCAGCGAAGTGCGTGCCTTGGGCGCGAACCTGCGTCCGCTCTTCCTCGTGTGGCTGATCGCGCCCCTGCTCGGGCTGCTCGGTACGGTGTGGGGGATGATCGAGGCGTTCTCGAACATCGCGCTCGAGGATGGGCTCGGGCGCCCCGAGATGCTCGCTTCGGGTATCTACAAGGCGCTGACGACGACCGCCGCGGGCCTCGCCGTCGCGATCCCCGCGATGGTGGCGCACTTCTACCTCAAGGGTCGCATCGAGCGCTTCGTGCGCCGTTCCGAGGACCTGTACCGTGAGCTCGACGACACGCTGCAGTCGTCGCAGGGTTCGCCGACCGCGTAGGGGGACCCGATGCGCATCGACACGAACGAGACCGAAGACGAGCTGGCGATGAACCTCGCGCCGATGATCGACGTCGTCTTCTTGTTGTTGATCTTCTTCATGGTCGCGACGACCTTCGTCCAGCGCGAGAAGGAAATGGCGGTCGAGCTGCCCGTCGCCGAGAGCGGCGACGAGGCGCCGGTCGACATGGACGAGATCGTGATCAACCTGTTGAGCGACGGCTCGATCAAGGTCAACGGTGAGTTGCTCGACCAGGAGCAGCTCGACAGTTTGCTCGTGCGCGCGGCGCGCTCGAATCCGGAGACGCCGGTGACGATCCGCGGCGACAAGGACGTCGTCCTGCAGCAGGCCGTGTCCGTGATGGACTCGTGCCGCGTCGCGGGGCTTATCGACATCGGGATGATGACGCTCGACGGCTGAGCACGTAGGGAGGCACGCCGTGATGCATCTGGGGAAGAATGCGGTCATTGTCCTGGCGCTCGTCGCCGCGGGCTTCTTCGTGGCCTGGATGCGCTTTCGCCCCTACCTGGGTAGCGAGGGCCGCTACACCGACGGCGTGCGCACGTACGACGTGTCCGACGCGGGCGAGGTGCGCTACGCGGTGTGGGACCGTCCGGAGAGCTTCCCCGGCGACGTGAACTCCGGCGAGCACGAGCGCCGTCCGGCGCTCTCTCCCGACGGCCGTGTCCTCGTGTTCGTCGTCGGCGAGCGCGGCCTCGGCGCCGACCTGTACATGGCCGACATGGTGGACGGGCAGGCGGTCGACGTGCGCCCACTCGCGGCGCTGAACTCCTCGGGCGACGAGTGGTCACCGGCCTTCGGTCCCGGTGGGCTGTACTTCGCCTCCGACCGGCCCGGCACCGCCGGCGGGCTCGACCTGTGGCGCGCGACGTACTCTTTCGGCAGCTTCGGCGAGCCCGAGCGGCTGCAGGGCGGGATCAACTCGAGTGCCCACGACACCGACCCGGCGCCGATCCCCGGCTCCGACGGCCTCATCTTCGCCTCGAGCCGCCGCCGGGAGCAGCGGCGCGACTTCGACTTGTTCGTCGCACGTCCGCGCGGCCCGGTGGCAGCGGGGGCCGAGCAGCCGGCCGAGCCCGAGGATGAGCCCGAGGATGAGCCCGGAGCCGAGTCCGAACCGGAGAGTGAGCCCGGTGGCGCTTGGAGCGTCGAACGCCTCGACACGCTCTGCACTGCTTTCGACGAGCGCGAGCCGGCGTTCACCGCCGATGGACGCAACCTGTTCTTCGCCTCGGACCGCAGCGGCGGCGTGGGCGGCTTCGATCTCTACCGCAGCGCGATGGGCTCGAGCGGGTGGGTGCGGCCGGAGCTGCTGTCCGGCGTCAACACCGCCGCGTCGGAGCGTGATCCGCTGCCCTCGCGCGACGGCTTCGAGCTGCTCTTCACGGTCGAGGAAGTGACGCAGGGCGGCGCAGTTGGGACCTTGGGCGGGGCCGACCTCGTGCGGGCGCGTTCGCTCGAGCTCTTCCGCACCCCGGGCAGGCCCGTCGGGTGGAAGGATCTGTTGATCCTCGGGCTTCTCCTCTTGCTGGCCATCCTCGCGTGGCTCGCCAAGCAGTGGGAACAGCTCGAGGCGTTGTACAAGTGCGTGCTCATCTCGCTCGTCGCGCACCTCTTGCTGATGTGGTGGTTCCGCGACGTGTACCCGGAGGGCGGCGAGTACGAGCTGCGCGGCGATTCGAACCGCATTCGCGTACGGCTCGTCTCGAACCCGGCCGGCGGTTCGGCGTCGAACGCCGAGCGCGGCGGAGAGCTCGAGGTCGCGCGGGCCGAGGCATTGGCGAACGGAGCCGAGCGGCGCGAGGTCGCACACGCGGAGACGGCGAGCGCCGCGGCGCCGGCCAAGGCCGCGCTCGAGCGCGCGCGTGCCGACGTGGTCGCCGCGCCTACACGCGAGGTCGCCGAGCCGCTCGAACGTGCGGCCGAGCCCGCGGTGGAGGCGCCCGCGTTGCGGGCGGCGACTGAGTCGTTCGAGCGTCTCGCTCAGGCGGCTCCGAGTCTGAACATGAGCGAGCCCGGGCGCGAGGCTCGCACCGAGCGTGCGCACGCCGATGCGCGGCGCTCGGAGGCGACCCGAGCCCAGGACGCGACGCCCTCGATGCAGTCGGTCGTGCCGAGCGAGTGGACCCAGGAGCGAGCGGAGAACGGGCCGGAGCTTCCATCCGCACCCCTCGCGCGCAACGTCGAACACGCGCCGACGCACACAGCGGAGACGGGGTCGAAGTTGGCGAGCGTCGCGGAGCCGAGCGAGAGCATCGAGCGCCTCGAGGGCAGCGCACCCGTGCTCGCGCTGGAGGCCGGAACGACCGCCGCCGAGCGCGAGCGCAGCACGCCCGAGGCGCCGCGCAGCGACGATCTCGGGGCCGCCAGTCCGGATGTGCTCGAGGCGACGACGGCCCAGGCCGCGCAGCGTTCGCAGCTGGAAGTCAGCGAGCAGCGCGAGGCGCAGCGCGGGCCCGCGGCCGAGGCGCTCGAGCTCGAGCGCGCCGCGCCCGATCGGACTGACGTGGCCCTCGCCCAAGAGGAGCGCGAGGCGTTCGAGCGCATGACTGCCGACTCGTCGGTCGAGGGCGAGGCGTTGTTCGACGTGCCCGTCGAGTCGTCGCGTGCCGAGCCGAACCGCGCACAGCCGACCGAGCTCGCCCGCGCCGATGCCGCCGTTCCGAACGAGGCGACCGAATTCGACCTGGCGCCGCGCGCGCTCGACGCGCTCGAGCGCACCGAGCGCGACACGTCGAACGAGCCGAGCGCGCCGTACCGCGCGGTCGACGTGCCCGACCCGCGCGAGCGCACGGCGCGCGACGTCGCGGTCGCGCAGCCGGCCGAGACGGTCGTGCGCGAGCAGGGCAACACGCCCGCCGACGACGCGGCACGCGCGGAGGAATTCGAGTCGGGGATCGAGCGTGAGCTCGCCGATTCGCTCGTCGCGGCGAGCGCGCCCGAGCGCGCGTCCGCCGATTCCAACGCGCCCGCGCCGCGTGAGTTCGAGCGTCCCGCCTCGCGCGAGCTCGATTCACCCGGTCCGACCTTCCGCCCGCTCGCGACCGCCGAGCGCGCCGAGGAGGACGAGGGCATGTCGGTCGTCACCCGCTGGGAGCACACGCCCTACCGCTCGCGCTCCGGCGAGCAGAAGGCCAAGGCGATCGAGCTGCACGGCGGCTCGGAAGCGACCGAGGCGGCTGTGGCCGCAGGCTTGCGCTACCTCGCGAGCCACCAGCGCACCGACGGCAACTGGGGCCGGCTACGCGACCGCCCGACGCCCAACGGCCAGGAGAAGTACTTCTACGTCACGGTCGGTAAGACGGGCCTCTCGATGCTCGCCTTCCTCGGAGCGGGGCACACCCAGGATTCGGAGACCGAATACTCGGCCGTCGTGTCGCGCGCGATCGCGTTCCTCTTGGCGATGCAGGACGACGACAGCGGACACTTCGGGTACACGACCTCGTACAGTCACGCGATCGCGACGTACGCGCTCGCCGAGTGCTACGCCTTGACCTCGGACCAGCGTCTCCGGGACCCGATCGAGCGCGCGGTCGCGCAGATCCTGCGCAATCAGGTGCGCGGCGCGGACCCGCGCTTCCACGGCGGGTGGGGCTACTACTACCCCGACGACCGCGAGTTCGACCCCTGGCCGCGCGCGTCGGTGACCGTGTGGCAGGTGATGGCGCTCGAGTCCGCGCGCCTGGGTGGCCTCGACGTGCCGGATCGCACCTTCGCGGACGCGCGCGCGTTCCTGGTCAACTGTTGGGACGCCGAGCGCGGCGCATTCCGTTACAGCCACGATCCGGGTCGCCTCACCGGCGACTACCCGGTCTTGCCGGGCTCGACGCCGGCTTCGATGTTCGCGCTGTCCTTGCTCGGCGAGGACATCGCGGGTCGCTCGTTCCGGCCGGGTCGCGCGTTCCTTCTCGACAGGGCGCCGCGCGTGTACCGCTTCACCGGTGACGACGACTTCGTCTTCCGCGCGACGGGCAACCTGTACTTCTGGTACTACTCGACCCTCGCTCTGTTCCGCGTTGGCGGCCGCCCGTGGGACGCATGGAACACCGGGATGAAGGGCGCGCTCCTGCCGGCGCAGGAAGAGGACGGCTCCTGGCGTCCGATCTCGATCTACGCCAAGACCTACGCGCTCGACACGGACGAGGACCGGATCTACACGACGACGATGTGCGTCTTGACGCTCGAGGTGTACTACCGCTACTTCACGCCGCTCTTGAAGGTGGATTAGCAGATCTACAACTCGAAGACGATCTGCACGCCGTTCGTCGTGTTGAAGCCGCTCCCACACGGACTCCCGAAGGTGTCGCGGTAGAACGCCTGGAAGTAGCGCGTGTCACCCGCGTCCCAGGCACCGGCCGCGTGCAGGTCCGGCCAGGTGACCGATCCGGTGCCCGTCGCCTGCAGCAAGGGCATGCGCTGCATCGAGCCGGTCGAGTTGCGGCTGCCCTCGCCAGCTCCCACTTCGCTCGTGTTGCCGCACGGGCACGCGCCCCACGATCCGTCGCCGAATCCGAATCCGTAGGCGTTGATGGAGCCGGGCGGATCGAGGCGGAAGACGTACGCGGCACCGGTGCTGTCGGGGCCGTGCTTGCGGGCGCCTACGAGCACCGCGTCCCCGTCGACGCTGACGCTGGTGCCGAAGCGGTCATTCGGAGCTCCGTCGCTCGCCGTGAGCGGTGTCGGGATCCAGAGCCTCCCGCCCTCCGGGCGGAGCGGCGGGCCGAACCCCGCCACCGGATTCCGCAGGAAGCTGCCCGCGGGCCCGCAGCTCCGGACACACTCCTACCGGCGCAGCGTGCGCTCGAGGCTGGTCCGGATCGTGCCGCGCAGCATCCGGATGTCGGCCGCGGACAGGCCCGTGTCGGCCAGTCGGATCTGGACGGCGGGCACCCAGTGTTCGCGCACGAGCATCACGCCGAGCTCCTTTCGCAGCCGCTCCTCGAGGTCGCGCATGTGCGCGGCGCCGTAGAAGACCGCGACCGTGCGGACATCGGGCTCGCTTGTGAGCAGCGCACGCAGGTCGCGCACGACGACTGCGTTGCGGCGCTCGATCAGGACCTCGAACAGGCCCGCCATCTCGGGCGGCAGGGCCGCGAGCACCTCGTCGGCGCGCGACAGCACCTCGAGCCCCGCGATCTTGAGCATCCCCGAGCCCGAGCGCGTGGAGCCGATCAGCTTGAGCAGCCCGCCGGCGAGCTTCGCGGTGAGGGAGCTTCCGGCCATCGAGCTGAAGAACGTCTCGACGCCGATGTCGGCGGCGGCGAGCTCGGCCTGGAGCGCTTCGAGCGACATGTCGCTGTTGCGCCAGCGCGTCCCCGTGTAGTCGATGCCGTCGAGCTGGAAGACGAGCCCGAGCGCGTCGGCGAGCGTGCCCTGCATCCCGCGTTCCTCGGTGAGCGCGGCGAGTGCGAGGGGCGGTAGTTCGTCGAGGATCAGGTCGGCGTCCTCGCCGGTGCCACCGGCGGCGCCGTCCGCGCCGAGGCTCGTCAGGACGAACGGTTCGCCGGCGGTGTACGCGATCGTCTCGCCCCACGCGTCGCGGCAGCGCGCGGCGAAGCGCTCCGCCGGCATCGCACCCGAGAGCTCCTCGAGTCCGGCGGGCAGGCGGCCGCGCTCGCGTTCGAAGCGCGCCACGCGTGCCGCGAGGTCCGCCATGCGGCGCTCGGTTGCCGCGACCCGACCGCGCGCGGCGGGCTTCAGGGCGGCCAGGCGCTCCGGATCGCGCGGCGCGGGCTCCACGCGCTCGTAGAGGACGACGTCGCGGCCGTCGAGGAAGGCTTGCACCGTCTCATAAAAGGGACGGTCGGCGACGTGCATTGCGGACACCAGGTGGATCCAGGCGCCCGTCGGGTTACCGCCGGCGTCGGCAGGACGAAAGCTGCGCACCGCCAGCTCGAGCGCGAGCCGTCCCTCGGTCTCCACCAACCGCAGGTAGCGCGGAGCCGGGTCGGGCTCGAGGGGCTCTTGTGTCGGCTCTTGGGCGGTCTCCGCCTCCGTCGCGGGGACCATTCCCTGGAGCGGGCAGAGACCGAGCAGGAGGTGCGTGGTGATCGAGAGGCCCATGACGAGATCGTACGAAAAACGGTTCCTCGACCCGGTCTTGACGGGGGCCTGAAGATTCGGGACGAGGCTGAGGATCCATGCGAAACACGATTCATCTGATCGCGAAGGCTGATGTTCTGCCGTTCCCGCCGGCGTTTGCGCGCAGCCAGGAGATGCGCGGCGCGAACGTCGAGACCCTCTGGATCCCCACGGGACTGCTCGCGGCACGCGGGCTCGAGGCGCGGCTCGCCTTCGATTTCCTGGCGACCACGGAGGTACGCCACGTCGTGGTCGTCGACGATCCCGATACGGCGCGCGTTCCCCGGACGCTTGCAGGCGGGGAGATCCAGCGCGTACTCGAGTGGCGCACGTCCGAGGGAACGCGCGTGCTGCACGTCCGCGCGGAGCGAGCTCCGCGCTCACTGGAGCTCTCGAGGATGGGAGCGACCGACGTCTTCGAGAGCCTGCGCGCGACGCGCGCGGGGACGCTCGTGCGCACGACGAGCCGGGTCGCGGCCGAGCACGTCGGCGTGGGCGGCAGAAGCGCGCAAGAGCCGGCTCGGAGCTGGCTCGAGCGGGCGACCTTTTGGGTGCGCACAGCGCTCGCGCCGCTCGCACCGCTCGTCGCCGCGCCGCCACTGGCAGCCGAAGTGCTGACGACTGTCTGCGGAGCGACGCCACCGCTCGCCGGGCGCTGGGCGGCCGACAGCGGGGAGCCGCGCGCGGTCGAGTGCGACGCCCTGGCGGAGTCCGCGGACGGTGGGCTCACTCCGTTGCGCTGGGCCCGCGCCCGCCGCTCGTTGCGAGGTGGCCACGCAGCCGCGCACGCGATCGAAACCGATCCGTTTGCGGTAGGGGGCTTGCTTCCCGGGTGGAATGCACCATGCTGATGCGCCGTGCGCGTCAGCCCCGCGCCGGCGAAAATGGATCGAGCGCTCGTCGTCTACAACCCGATGGCCGGCCGCCGGCGCGCCGGGGCCTGGGCGGAGCGCATCCGCGAGCGTCTGACCGCGGCGGGCTGGAGCGTCGAGTGCATCGAGACCGAGCGCGCGGGTCACGCGACCGAGATCGCGCGGGAGCACGGCCCGGTCATCGGTCTCCTCGTCGTCGTCGCGGGTGACGGCACGCTGCGCGAGGCTGCCCAGGGGCTCGCCGAGCCGGGCAGCGAGCACGTGATTCTCGGCTTCGTCCCCTTCGGCAACGCCAACGTCGTCGCGCGTGAGGTCGGCATACCGCTCGAGCCGGAAGCGGCGATCGACGTGCTGACCACGGGCACGCCGCGCCGACTCGACGCCGCACGCGCCAACGGCCAGTTGTTGCTCGCGATGGTCGGGGTCGGCTACGACGCGCTCGTCGTGCGCTGGATGGGGGCGGCGCGCAAGCGCTGGGGGCTGCGGTGGTGGTACCGGTTCCACGCCGACTCTCTGTACGGAGCCCTCGGCTTCCTCGCCATGCTCCACCCCTGGCGGCGGCGCTTCCGCGTGCGGATCGACGACGGCGAGCTGGGGGAAGCGCGCTACTGCGACGGCAACGTCTGCAACGTCCGCACGTACGCCAAGGGCTGGAGCGTCACGCCGAACGCGCGCCCCGACGACGGGCGACTGGATGTGCAGGCGCGCAAGCATGGATGGCTGCCGTTCGGGGTCCTCGCGATGCTGTACGCAGCGCGCCGGCGGGCGCTGCCCGCGTTCGTCGCCGACGTGGCGTCGGGTCGGCGCATCCGGCTCGAGGCCGACGGGCCGCTGCACTGGCAGGCCGACGGCGATTCGATGGGGGATGTGACCGTGCTCGAGATCGAGGTCGTCCCCGGCTACCTACGACTGCTGGCGCCCAGCAGCTAGCCAGCGAGAGATCGCCCGCTCCTGATCCGCGCTCCGAGGCCGTACGGTCGTGGGGATGAAGTTGCGGCGATTGCGGGGCCAGGGGAGAGCCCAGCGGAGAGCCCAGCGGAGAGCCCAGCGGAGAGCCCAGCGGAGAGCCCAGCGGAGAGCCCAGCGGAGAGCCCAGCGGAGAGTGGGGCGTGTCGGCGCACCCGTGGTGTTCGTCTGTGCTCTGTTGACGCCCGCGCTGATCGCGGTCGCGGTGATGTTGTTCGGGCCGTGGGGCGTCGACGAGCGGCCGCACGTCGTCGTCTGCATCGACACGCTGCGCGCCGACCACACGAGCGTGTACGGCTACGAGCGCGACACGACGCCACACCTCGCGCGGATCGCCGCGGATGGCTTGGTCCTGCGCAGCCACTACGCGAACGCCACGTGGACAAAGCCCTCGGTCGCATCGATGTTGACCGGGCTCCATCCGACCGCGCACGGTTCGCGGGAGGGGCAGTTCATCAACCCGCGCCGCGACCGGGAGTCGCGCGCCGTCGATGCCCTGAGCGACAAGCACGACACGCTGGCCGAGGTGTTCGGCGAGGCTGGTTACGTGACCGGCGCGCACGTGACGAACATCAACATGTTGCCCAAGTTCGGTTACGCACAGGGCTACGACGACTACAACTTCGTGCGCGATGCGACTGCCGTGGACCACGTCAACGCATCCGATCGGGAAGCGATCGCCTACGCTCGACGCAACCTCGCGGATGCGCGTAAGCCGCAGTTCGTGTGGGTTCACATCATGAGCGTGCACCAATACACGTCGCCCGCACCGTCGCGGCCGTTCGCGTGCGAAGCCAAGACGCCGATCGACCGCGACGCTCCCGCCCACGGTCGAGTGCGCGACTACGAGTTCCTGGAGGACGCGGTGACCGACTACGACAACTCGATTCACTTCGTCGACGGTCTCGTTGGAGAGCTCTTCGACTTCGTCCAGAACGAGGTGCCCAACACGGTCTTGTGCGTCACCTCCGATCACGGCGAGGAGTTCTACGAGCATGGGGGCTTCGAGTACGGGACGACGGTCTATGACGAGATGGTCCGCATCCCGGGCGTCTTTCATGGCCCGCTCGTTCCGCGCGGGGAGGTTGCCGGCTTCTCCGATTCGCTCGACCTGTTCCCGAGCTTGCTCGCGATCGCGGGGGTCACGGACGCGGCCGAGCGCCTGCCGCACGGGCAGCGCCTCTTCGAGGGCGGCGTCCCCAGCCCGGGCAAGGAACCGGTCTTCGCCGAGCAGCACGACCGCACGGCGCACCGCCGGCACACCGGGCTCGACGGCTCGGGAAAGTTCATCCGCCGCCAGCACAAGAAGACGGGTGAGGAGCGCTTCGAGTTCTACTCGGAGGCGGGACGCATCGAGGGCGAGAACGAATTCGCTGGCCTGCCCGAAGGCGATAGCGAGCGCTATCGGGGACGGCTATCGGACTTCGAATCGCAAGCGCGGCGCTGGTTCGAGAAGTACGTCGGCGTCCTCGATCGCTCGACGGTCGGCCTGCGCGACTTCGAGGCATTCCGTTCGCTCGGCTACGCCGGAACGAGCGAGGTGGGGCGCGAGGACGGGCCGCTGGAGGGCAGCGAAGACCGTTCGGAGGACTAATAAAGGTCTTCCTTTTGGTCGGTTGCCCTCGAGCCGGCAAACTCGAATCGCAGGGTCGAGAGACAAGGATTGGGATTCTTGAAACTATCGGAGGGCGCAACGCGGGAACTGGGGGAAGAGCGGGGCCGTCCCGACTCCGATCCCGTCGAAGATTTGGCCCTCGTGCAAGCCGCTATCCGAAGAGACCCCGAAGCCGTCGAAGCCTTCCTCCAGCGCATTCCGTGCGTGCGCAGGATCCTCGCCTTCAAGAACGCCCAGCACGGGCGACCCTTGGGCGCTGCCGAGCTCGACGATCTCGTTCAGGAGACGCTGTTCTCGGTGTGGAAGAAGCTCGACCACTACTCGGGTCGCGGAGCGCTGGAAGCTTGGCTCTACCGGTTCTGCTTCCTGGAGTACATGAGTAGGCTGCGCAAGTTGAAGCGCCAGCCGAAGCTCATCGAGGACCTCGGGGGAGACGATCGCTCCGAGCGGGCCGCGCCCGCCGAGCCTTCCCATGGCGAGTACGAGGACGTCTATCTCGGGCTCGAACGGCTCGGGCCTCCCGAGGCCGACATCATCCGTCTCAAGCACCTCGAGGAGCTGACGTTCGAGGAGATTGCCCAGCGAATGGGGGACTCGCCAAACACCGTCAAGACCCGCTACTACCGGGGTCTTGCGCGGTTGCGTGACTTGCTGCCGGCCCGGTCAGAAGAAGCCCTGCCTACCAAAGAACGCCGAGAAGACCGATGAGCCGCAACTCCGACAAGGATGAGGCCTTGTTCACGATTCTGTCCGCGGGCGACGACCCGCGCGTCGCTTTCGAGCATTCGGATCTCGCCCGAGATCCGTACTGCCGCAAGCGCTTCGCAGAGATCACGGGCATGGCCGACGACCTCGATGCCCTGGGCACCGAAGAGCGCCAGGCGCTGCGTGTGGCGCTCGAACGCGGCAGCCTCCCGTCCGGCGACGCCGAGGAAGCGCTGCGGCGAGAGATTCTGGGTCCAGGCAAGTCGGGCAGGCGCTGGTGGCCGCTTCTCCTCGCGGCGGCGATCGCTGCGGTCTTCGCTCTGCCCTTCGTGCTCGGCGATGGCGACGATGCGCTCGACGGGCTCGACGCTTCCTTGCGCCTCGGGGCTCCGACGGAGATGAGCCCCATCGGCCCGATCGAGGCGCTCGAAGGCTTCTCGTGGAAGCACCGGGGCGGAGCGAGTGGGTTCTACATCGTGTTGGTATACGATGGGGGGACGGGCGAGCAGATTCTCGTGAGTCCGCAACTCTCGCTCCCGGAATGGAGACCAGAACCCGACGAGATCGCTCTTCTCCTCGCGGGGCCGCGTCCACGCGATCTGAGGTGGGAGTTGGCGATTTACGACGGATCGGGGCCGGACGCCGAAACGTACTCGCGGGACTTCTCGCTGCAGTAGTCCTCGCCTCGGCAGCGTTCGGGGCGCAAGCCCAGTCAGGGTCACAGTCGGGTTCAGGGTCCGGCGCCGGTTGGCGCGCGCAGGTGGGGGAGCTGTCGAACGAGCTGCGCTCGGAGAGCTTCGGAACCCGGCGCAAGGTGATTCGCGAGCTGCTCCAGCTTCTCGAAGGCCTGCAGCTCGACGTCGGCGTGCCCGTGGAGCTTTCGCCGGCTCCGCGCCTCGCGGCTCCGCGCGTCACGATCTCCGACGCGCTCGATGACTGGACTGGCTCGCAAGCGCGCTTCGCCGACCTCGAGGTCGTGCGCCGCGCCCTGCTCGTGCGCGTTCGCGAGCTCCGCGACTTCAGCCGCAACAGCTCCGTCGAGGTCAACGAGTGGTTCGATTCACCGCGCCGTGACCTCGAGTTCGAGGACCTGGCGGGGATCTACGAGCGGGCGCTGTGGAAGTATGAGGGCAGCGCGTTCGCGATGGGCACGTTCGTTCGGGCGGCCCGGCAGCGGCTGTGGGGCGAGCTCGGTTTCGACGACAAGGTGCTGATGCTGCGTCGGTCCGAGAACGCGTCGCGGGTGGTCGGCTTTCTCGGGAGTGCGGCCGCGGACCTGTATCGTCGCGGCACGCTGTACTTCAACAACGAGCACGTGCGCGAGGCCTCGCGCGCGTACGACGAGTACGTCGCGTCCTACCCGGACGCGTCCGGCGCATTCCGCGTGCAGCTCCAGCGCGCGGAGATCGTGCGCCAGCAGGACCGCTATCGAGACGCGCTCGCGATGCTCGACGAGCTGGAGGCGACCAGCGGCGACGTCGACATCATCAAGCGACTTCGGCTCGCCGAGCTGCGCGGCATGATCCTGCTCGACCTCGGCTTGATCGATCTGGCGGGAGCCGTGCTGCGCCCGGCGATCGCGGAGGCGCGCAACTGGTACGCTGGCCTCGAGCGGCCGAGCTCCAGCGACGGGCTGACGTTCATTCGGATGCAAGCGCGCGCCGCCGACCTTGCGCTCTCGATGGGGGACTTCGAGCTCGCCGCACGCGAGATCCAGGGCATCTTGGAGGACACGACTCCGTACGATCCCTGGCCGCGGATGCTGACGCACATGCTGCTCAACCAGGGCGCGGTCCTGAACGAGCTGGAGCTGCGCGACCCCGAGCGCGAGCCGCGCGCCGCGGACACGATTCGGGCCGCGCTCGCCCGCGACGACGTGCGCGACCGCGACCGGATCGACGGTGAGCTGACTCTGGCGCGGATCTACGTCCGGCTCGGAGAGCTCGATGAGGCCACGCTGGTGCTCGACCGCGTCGGTGGGCGCCTCTCGGACTGGAAGGCGCGGCAGAGCTCGTCCGAAGTCTTCACCGAGACGCTCGAGTGGGTCGTCTGGCGCGCGAGCGTCGCGCTGCGCCGCGGCGACGACCGCACGGTCCACGCCGGGCTCCTCACCGAGGCGGAGGTGGCCTTGGAGGGCATGCTCGAGAGTTGGTCGGCGGTCGAGGATCGGTCTGCCGGGGTCGGGTTCCTGCACTACAACCAGCGCCGTCTTCTGGTCGGAGAGCTGATCGAGCTGTGCGATGCCGCGCTCGGCCCGGAGCTCGGCGCGCGACGCGCCATGGAGTGGCTGGTGCGCGTTCAGGCGCACGGCACGCTCTTTCGACGCAGTGGTCTCGCAACGCCCGACCTCGAGGCGTGTCGCGCGCTCTTGAGCGGAGCCGAGCACGGCGTCCTTGCCTACCTGCCGACGAGCACCGGCACGCGTCTTCTGATCTTCGACCAGGACGGTGTCGAATACGTTCCCGTCGCCCCTCTGCACGTCATCCACGACGTGCGCGTCGAGTACGTTCGTCTGCTGAGCTCCGGCCCCGAGCCCTCGGTCGCGCAGCAGGCGCGCGAGCGTGAGCTCGCGCACGAGCTCGCTGGGCTGCTGCTTCCGCCCGACGTGCTCGCGCGGATCGAGTCGTGGCAACGGATCTCCGTCATGGGGCTCGACCATCTGGGCGTCGTCCCGTTCGCGTGCTTGCCCGCCTTCGGCAGCGAGCACCTCGGCGCGGTGCGAGCCGTCGACTACATGCCGTCGTTCCCCGTCGGTGCGCTGGTCGCGACGGGGATCGCGGAGGGATCGGGCCAGGAAGCGCCGTCCGTCGACCTCCTGCTCGTCGCGGACACGCGCCCCGGCGCCGACTACGCGGAGCTCCCGCACCTGCCGTTCCCTGGCGCGGTGCGCGACCGCATCGTCGCCGCCTATGCGCCCGACCGCGTGCGCGTCCTGCACGGATCCGGCGCGACGCCACGCCACCTCGAGCGCGCCGGGCTCGGCTCGACGCGGACGTTCCAGCCGCTCGTACACAGCGTCGCCGACTTTCGCCGCGAGCGGCCGATGGGGCTGGCGCTCAGTGGGCAGACCCAGGACGACGGTATCTTGTGGTGCGACGACGTCGAGCGCTTCGACGCGCCGCGCTTCGTCCTGCTCGCCTCTTGCCGTTCCGGACGCTCGCGGACGCGTCGCGGCGACGCCGTCGCGGGTGACCTGGCCGGGGCGTGGTTGGCGGCGGGAGCCCAATCGGTGCTCGTCAGTCACTTCGAGCTCGGCTACCGCGACGCGATCGACCTCTCGTCTCGGATGCACGCGCGTATCGCCGCCGACCGCGTCGCGCCGGCCGAGGCGCTGCGTGCGGTGCGCGCGGAGCTCGGCGCGGAGATGGGTGCCGAAGCCCCGTTCCGGATCGGTCTGCTCGAGGTGGTCGGACTCGGCCACGCCTCGCTGTACGACGCGACCGAGCCGGAGTCCGACGTGCAGGCCGGATCGAATGGGCGAGGGGCCCGAAGCAGCGCTCTGCTCGGACCCCTCGCGGGACTGTTGTTGGGGGCGGCCGGCGGGTTCGTCCTCGGGACGCGCCGGCGCAGGGCCTGAAGTCGGCCGACTAGTCGGTTCCGAAGCCGGAGTCGTCGTCGCCGGGGTCGTCGCCGGGTCCGTCGTCGCAGGACAGGCCGTTGCCCGGGTCACCGCCGGGCGGCGTGTCCCGCGGCCGCTCGGGGAAGTAGGTCGTCGGGATCGGCTGGGTCGGGTAGCCGAGGGTCTCGTAGTGCCAGTGGGCGCCGCCCTTGCCGAGGATCGCCTGGACTCGCGGTTGACCCGCCAGGATGTTGCCCGACCCGTCGGTCTGGATCACGCGGATCATGCAGCGCAAGTACTCGGCGCTCATCTCGGCGGTGTCGTCCAGCGTGATGCGGAAGTTGTAGGAATCGAAGTTCGAGCTCGAGTTGATCTCGATCTTCTTGACGACCGTGCGGTCCTGGGGCGAGTTGAGGTCCTGGCGCAGGTAGGAGAGGACTTCGATCTTGTTGTAGGCCGGATCGAAGTTGTCCGGCTCTTGGAGCGTGAAGGCCAGCACCTGCGAGTTCGGGTACGGATCGACGACGTGCGTGAAGCTCAGCGCGGTCACGCCGGTGCGGTAGTTGGCCGCGTCGTAGAACTGGTTGCGGGAGATCAGGAGGTCGTCCGAAGCGTCGCGCGGCATCAGGAACTCGATGTCACGGTCGTTGTCGAAATCGGCGAGGATTGGAGTCGCGATGGCCGTTTGCGCATCGCCGGTGCCGTACGTCACGACGGTGATGTCGGACGTGGAGAACGTCGGCGCGGACCCCGGAGGAGAGCCGTCGCTGAGGTTGTCGAACAGAATGATCTTCTTCGCGGAGGTCTTGACGAGCGCCAGGTCGCCCGTCGCATCGTTGTCGAGGTCAGCGGTGCTGCCGCCGTAGTAGCCCTCGTCGCCCAGGTCGATCACCGTCTCGCTGACCGTGTCATCGCAGACGAGCAAGAAGTCGTTCGAGACCGCGCTGGTCTTGTAACCGACGGCGAGTCGCTGGGCACTGTACCCGCCCTGCTCGAAGGGAATCACGTAGCCCGAGGTGGCCGTGAAGGCGGAGGTGAAGTGGATCGTTCCGTCGTACCCGACGACCTCCAGGCCACTGGTCGAGAGGACCGCGCACTGTGTTCCGCTCGAGAGCCAGTTGACGGGCGCGACGTCGAGAATCGTCGCCCCGAGTGAGATCGACGATTCGAGGGGAGTCGGGCTCAGCGCGTTGAGCATGACGAGCAGTCCGTCCTGCGCCGCGTTGACGGCCATGACGTCGGGCGTGCCCGAAGCGTCGAAGTCGCCCGTGACGAGCTGATTCGCGCTCGTCCAGGTGCCCGTCCCGAGCAATTGCGAGACGAACGGCACGGAGCCGGACTGGTAGGAGTGATGGCGCAGCCCCGAGCTGGACAGGGTTACGAACGAGTCGATCGCGGAGTTAGGATCGTCGAGTCGCGCGACGTCGACAGCATCCCAGGGGAACGTGACGAGGCAGCGGTAATCGGCGGGTCCGAAGACCAGCTTGGGCCTCGCTCCGATCATGATCACCGCGTCAGGCGTTGCGTCGCCGTTGGCCTCGCACGTGAATCCGCTGCGGTAAGCGCCGGTTCCGTAGGGGCCGATGTCGATCGTGTAAGAGTCGTCGACGTAGATCGTGTCGATGGGGTTCTGGGCGGCGGCGGGGACTGCCGTGGCCAGGAGTGTGAGGAGGGAGGAGGAAACGGTATTTCGTGTCATGAGAGAGGGCGGTCGCGAGGTAGCACCGTGATTGTTCGAATCAGGTTACCCCGAAGCTTGGAAGAGGTTTCCTGCCGGGTCTGCCTGACTGAGTCGCAACGGACGCAGATGGTTTCACCGACACCCCAAAAACCTCCCAAATCCGGGAAGCGAGGGCATTTAGGTCGCGCGAGGGTGGTTTCTGCCCCGTTTACCGGGAGCTCGAGGCCCCGGTGAGATCGCCCGCTCCCCTCGGCTCTAGCAGCCCGTTGAAAAAGTCATTCGGCGCCATGACGACATCCTCCACGCCCGGTCGGCACCTGAAAGCCTCCCCGAATCCACGAATTCGCCTACGTTTCCAGGCGCCAACCGGACGCGGAT
>JAAELL010000482.1 GCA_024226735.1 bacterium | reverse complement strand
GCACGGCCAGGAGAGCACCCGCGGCGTGATTCCGGTGGCCGTCCGCGCACACCCGATCCTGCGCGGCGTCGGCGACGTCTGGGGTCCCACGGACGTCTACGGCATCCGCGACCTGCCGCTCGACAGCCTGGTCCTGCTCGAGGGCTCGGTCCGCGCCGGCATGGAACCGGATTCGCCCGCGGTCGAGGGCGAGAAGAACGAGCCGCGCATGCCGATCGCGTGGCTTCGCGAGCGCGCGCTCGTCGACGGACGCCTCCAGCGCGTCGTGTGCTCGACCATCGGCTCGTCCACGGACCTGCAGAGCGTGGATCTGCGTCGGATGCTCATCAACGGCTGCTACTGGTGCGTCGGGTTGGAAGACGCGATCAGCGTCGAGCGGTCCGTCGACACGGTCGGTCCGTACGACCCGACCCCCTTCGGCTTTGACGGCCACACGCGCGGCGTGCGCCCCTCGGATCACGGAACCCAGTAGCAGTGGCTCTACCGAGATGAAGGAGCGCGTCGGCCTCATCGTCGTTCCGGCGCTCGCGCTCGCGCTGCTCCTGTTCGTCGAGCTCGACCCGGAGCGCCCCGAGGTCACGCGCATGGCGGCCGTCGCCGTGCTGATGGCCGGGTGGTGGATCACCGAGTCGATCCCCATTCCGGCCACGGCCATGCTGCCCGTCGTGCTGTTTCCCGTGCTCGGCATCCTGCCGGGAAGCCACACCGCGTCGCTCTACTTCAACAACCTGATCTTCCTCTTCATCGGCGGGTTCATCTTCGCGCTCGCGATGCAGCGCTGGGATCTGCACCGACGGATCGCGCTCGGGATCTTGTCGAAGGTCGGGACCGGTCCGCGGCGGATGATCTTCGGGTTCATGGCGTCGACCTGGTTCCTGTCCATGTGGATCAGCAACACGGCGACCACGATGATGATGGTGCCGATGGCGATGGCCATCACCGGGCAGCTGAAGGAGCGCTTCGCGGGTGAGCACGTGAGCCGCTTCGCGACCGGGATCCTGCTCGGAACGGCCTACGCGGCGTCGATCGGCGGGATCGCGACGCTGATCGGCACGCCGCCCAATCTCTCCTTCGCGCGCATCCTGAAGATCGTCTTCCCGGACGCGCCCAGCATCTCGTTCGCGGGCTGGTTCGGCTTCGCCCTGCCGCTCTCGATCGTCTTTCTGCTGCTCGCCTGGGTCGTGCTGTGCAAGCTGTTCGTAGCGCGCGAGAACCCGATCCCGGCCGAGACGGACCTGTTTCGGCGCGAGCAGGAGAAGCTCGGACGCATGACCTTCGAGCAGGGCGTCGTGCTCGCGCTGTTCGTCGTGCTCGTCGCCGCCTGGATGTTCCGCAAGGACATCGCTGTCTTCGGGCTGGTCGTGCCCGGCTGGTCGCGGTGCTTCGAGCAGCCCGGGTTCCTCGACGACGGCACCGTGGCGGTCGCCGTGGCCTTGCTGCTGTTTCTGATCCCGGCGCGCAACGAGGCCGGCCAGAGGCTCATGGACTGGGAGACCGCGGCGGGCCTGAAGTGGGGAATCGTGCTGCTGTTCGGCGGCGGGTTCGCGCTCGCGGCGGGGTTCAAGGAGTCGGGCCTGTCCGTGTGGCTCGGTGACCAGCTGGCCGGGCTGGAGGGAACGCCGCTCATGGCGCTCGTGGCCCTGACGTGCGGCCTGCTCACGTTTCTGACCGAGCTCACGTCGAACACGGCCACGACCGAGATGGTGCTGCCGGTCCTCGGTTCGCTGGCCGTCGCGATCGAGACCGACCCGCTGCTGCTCATGGTCCCGGCCACGCTCAGCGCCTCGTGTGCCTTCATGCTGCCCGTGGCCACACCACCCAACGCGATCGTCTTCGGCACGGGAGAGGTGAAGATGATCGACATGATCCGCGGCGGGTTCCTGCTGAACCTGATCGGCATCGCCCTGATCACGGCCGCGATGTACCTCTACGGCATGGCCGCGCTGGGAATCGACACGAGCTCCCTACCAGCGTGGGCGCACTAGCGCGCTCGGAGCGACTCGAGGAAGGCCAACAAGTCGAGAATCTCCTCGCGCTCGAAGGTCGACAGCAAACCGGCGGGCATGAGCGAGACGCTCGAGGTCGCGCGTTCCTCGATCTCGTCCACCGGTAGCTCGAGGTAGTCGTCGCGGTATGGGTCGTCCTGAACGAGCAGCACGTCGCCTTCGTCGCGCACGATGTGCCCTGAGACGACGTGCCCATCGGTGGTGAGGAAGATCTCGGACTCGTAGCCCTCGAGGATCTGGGCCGAGGGATCGACGATCTGGTCGAGGAGCTCTTCGACGCTCCCGTAGCGTTCGACGACTTCGGTCAGGTCCGGTCCGGTGACACCGCCCTCGCTGTCGATCGCGTGGCAGGTCAGGCAGCTGGCGTCGTCGAGCACGACGCGACCGCGCTCGGCCGAGGCGCCCAGCACCTTCCGCAGGTGAGGCCGCAGGTCGTCCGTGGTCCAGTTGCGCACGAACGGCCTCGACGGAAGCGCGGGCTCGGCGGAGGCAGCCGCGCTCGGGAGCGCCACGTCGTCCCAGTCGGCGACGACGTGCATCACGCCGTTCATCCGCACCCAGTGGCCGGGAAAGGTGCAGACGTAGGGATAGTCGTCCGGGTCGGTGGGCGCGTCGAAGCGCAGCGTCCCTGACTGTCCGGGCTGGAGCAAGTCCATCGCGTAGAGCACCTCGGGCAGGTCGGGGACGAAGCCCTTGTCCCAGGCGTCCGGCTGCTGCGCCATGCGCTCCGCCGCCATGCCGACCACCGCGAGCGATCTCGGCGCGGCGACGAGCAGGTTGTGGGGCATGAGGTCCGTGTTGTCGAAGAACAGCTCGACCGGGTGGCCGGCGACGACGGTGAGCTCGGTGCGGTCGAAGAGCAGACTGTCGGGGACCGGACGGATCACGAAGACCTGCGGACCGAGCCGGCGGCGCAGATCGCGAAAGAGCCGTCCTGCCTCGGCATCGATCGATTCGAGGAACGGGGCGATCTCGTCCGCGAGCGCGAGGATCTCGCGCCCCCCCCGTGTGTCGTAGTCCTCCGGTGAGCGACTCGAGAAGTGCATGAGGAGGGCGCCGCCCACGGACTCGACGGAGTCGCGTGGCCAGCGGGCGAACGGTATGGCGCGCATTCCCTGGACGACGGCAAGGCGCAGATCGGGGTCACCGAAGTGGGACACCAGCGCGTCGATCGCGGCGTCCTCGCGCACACGCAGCGCGGCCAAGGCGCGAGCCGCGACGCGGCGCGCGCGCAGCGCCGGAGCGGTCAGCTCGACGGCGTTGCGCTCCTCGGCCGGGCCTCCGGCGTGTTCGAAGACCGCTCTGCGCTCCTCGTCCAGCACGCGCACGACGAAACCGTCGAGGCGCTTGCCCAGCTCCCCGTCGGTTCGATTCCAGAGCACGATCTGCTCGACGGCGTGCTCCGCGCCCAGGTCCAGCTCCCACCACGGATCGGGCTGGTCCTCGAGCGTGTGCGTCTGTCCGTCGTCGCTCCAGCGACCACTCCTGTTCCCGTCCAGGGCGCGCCCGGGAACACCGCCCCAGTTGAGTGTCGATTGCGTGGCCACTCCGCGCGGCGCGACGTTGTCACCGCGGACGAAGACCTCGACCTCGGCCAGGGAGAGAGTGCGCTCCTTGCCCGCGAGCTCGATGCGCACGAAGCGCCCCGCCGGCGACAGCTCCCCCTGGTGTCGGGCTCGCAGGTGTCCGAGCGCGAGGTCGAAGAGCGACTCGCGCGCGTCGCCGTTCTCGACGAACGCGGCCGAGTCCAGCAGCCTCAGCACGCTCCCGCTGCGCCGCGCCTCGGCGGCCACGAACGCCGGCCCGCCGAAGTCGATCCGAGCGGCCGTGGCCAGGCGCCGAGTCGACTCTCTTCGCCCGCTGTTCGAGAGCCG
>JAAELL010000481.1 GCA_024226735.1 bacterium | reverse complement strand
TCGCTGCAAGGCGCAGCGACGACGCGACTTCGCTGCAAGTCTCGGAGGAGGCGCAACGCAGCAGCGGGCGGGTACGGGCCGACCAAAATGCCGCACAAGAGTGAATCACACCACTAGCGTCGTCGACTTGACCTCGACGTAGCAGAGCTCCGCCTCGCCGCGCGAGAGCAGGATGTCGATGCGACTCGCTGCGCCGTAGCGCACCTCGCGCCGCAACGCGTCGTAGCCCGTGAGCTTCGGCACCTTGCCGCTCTCGATCGCCTCGGCCACGAGGGCGGTGGGTAGCGACGTGTCGACGTTGACCCAGGTCCCGTCCACTTCAACGGTCTGGAACGTGTAGCGCAGCTTGCGCTTGAGATCCTGGCTGTCGCGCAGGATCGTGCGCGCGCCCTCGGGGATGCAGCCCAGAAGCGTTCCCGTGTTGGGACAGTGCGCCGTCAGAACCTCCCCGTTGGGCATTTCGACGTCGGTCAAGAAGCGCTTGTAGCGACGGCTGAGCCGCGCTTCGACGGTGGGGAGCTCGATCTTCGTTGCGGCGGGTTGTACCGGAATCGCGGTCGGACTTCACTCCGCCTACCCGGCTTGTCGAAGGTGGCTGCGGCCGATCGTTCGGAGTTCGGTTCACCGGTCCCCGGCGGGACGAGACGATCCACACCACGATTTCTCCTTCCAGCCCTCGTCCCAATCGGTCAAGAGAGGCGGTCCCTGTTCAGGGGCCGCCTTTCGTCTTTCGAGCTCTCGGTGTCGACACTCGGCACTTGATCGATAGAATCCGCGCCATGCCCACCCTCGCCGACCACGTCCAGACTGGAAAGGAGCTCCGCGGCCGCCTCGATCAGTTGATGGAGAGTCTTTGACTACCCGAATCGACTGAAACGCTACGAGGAGATCGAGGAGGCGCAGAGCTCGCCCGACTTCTGGAACGACCAGGAGCGGAGCAAGAAGCTCATCGCGGAAATGAAGACCGTCCGCGCGGTCGTCGACCCGATCCGCGAGCTGGCTCAGGGCTTCGACGAGCTCGACATCCTGGCCGAGATGGCGGAGGAGGGGGGCGAGGATGAAGTCATCGACGAGGTCGCGACGATCGTCGCGCGCGCGACCAAGAGCCTCGACGCGCTCGAGTTCCAGGTCATGCTCGGCGGGCCGAACGACAAGAGCGGCGCATTCCTGCAGATCAGCGCCGGCGCGGGCGGGGTCGACTCGTGTGACTGGGCGTCGATGCTCATGCGCATGTACCTGCGCTGGGCCGAGGCCAGGGGCTTCGACATCGAGCAGATCGAGCTCCAGGAGGAGACCGAGGGCGGCATTCGCGGTACGACCCTGCACATCAGCGGTCCGTACGCGTTCGGCTACCTCAAGGCCGAGACCGGCGTCCACCGCCTCGTCCGCATCAGCCCGTTCGACGCCCAGGCCCGGCGCCACACCGCGTTCGCGTCGGTCGACGTGACGCCCGAGGTCGACGACGACATCAACGTCGAGCTGAGCGAGGCCGACATCAAGATCGACACGATGCGCGCGGGGGGAGCGGGCGGCCAGCACGTCAACAAGACCGAGTCCGCCGTGCGCATGACGCACATCCCGACCGGCGTCGTGGTGCGCTGCCAGAACGAGCGCAGCCAGCACAAGAACCGTGCGATGGCGCTGAAGCTCTTGCAGGCCAAGCTCAACCAGCTCGAGGAGAGCAAGCGTGACGCCGAGATGGCCAAGCTTTACGGGGAGAAGGGCGAGATCGCCTGGGGCAGCCAGATCCGCTCCTACGTCCTGAATCCCTACCAGATGGTCAAGGACCACCGCACGAATGTCGAGGTCGGCAACGTCCAGGGCGTTCTCGACGGGGCGATCGACACGTTCATCGAAGCCTTCCTGCGCTCGCGCGGGACGATGTAGATCGACGCCCAGGTCGCGTAACATGGGCGCATGCGCGCGTCGCGATTCGACCTGGAAGAAGCCGCAGCGATCCTCGCCCGGACGCCGGGGGTACTGCGCGCGCTCCTGAGCGAGCTCCCGCAGGAATGGGTCGAGTCCGACGAGGGCGAAGGGACGTTCAGTGCACGCGACGTCGTCGCGCACCTGTGCAGCGGCGAGGAGCATGACTGGATTCCGCGCGCGCGCATCATCCTCGAGCATGGTGCCGAGCGCCCGTTCGAGCCGTTCGACCGCTTCGCGTTCCGCGATCGCTACCAAGCTCTGACGATGGCCGAGCTGCTCGACGAGTTTGCGACGCTGCGCGCGACGAGCTTGGCGGCTCTGCGCGCGCTCGAGCTCGAGGTCGGCGATCTCGCCCGCGCGGGCATGCACCCGGAGCTCGGGCGCGTCACGCTCGTGCAACTTCTGTCGACCTGGGTCGTACACGACCAGGGCCACATCGCGCAGATCATGCGCGTCCTTTCGAAGCGCTACGCGGATGACGTCGGGCCGTGGAGCGCATACCTTCCGATCCTGACCCGTTGACCATGCTGAACATCGAGATCAAGTCGGTGTTGCGCGACCGCACCGCGATGGAGCGCCGGCTCGAGGAAGTCGGCGCGGAACACACCGTCGTGCTGCGCCAGCGCGACACCTTCTACGCCGTGCCGACCGGCTGGCTCAAGCTGCGCGAGATCGCGGGCGAGCCGGCGGAGCTGATCAGCTACGAGCGTCCGACCGACAGCGCGCAAGCCCGCGCATCGGCCTACAGCCGCCAGGTCCTCGAGGACGTCGAGGGCTGGAAGGCGCTGCTCGGCCGCGTGCTGCCGGTCGACGTCGTCGTGCAGAAGGAGCGCACGCTCTGGATGCTCGATCACACCCGCATCCACCTCGACCGCGTCGAGGATCTCGGCGACTACATCGAGCTCGAGACCGCGGTGGGCGAGATCGGCGAGGAGGACGCGCGCGCGGAGTGCGACCGCGTCATCGAGCTGTTGGCGCTCGACCGCGGCGAGTTCCTCTCGCTGCCGTACCGTGACCTGCTGGGGTAGTACCGAGCCCGCGCAATCCCCACCAGCGCCACGGCGTCAGCCGTGGCGCCATGAACACCTCGACACCGAAGGTGTCGTAGGAGGCTCGCGGGGGATCCGTAGGATCCTCCGCGAGCCTCCTAATACCCCAGCGCCTCGAGCCGGCGCGCCGTCTCCGGATCGAGCGGCACCGCGGCCTCGCGCTCGGTCTCCGCGCGCAGGAGCAGGCGGCGGCGCCAGGTGTCGAAGCGCGGACTGCTCGCCTGAAACACGTCGTCGAGCTCGCCGGGATCGGTGACGACGTCGTACAGCTCGAAGCGCTCGGACTCGCTGTCGTAGATCAGCTTGTGCTCGAGATCGCGGATCGCGAAGAGCGAGGTCGGCGCCTCGGGCGGGTGCACTTCGGCGGTCAGGACGCGCCCCGACGGGTCGAGGAGCGAGGCGCCGTCCGCGTCGTCGAGGGGCGGGAGCTCGAGCAGCTCGAGAACCGTCGGCACGACGTCGATGTGGCGCGCGAGGCGCCCCGCGGCCGACTGGAGCTCAGCGGCGCGCGGATGGCCTGCGGGGAGCTTGATGATCAGCGGAACCGCGAGCACCTCGTCGTAGAGGTGCCGCGCGTGACCGACGGAGCCGTGTTCGCCCAGGCCTTCGCCGTGGTCGGAGGTGAACACGATGAGGCTCTCCGCGTAGCGCCCGGTGTTGCGCAAGGTCGTGAGGAGCTCACCGATCGCCCGATCGGCGGCCTCGACCTCGAGCTGGTAGCGGCGGCGGATCTCCTCTGGCTCCGGTGCGTCGTGGAGCCACACGGAGAGGTCGACCGTGCCCTCGGCCGTGAACCGCACCCGGTGGCTCCGACGTGCCTCGTTGCGGGCGCCATCCTCGAACTGGATCTCGAGTCGGTCGCGGCCAGCCGTGGCCCGCACGCGCCGCACGTAGACGCTCTTGTCCGCGTCGACCGTCAGCTCGTGCTCGCCGGCGGACACGGTGACGGTGTGCTCCCACCACTGCATGTCCGCGACGTCGATGGTGGCGAGCGGCTCGCCGTCCAGCTCGATGCGCGCTGGCACATTGCGGGTGCCGTGCGCGTTGTACGGCTGGTGCGGGTCGGAGTAGTGCGCGAAGAAGAACAGAGCGCGACCGTCCGGCACGGCGCGCAGCCGCCGCAGGAGGCGCGCGTTCACGTCGGTCGCCGGCGCGACCTCCCGCTCGCACCGGTCGTAGTCGTCGAATCCGCGGTCGAGTCCGCGTCCCGCCCGGATCGGCCACATCGTCGCCAGGCTCGTCGCGGCGAGCGTGCGGTAGCCCTGGCGCCCCATGTGCTCGGCGAGCAGCGGCAGGGTCGTGCCGATGGTCTGGCCGTTGTTCGTCACCCGGCTCGAGGTCGCCAGCCTGGACGAGAACAGCGCCGCGTGGGCGGGGAGGGTCAGGGGCGCGTGGCTGAACGCGTTCGAAAATGTGACGCCCTCACTCGCGAGCGCGTCCAGGTGCGGCGTGTGCGACCAGCTCGAGGCGTCCGCGCGCAGCGTGTCGACGACCACGAAGACGACGTCGGTCGGTGGGTCGTCGAGGGCGGGCTGCGAGCCCGCGTCCGCATCGTCGAGGGGTGGGGAGCAGGCGACAGCCGCGACGCAGGCCGAGAGGAGCACACTCCGGAGCACGCACATCGCGGGATCCTACAGGAGTGCACGACGATCTTTTCAAGCTGATGGCGTGCAATCAGCCCGCGGCAGGGGCGGATCGGGCTCCTCGACCCCAATCGTGTGCCGGTCGGGTAAGGTGCGGGGCTCGGGGCTGGAGATCGGGCCAATCGCGTCGTAGGAGACGCGCTCGCCGTCAGGGCTCCAACACCGACCGAACCACGAGAATGACCGGCAACAACTCCCCCCATCCCCACTTCGACGACCGCGGAACGCTGAGCTGGCACACCCGCCTCGAAGACGCCAAGGCCCAAGCGCAGGCCGAGGGCAAGAAGATCTTCATCGAGTTCGGTCGCGAGCTCTGAGGACAATGCCGCTCCCTCGTCGAGGGAGTCGTCCCCAGGCCTGACGTCGCACCTCTCCTCCAGCAGAACTTCGTCGCGCTCGCCGCCGACGCGGATGCGTCCGAGCCGGGCGTCATGGCGCTCGCGAGCCAGCTGGAGAACGCGATGATGTTGCCGTTCATTCTGTTCGCAGACGCCGACGGGAACTTCCTCGACGGCTACTCCGGGGCGGTCACGCCGCCGTATCTGTTGAAGACGATCGGGCGCCTTCTGGGCGAAGCCAAGAGCCCTCCCGCCAACCCCTGAGAGCACTGAGAGCCATATGTCGAGAGGTCCTCGAATGCTGACGTCGCGCACCCGCGCGCTGGTCCTCGCTCTCGCGATGATCAGTCCGCTCCCCGCCCAAGATCAAGACCACGAGCCCAAAGTGCGCAAGCCGCTGCCGAGCTCCGAGGAGATCGCCAAGCTGCCCAAGGACGGGGGCGACGAGTTCAATCGGCTCATCCACTCCAAGAGTCCGTACCTCCAGCAGCACGCCCGCAATCCGGTCGACTGGTACGCGTGGGGGGCCGAGGCGTTCGAGGCCGCCAGGGAACAGGACAAGCCGATCTTCCTCTCGATCGGCTACTCGACGTGCCACTGGTGCCACGTCATGGAGCACGAGAGCTTCGAGGACCCCGAGGTCGCCAAGCTCATGAACGACAGCTTCATTTGCGTCAAGGTCGACCGCGAGGAGCGCCCCGACATCGACCAGGTGTACATGACGGTCACGCAGGCGATGACCGGCCGTGGCGGGTGGCCAATGACGGTGCTGATGACGCCGGACAAGCAGCCCTTCTTCGCGGGGACGTACTTTCCCAGGGCGGGGCGCCACGGGCGGACCGGCATGATGGAGCTCGTCCCGCAGCTCTCGGGCGCGTGGAAGAACGACCGCCGGCGCGTGCTCGAGGTGGCGCGCGGAGCGACCGAGCACGTGGCGAAGTTGTCGTCCGGCACGCCCGGCGAGGCGTTGAGCGAGAGCACGCTCGAGCTCTGCTACTCGCACCTGCGCCACTCCTACGACTTCAAGCGCGGCGGGTTCGGCGAGCAGATGAAGTTCCCGATCCCGCACAACCTGCGCTTCCTGCTGCGCCACCACGCGCGGAGCGGCGATCTGAGCTCGCTCGACATGGTCGAGACGACGCTGGCGGCGATGCGCAAGGGCGGGATCTGGGACCACGTCGGTTTCGGGTTCCATCGCTACTCGACCGACCCCAACTGGCTCCTGCCGCACTTCGAGAAGATGCTGTACGACCAGGCGCTGCTGGCGCTCGCGTACACCGAAGCGTGGCAGGTCACCGGCAAGGACGCGTACCGCGAGACGGCCGAGCAAGTGTTCACCTACGTCCTGCGCGACATGACCTCGCCGAAGGGCGGGTTCTTCTCGGCGGAGGATGCTGACTCGGAGGGCGTCGAGGGGCTGTTCTACGTGTGGACGCTCGAGCAGCTGAAGGCTGCGCTCGACGAAGACGACGCCGCCCTCGCCGCGGCCGTCTGGAACATCCGCGAGGAAGGCAACTTCAGCGAGGAGGCGACTGGAGAGGCGACCGGCCACAACATCCCGCACCTCTCGCAGACGCTCGACGAGCTCGCGCCCACCCGCGGGATGGAACCCGCGGAGCTCGCAGCCAAGATGGAGGTGATCCGCGCCAAGCTCTTCGAGGTGCGCGAGCCGCGCGTCCATCCGTTCAAGGACGACAAGATCCTGACCGACTGGAACGGTTTGATGATCGCCGCGTTCGCCAAGGCCGCGCGCGTGTTCGACGGGCGCGAGGACTACGAGCGCGCCGCTACGGCCGCCGCGAAGTTCGTCCTGGGCAACCTGCGTGACGAGCGCGGACGCCTCTTGAAGAGCTACCGCGGTGGGGCGGCGGACAACCTCGGGCTTCTGGAGGACTACGCGTTCTTCACCCACGGCCTGCTGGAGCTCTTCACCACGACCCAGAAACCGCGCTTCCTCGAGGAGGCGATCGCGCTGACCGACGACATGATCGCGCGCTTCTGGGACGAGAGGGGCGGCGGCTTCTTCCTGTCGCCGACCGATGGCGAGAAGCTGATCGTTCGCTCCAAAGAGAGCTACGACGGCGCGATCCCCTCCGGCAACTCCGTCGCGGTGATGAACCTGCTCTGGCTGGCGCGCCTCACCGGCAACACGAAGTACGACGAGTACGCCGACAAGACGATCAAGGCCTTCGCGGGTCAGACCTCGCTCCAGCCCCAGAGCTACACGCAGCTGATGCTGGCGGTCGACTTCCTCGTCGGGCCGTCGTTCGAGATCGTCATCGCGGGGGACCCCGCCGCGGACGACTTGGGCGCGATGCTCTCGGCCCTGAACGATCGTTTCTTGCCCAACAAGGTCGTCGTCGTGCGACCCGCCGGTGGTGCCGGCGCGAAGGCGATCAGTCGGCTCGTGCCGTACACCGAGACCCAGGAGGCGATCGACGGCAAGGCGACTGCGTACGTCTGCCAAAACTTCACCTGCCAGGCGCCGACGACCGACGTCGCGACGATGCTCGCGGCGCTCGAGCAGCTCGAGCAGGAGGAAGAGTCGGTCTCGTCAGGTGGCCTGGAGCAACCAGACGACTAGCGCGACCTGGACGCCCAGGAGCGTCCAGTAGAGAAGCTTGAACTTGGGCTTGAGGGTCTTGTGCCGGAACGTCCGCATCGCGATGAGCGAGGCGGCGGCAGCTCCGGCCGCGGCGAACAGGTGCAGCGCCGCCTCGGGCACGCGGAATCGGTCGAGCATGGCCTGCCGCTTGTCCCACGCCCAGAATGGCACGACGAGCACGTTCGCCGCGATGAGCCACGCGGCGAGCCAGGTGCCGAGCGTGCTGCCTCGCGATGCGTCCGGGGCGCCTGCGCCGAGCTGACGCGCGAGGAACCAGGCCAGGGCGAGGACGAGCACGAGGTACAGCCCGAGGAAGGAACGGACGGGATGGGCGCGTAGGCTCATGACGCGGCAAACTACCATGCGCGGCATGCCAGATCCCTCGATCGCTCCCGAAGGCCCCGAGTGCGAATGGAAGGTGCGGCTCCCGCGCGCCGACCGCATCGCGCGCACGATCTGCGCCTTCGCGAACGGCGTCGGGGGCACGCTCTGGGTCGGCGTCGCCGATGACGGACGCCTCGTCGGCTGTGACGATCCCGATGCGGTACGCGCCTCGATCGAGCGGGTCGCGGCGCACCTCGATCCGCCCCAGACGGTGCAGTGCGCGCGGCGGCGCGCCGAGGGCGTGACGCTGCTCGAGGTCCGCGTCCCGCGCGCGCAGGGCCCGGTGCGCGTTTGGGAGAGCGGAGGCCGCGGACTCGTCTACGTCCGCGATGGCAGCTCGACCCGCGCCGCGGGGGCCGCGACGGTCCGCGCGATGGAGCGCTCAGGCGACGCGCGGGTCCGGCTCGACGAGACGCTGACCAAGCTTCTGCGGGCGATCGCGGCCCGCCCGTCCCGGCTCTCCGAGATCACGAAGGACGTCAAGATGGGTCAGCGCAACGCGCGCCGCGGCATCGTCACCCTCGTGCGGGCCGGATTGGTGCAGGAGCGCGCCGACCGCCGCTTCTGGGTGACGCCGAAGGGCCACCGGAAGGTTCAGTAGCGCACGCGGCGGCGCTACAATCCGGGCTCCCCCCTTCCCTGTCTCTCCTTCAGGCTCTCCTTCAGGCCCGGGTGGGCCGGAGTCACAAGATGACGCAACGTATCCAGCGCGCGCTCCTCAGCGTGTCCGACAAGACCGGAATCGAGGAGTTCGCCGCCGGGCTAGCGAGCCTCGACATCGAGCTGCTCTCGACCGGTGGGACGTACAAACGACTCGTCGCCGCCGGTGTGCCCGTCGCCGAGGTCGCCGACCACACCGGGTTCCCCGAGATGATGGACGGTCGGGTCAAGACGCTGCACCCCAAGATCCACGGCGGCATTCTCGCGTTGCGCGAGGAAGCGTCCCACGTCGGCGCGATGTGCGAACACGGGATCGCGGGCATCGACCTCGTCGTGGTGAACCTGTACCCGTTCGAGGAGACGGTCGCGAACGCGGACGTGAAGCGCGCCGAGGCGATCGAGCAGATCGACATCGGCGGACCGAGCATGGTGCGCTCCGCCGCCAAGAATCACCGCTACGTCGGCATCGTCACGCGGCCCGCCGACTACGACCGGGTGCTCGCGGAGCTCAAGTCCGGCGACGTCTGGCTGAGTGACGCGATGCGCGCCGACCTCGCGCAGAAGGCCTTCTCGCTGACCGCGCGCTACGACGCGGCGATCAGCGAGTGGCTCTTCCAGAACGACCGCACCGATCAGGTCTACGCGGACGGCGGCGACACGTCGCGGTTCCCGTTCGGCTTCGCGCTCGCCGGCGTCAAGGAGTTCGATCTGCGCTACGGCGAGAACCCGCACCAGGAGGCAGCGTTCTACACGAGCGGCTCCCCAGCGGAGCCGTGCGTCGCGACCGCCAAGGTGTTGAACGGCAAGGCGCTGTCGTACAACAACCTGGTCGACCTCGACGCTGCGCTGGCGGTAGCCAAGGAGTTCGCCGACCCGTTCGTCGCGGTCCTCAAACACACCAACCCGTGCGGCGCAGCGCTGGCGGACAAGGTCCAGGACGCGCTCGAGCGCGCCTGGTCGGGCGATCCCATCTCCGCGTTCGGCTCGGTCCTTTCCTTCACGCGCCCGGTGAATCTCGCCTGCGCCAAGTTCCTCGTCGACGGCAACCGCTTCGTCGAGGCGATCATCGCACCGGGCTTCGATGAGGATGCGTTCGAGCTCCTCACGAAGAAGCCCAAATGGGGCAAGAGCGTGCGCCTACTCGACTGTGGCCCGTTCTCCGGTGCGGACCGCGACGCGCGCGACGTCGAGGTCAAGAAGCTGGTCGGTGGCTTCCTCCTGCAGGAACGCGACCTCAAGGCCGAGGATCCGGCGGACTTCGAGACCGTGACGAAGTCGACGCCATCGAAGAAGCAGCTCGCCGAGCTCGCGTTCGCCGGCCGCATCGCCAAGCACGTCAAGTCGAACGCGATCGTGCTCACGGGCGACCGCACGATCTACGGCGTCGGCGCCGGCCAGATGAGTCGCGTCGACTCGGTGCGCATCGCCGTCTCGAAGGCTGGCGAGCGGGCGAAAGGATCGGTGCTCGCCTCCGACGCGTTCTTCCCGTTCCCCGACGGAGTGGAGACTGCGATCGAGGCCGGGATCACGGCGATCTTGGAGCCGGGCGGCTCGGTGCGCGACGACGAGGTGATCGGCGCTTGCGACAAGGCGCGCGTGCCGATGGTGTTCTCCGGCGCGCGCCACTTCCGGCATTGATTCTGGGACCGGGGGCGGAGCCCCCGTCCCAGAATCAAAGAACCCTTCGGGTTCTCCTATCCACGGCACGACGCCTGACGGCGTCGTAGCGGGCGCTCGGCGATGAGCTGGCTCGCGGGGCGTTGGTCGTGCGTGCCGTGCCGTGGCAGGCGAACGGTCGATGCCGCGACAACGAAACGGTACGTACGGTGCCGCGACAAGACATGACGGATTCGGCTCGGTGCGTTGGCTCAGCCGGGGGTGACGCGGACCGCGGTGCCGTCGGGGGAGACGAAGACTAGGCAGCCGACGGCTTCGGCCGCGGTTTCGAGGGCGGTGAGCCAGGAGACGCCTTCGGCGCGCAGCGTCACGTTGCTCGGCATCATCGGGTCGATCACGACGTTGATGTGGGCCTGTTCGGCGATCGCTTCGACGATGCGGTTGAAGTCTTCGTCGACGAAGTTGAGCCAGACCTGGCAGTGTTGGGAGACGGTGGGGGAGCGCTCGATGCGCAGGATGTCGCCCTCGGCGTAGGCCGAGAGGGCGAGCGGCTCGAGGGCGAGCTCGAGGGCGCGGTGCCAGGAGACGTCGCGCACGTTGAGCGTGACTTTGCCCTGCACGGCCGCGGGCATGATGATGTTCTGCTGAGCCTCGCGTGCGATCGCCTCGACGACGGTCCGCACGTCCTCGTCGAGGAACGCGATCGAGACGCGGCGGTTCGGCGCGGCGGGGACCGACGCCTGGTCTTCCTCGCGCAAGACCGTCGGCATCGGCAGCACGAGCTCGGGCGCGTTCACGACGCGGTTCCCGTCTTGCATCGACACGGCGATCAGCGCGTCGGCGGTGAGCGAGCTCGCGGCGGGAAGCTCCGCGCTGACCGAGATCGTCTGGTCGCCCACCGTCACGACCTCCGCCGTCTGTCCAGCGGTGAGCAGCATCTTGGGCGAGCCCAGGAGCTCGCGCCCACCGTCCTCGCCCACGCGTTCGATCTCGACCTGGAGCTCGTACGTGTCCGCGTCGACCTGTTCGCGGAGCTTGGCCGTGACGACGACGTCGTCCTGCCGCACGGCCGACGTGCTGGAGCGGCCCTCGTCGGTCGGGGCCGGAGCCCGGTGCGAGCTCGGGGTGGCGCAGCCGAGACCGAGAGAGACGAGGAGGGAGAGAGGGACGAGGCGCGTGGTGCTCACAGGGCTTCCTTCCAGGAATGGGACACTTCATCGCGTGCATCGACTGTCCCTCCGGTCAGCTTGAGCGCCGATTCGGCTTCCCTATCAGTCCCGGAGCTGTCCCAGACCCGCGTGGAGGTTCTTGTAGACCCCCCGGACGCCCTTGGCGAACACCTCCTGCGTCCCGTCCGCCCAGCGCACGCGGATCTCATGCACCTCTCCGGTGCCGCCTAGCCCGAAGTGCACGCGCGGATCGCACGCGGGACCGGAGAAGCCCTTGGCGAGGCAGCGCCGGCGCATCGTGCCCGTTTTGGTCGTGAGCTCGACCTCCGCGCCGATCGCCCAGCAACCGCGCTGGTCGTAGAGGCGCAGACCCAGCCAACGGCCCTTCTTCTCCGCGACGTTCTCGAGGAAGACGAGTCCGCGACCGGGGCGCGATTCGACGAGATCGAGGTCGCCGTCGTCGTCGAGGTCACCGCAGGCGACCGCGCTGCCCGCGAGCGCGATGTCCGCGAAGGCGTCGACCTCGCCGTCGTGATCGAAGTCGGCGCCGGTCGGGCCGGGTGCCGAAATGGTCGAGCGAGTGCTGTCCAGGCGCGTGAACGTACCGTCTCCGTCGTTGCGGAAGATGACGTGCGCCTCGCTCCGCACGACGACGAGATCAAGGTCGGCGTCGCGATCGAAGTCGACTGCGACGGCGGCTTCGCCAGCGGCTTCCTGGTGCAGTCCGCTCTCGATCGTGGCGTCGGTGAAACCGGTACCGCCTTCGTTGCGGAACAACCCGAACCCGGAGCCCAGGACCAGGAGATCGTCGTCGGCATCGCCGTCGTAGTCGAACGCGAGGCAAGCGCTCCAAGAGCGGCGCGTCACTCCGTTCGCCACGGACTCGAACCGCCAGTTGCCGAGGTTGCGTAGCATCGCGCCCCCCGCCTCACCCGTTCCCGTGCAGAACACGTCGAGGCGGCCGTCCGCGTCGAAGTCGAGCAGCGCGATCTCACCGTTCACGGCTCCGGCACCGACGTCCTCCGAGCGATCGGCGAACCAGTCTTGGCTCGCATCTCCGCAAGCACTCGCCAGAACGGCGAGAACGCTCGAGGGGATCCACGTCGCGGTCCAGGTCGGGGGGCGGCGCATGCGCGCGCGCCAGGTTAACGGTTCGTCGCGTCCTCAGGGACCTCTTCCGCGTCCATGCCCGCCTCCTTGGCCATCGCGAGCGCGAAATCCATGCCCGCGCCGCCCTCGGCGGGGACGACGCGCGCGTAGCCCTCGCGCTCGAGCCAGTCGTAGATTCGGTCGACCGACGTTGCAAGTCCCATGTGGGGGACCACCGTCGGGCGCATGTGCCCGTGCGTGTAGATCTTCGAGAAGATGCCGAGCAGCTCGTGCGTGTCCGCGTCGTAGATGCCGCCGCCAGAGTTGCCGATGTACGTCGGCGCGCTGATCATCCAGTACTCGCCGCCGTCGACGCTGTGCGTGAGGTCCGACACCTCCCCGGCGGTCGGGATCGGGTCGTTGCCGAGCGGGCAGCCGACCGCGTAGATCGGGTGGAAGATGCGGATGCTCTCGACGTCCTCGCGCGAGGGGATCGTCGCGCCGAACTCGAGTGCGTCCTCGGTCTGCATCGAGAGCAGTGCGACGTCGATCTGAATGTCGAAGTGCAGGAGCGTCGCGACTTCGTTGCGGATCGTGTCGTCCTCCTGATAGATCGCGACGGGGATCGGCGGGTCCTGCAGGGAGCTGTCGGCGCGAATGTCACGTACGACGTGCCAGGCGGTGATGAGGAAGGTCTCGTAGCCTTCCCCCCGCGTGGCGATGCTCGAGCGCAAGAGCACGCCGCTGCCGACCGTCGTCTCGCCCGCAAGCTGCACGGTCGGCGCGACGATCGAGCGCCAGCGGACGACATGATCCTCGCGCTCGCGACGCTCGCGGTCGAGTCGCTCGACCTTCGTCTGGGCCTCGGCCGCAAGGCTCGCCGTCGCGTTGACGGCGTCACTGAGGCCGCGCACACCGCGGACCTCGGACTCGACCGTCTCGAGCCGGCGTTCGATCTCCTCCGCATCCGTATCGTTCGACGCGAGCGCACGGGTCTCCGCCACCGACTCCTCGAGAGCGTGTGCCGTCGCTTGGAGCGCGCCTTCCATGTTCGACAGATGCTCCTTGAGCCCTGCGACCTCGGTCGACCCGTTGCGCTCGATCTCATCGATCAGCGCGGTGATCGTCGCCATCTCCAGGCGGAGCTGCTCCAGGTCACGCTCGAGCGCCTGGCGGTTCCGTGGCTCTTGGGCGCGCAAGTCGTCGAATCGATCGAGCTTGCGCTCGAGGTCGACGACGCGCGTGACGCCAGCTCCGACGAAGAAGAGCCCGACGGCTCCGACGATCAAAATGCGATGCATGGGGCCTCGCTACGATGTGGATTCAAGGTGGGGAAAAGAGCGCCTTCAGGACCACGGCCATGGAGCGCTCGAGCTTCTTATCGACCCACCCGTTCCGCCCGGATGAGCCCGAGCAGAGGTTATGCACGCCGGGTTCCACCACGATGCCGGCGCGTAAGGCTCTATAGGACAATCTTTTATGTCTGGAAGCCCGCGGCTTTCCACAATCGAAGCACTACCCGGTGGACAGCGCCGTGTGCGCTCGGAACCCAGTCAGAGACGCTTCACCGCAACGATGCGGTCGCCGACTTCGATCGCGTCGAGCACCTCGAAGCCCTCGCGCAGCTCGCCGAAGATCGTGTAGCCGCCGTCGAGGTGCGGCGTCGGCCGGTGCGTCACGAAGAACTGACTTCCGGCGGACTCGAGGTCCTCGTTGCGCGGCATGCCGAGCGAGCCGCGCACGTACTTGCGCGGGCCGAGCTCCGCGCGCAGCGCGTCCTCCTGTCCGCGCCACGTACCCGCGCCGTTGCCGTCGCCGCGGTAGCAGCCGCCCTGGATCACGAAGTCGGGCACGACGCGCGTAAAGCTCAACCCGTCGTAGTAGCCGCGCCGCGCGAGCTCGAGGAAGTTGTGCACGTGCACGGGGGCCTCACTCGGGAAGAGCTCGAAGACCATCGTGCCCTTGCTCGTGCGCACCGCGACGCGCGGGTGCTCGGTGCCGACCGGGACTCGCGCCGGCAGCTCGGCGCCGGCGTAGGACGCCGCGACGAAGCTCGCTGGGCGCGGGCCGAGCTCGGCGAGCTCGGCCCGCGCGACCGAGCGCACGTACGGGTGCGGGTCCTCGAGCGCAGCGCGGAGGAAAGCGCGCGCGTCGTCTCCCTCGATCGTGCTCGCCGTGCGCAGCGTCGCGAAGCGCACCTCGGCCGCGATGTCGCCCTTGGCGGCGTCGCGGTAGGCGCGGCGGAGCGCGGGAAGGTCGGCCGGCAGCGCGCGATCTTGGAGAGCGAGCACCGCAGCCAGGCGCAGACCGTTGTCTGGCACAGCCAGGAGCGCGACGAGCCGCCGGCGCGCCTCCTTGCTCTCGTCGGCGTGCCGGCCGAGCCCGGCGACCGCTGCGCCGGCGACGGCGGGGCTCGCGTCGTGGCTGAGCGCGAGCAGGCGCGGCGTCGCGTCGCCTGTCGGGAGCTCGGTGATCGCTTCGACCACGGCGCGCCGCCGCAGCGGCGCGGCATCGCGTTCGGCCAGGGCAGCCTCGATCGCTGGCAGTGCGCCGGTGCCGCGCGCTCGCGCCTCGGCGACCAACGCCGCGGCACGCACGGTCGGCGAGGCGTCGGCCCTGCCGGCGCGGAAGCGTTCCGCGAGCGTCTCGTCCGCGCCCGTCCAGCCCGCGAGTGCGGTGTACGCCGCTGATCGCACCTGGAAGGCTGCGTGCTCGAAGATCTCGTCCGGCAGGTGCGCACCCTCGAGCTGGCCCAACCCGACGACCGCCTCGGTCGCGACCCGCGGGTCCGGGTCCCGCGTCGCCCGTACGAGGGCGGCGTGGAACAGATCGATCCGATCTTGCTCGGCATCGGCGAGGCGTGCGACGCCCTTTGTCGCGAACAGGCGCGCGAGGGTGTGCTCGTGCTGCATGTTCGTCAGCAGGGTGTTCCTCGACTCCTCGCGGCGCGCGAGGCTGAACAGCGCGCGCCAGGCGACTTCGTCACTCCCGTCGCGGCACAGCTGCTGCAGAGTCGCGGTCGCCGTCGTGTCGTCCGATGGCCAGCGGTGCGGAGCGACCGCGACCTCGATGCGCACGCTCTCCGCCGGATCGAGCGCCGCGGCGAGCACCCGGCGGTGCAGCGCCTCGTCGTCGATACGGCTCGCCGCCTCGACGACGCGCGCGCGCACGGAGTCCTCGGGGTCCTCGAAGGCCTCGAGCAGCGCCTCCTTCGCGCGCACGTCGGCGCGCAGCCCGATACCGAAGGCCGCCGTCGCGCGCACGCGCGGCGAGGTGTCGCGCAGCGCCGTTCCGAGCGCCTCCGTGACCGACTCGCCGTGGCCCGCGAGCGGCAGACGCCCGAGGGCCTGCGTCGCCCGCACGCGCACCCCTTCGTCCTCGAATTTCAACAGGACCTGGAGCAGCCCGCCGCCGTCCGAGCGCGCGTCCTCGAGCCGCGCAATCGTGACCAGCGCGTCCTGTGGAGAGCTCGGCGGCGCCAGGTCCTGGCTCAGGCCAGGTTCCTGCTTCTCCCAGGGCAGCTCGCTGCTCGAAGGGAGCGAGCAGGACGGGGCGGCGGCGAGACCGGCCCAGAGGGCGACCGAGTGCAGGCGGGCACGTGTGAACTTCTGCATCCGAATGGTTTGTTTGCGGGAGCGCCGGGGGTGGAGGCTGGAGTGCCGAGGCTATTATGGGGGGTCCTCGTTTCCCCACCAGAGCCACCATGAGCCCGTCCTCCATCCCCGAGATCCTCGAAGACCTCTCTCAAGGCAGGATGATCATCCTCGTGGACGATCCCGACCGCGAGAACGAGGGTGACATCGCGATGCTCGCCGAGCACTGCACGCCCGAGGCGATCAACTTCATGATCCGCGAGGCGCGTGGCCTGATCTGCATGCCGATGTCGGGCACCCTGTGCGACCGCCTGCGGCTCGAGGCGCAGACGCCGCGCAACACGAGCAAGATGGGCACCGCGTTCACGGTCTCGATCGAGGCGGCAACCGGGGTGACGACGGGGATCAGCGCGGCCGACCGCGCGCGTACGATCCAGGTCGCCTGCGACCCCAACGCCGAGCCCGATGACCTCGCGCGGCCTGGGCACATCTTCCCTCTGCGCGCCAAGGACGGCGGCGTGCTCGTGCGCGGTGGCCAGACCGAAGGCATCGTCGACCTCGCGCGCCTCGCCGGCGGCCGCGAGGCCGGGGCCATCTGCGAGATCATGAACGATGACGGCACGATGGCGCGCATGCCGCACCTCGAGTCGTTCGCGGAGAAGCACGGCCTCAAGATCTGCACGATCTCCGACCTGATCGCGTACCGGCGCCGCAACGAGCGCCTCGTCGAGCCGGTCGAGCTCGATCTGCCGCTCGTCACCGATCACGGTCCGTTCTCGATGCAACTGTTCCGCTCGACGATCGACGGGAAGGAACACGTCGCGCTGACGAAGGGCATGCCGGAGGGGGCTCAGGCCGAGGGCGCGCGACCGGGCGTCGAGAAGCCCGTCTTCGTGCGGGTGCACTCCGAGTGCCTCACCGGGGACGTCTTCGGGTCCCAGCGCTGCGACTGCGGCCCGCAGCTCGAGAAGGCCATGAAGATCCTGGCCGCCCAGGAGCACGGGGTCCTGGTCTATCTGCGCCAGGAGGGGCGCGGGATCGGGCTCGCCAACAAGCTGAAGGCCTACCGGCTCCAGGACGAGGGTCTCGACACCGTCGAAGCCAACCAGGCCCTGGGATTGCCCGTGGATCTCCGCGAATACGGCATCGGGGCCCAGATCCTTCATTACCTGGGCGTGCGCCAGATGCGTCTGCTGACAAACAACCCCAAGAAGATTCACGGGGTCGCGGGCTACGGGCTGGACGTTGTGGACCAGCTACCGCTGGAAACAGAGCCTAAACCCACTAATATTCATTACTTGCGTACGAAGAGGGACAAGCTCGGACACACCCTCACCGGCTGCGAGACCCTGAATCCGGGCTCCTAGACCACATCGGATTGCCGCGCGCGGCGGTCTGGGCGGGAATAAGGGGTCCTGCTGTGGCGTCTCTCCCCGTCCGATGGCCATGGCAATGGACAACGCGCCCCTCGAAGACGTCGACCTCGTGCAGGAGGCCCTGGCGGGCAATCAACTCTCGTTCCAGCTTCTGGTCGAGCGCTACCAGGGCCGTCTGTTCGGGATGGTGCGCCACTACACCAAGAACCCGGTCGAGATCGAGGACATCGTCCAGGACACGTTCCTCAAGGCCTACGCCCGGCTCGGCACGTTCCAGCACCAGTCGAGCTTCTTCACCTGGCTGTACCGGATCGCGACGAACACGATCCTCGACTTCCTCAAGCGTCGCGGGCGCAGCCCTGTGCAGGCCGTCGAGGACCCCGAGGCGACCGGCGAAACGGCCGACCAGGACGTCGTTCGCCCCGACTCGCGCATCGAACGCGACGAGATCGTCGCGATCACTCACGAGGTCCTGGGAGAGATGCCCGAGATCTTCCGCACCGTCCTCGTCCTGCGCGAGTTCGAGGGCCAGGCCTATCAGGAGATCGCCGACATCCTCGGCATCTCGATCGGAACAGTCGAATCCCGCCTGTTCCGCGCGCGAGCGCGCTTCAAGCAGAAGCTCGTGCAGAAGTACCCCGAATTCGCCCCCGAGATCACCGATGGCCCGTAGATCGCTCATGGCGAAAAGGTGAACCAAATGGACTGCAACCGAATGCGACCGCTCGTGCCGCCCTATCTGGACGGCGAGCTGACCGAGGAGCGCGCTGCGCCCTTGCGCCAACACTTGCTCGAGTGCTCACGCTGCCGCAACTTCGCGCAGAGTGAGACCGCGCTCAAGAGTTGGTTCGTCGACCCCGGCCCCGTCGCGGTGCCGGCCGGCTTCGCTGCACGGGTCGCGCGACACGCGTTCTCGGGCGAGGGTCCTCCGGGCGTGAGCCCGAGCCCGTCGACCGAGCGCGAGACCGCGTTCACCGGTGGCGCGGACGCCGCTGCGAAGCGCCCCGACGCGCCGCTCATGCACTTCTTGCTGCAGGCGACGGCGATCGCCGCGGCGCTGTTGATCGCGCTGTCGATCGGCATGCACCGCGCGAACGTGCCCGAGATCTCCAACCTGCGGGCGAACGACAGCGAGTCCCTGGAGCGCGTGCTCGAGGAGCTCGATGAGATGAACCGGTCCCAGGCAGGCGAACAGGACGAGGACGGGGACGAGTCCCGGTCCGACGATCGGAAGAGCGAGGAGTGAACGACCTCCGGCTCTGGATCCTGACGCTCGCGACGGTCAGCTTCTTCGCTGGTGTCGCGGGCGGGGTCATTGTGAGCCAAGGCTCCGAGCCGGCCGAGCAAGCCCCGTTCGCTGACTTCGAGCGGCGGTTTGCCCGTGAATTCGGCATCTCCGGCAAGCGCCTCGAGCATCTGCGGACGATCCTCACCAACTACCAGCGCCAGGTGAAGCAGGTCGAGGAGCGGCATCTCGCCGCGACTTACCGCGACATGGACGACGACCTCAACCGGCTCGGTATTCTCTACGGCCATCGCATCCGCGACAAAGTCCTCTCCAAGCCCGATCAACGCGTCCGATACGACGAGCTCGTCGCGGGCCTTCCCTTCCAGTCAACCCCGAACCGTTAGGCCATACCGATGGCACGCTCCTGCGGCATTCGAGTCGGTCCCCGGCTCTTCGAGCTCGTCGTCCTCGACGGCAGCGCGAAGAAGCACAAGATCGCGGCCTACAAGGCCGGCGAGTTCGATGCGTCCGACGACGACTCGTTCGCGCAAGGCATCGCGGCCCTCAAGGAGGCGATCAAGAGCCTCGGGGTGCCGCGCGAGAACGTCGGCCTCGTCGTCGACTCGCGGCACGCCGCGTTCCGGCGCCTGACCCTGCCGTTCTCGGACCGCTCGAAGATCGAGCAGGTGATCAAGTACGAGGTCGAGGGCGATCTGCCGCAGTGGAACATCGACGACGTCATCGTCGACTTCCACGTCGTGGCCGAGAACGACTCGTCGAGCGAAGTGCTGACGTCCGCGATCCCCAAGGAGCACCTCGCCGATTCGCTCGAGATGTGCGAGCGAGCGGGCATCGAGCCGCTCGAAGCGGAGCTCGAGACCTCGGCGATCGTCAACGCCGCGCTCGCGGCGGACATCTGCCACGCCGACGACGCCCAGCTGCTCGTGCACGTCGGCGAGTACTCGACGTCGGTCGTCGTGATGGATGCCGGCGAAGTGCGCGAGATGCGCGTCATCCACATCGGCGCCCTGACTCACGACGTGGCGCGGTCGAAGAGCAGCGACGTCGAGGGGGAGGAAGAGGCCGAGGACGGGGCGGCTGTAGCCGTCGACCCGATCGAGTTGAACCGCCGCATCGATCAGGCGGTCAAGCGCATCCGGCGCGAGCTCGGACGGACGATCTCGGGCGCGCGCACGGTCAACCCGATCGACGCGGTCTACGTCTGCGGCATCGAGCTCCCCGGTCTGATCGGGGACTCGGTGCTCGACGTCCCCGTCTACTTGCTCGACTGCTTCGAGGAAGACAGCGGCCAGCCCGCCGAGGGCTACGGCGTCCTCGTCGCGGCCTACGGCGCCGCCGTGCGCCAGCTCGGTGGTGGCAAGCTGCGTCCCTCGCTGCGACGCGAGGAGCTGCGCTACTCCGGCACTTGGGAACGCCTCGAGTTCCCGATGGCCGTCGCGTGCCTCTTCCTCTGCACGTTCGCGCTGGTCGTGAACCTGTTGCAGTACCGCGAGCGCAACCTGCTCGAGAGCAACGGTGTGCTCTACTGGCTGCGCAGCTCGAACAACTACATGATCGGCGACCTCGCGAAGGGGCTGCGCGGCAACCTGAGCCCCGTTCCCGATAGCATCAAGGGCCTCGCGAAGAAGTTCCGCGACAAGGTCGATGTCGACGTCGAGGAACACCCGCCGCTCACGGGCCTGCGGGACCTGAAGTCGACGCTCGAGAGCGAGTTCCTGGCGCTGCAGAAAGAGCTCGGCCAGGAGTCCGACGTGCAGCAACCGCAGTCTGCCCTCGCCGGGATGAACCTCGTCTTGGGGGTGCTGAAGACGAACGAGAAGGAGTGGCGTCCTTCCCTGCGCAAGGTGGTCGCCGTCTACCAGCCCGGAAAGGGCGGTAGGGACGACACCGTCAAGGTGACGGTCGACGTGACCTTCTTCGCGGACGAAGGCGCGGTTCGCGCAACGCGTGACTACAACGACTTCCGCAACGTCATCAAAGAGCAGTACTGGGTCGTCGACATCGACCAGAAGAGCAGCGAGGAGCTTGAAGACGGCAAGGGCATCTTCATCCAGGGGCTGCCCATCACCGTCGACGTCGCCAAGTACTACGAGAAGCGTCGCCAGTCGATCATGGAGGGTGTGTGATGGGCTTTTTCAGAGGACTCAATTTTGCCCGTGTCCTGATCCTCACTTGCCTCATCGCGTCGTGCTACCTCGGTTGGCGCGCGTGGACCGAGCACCAGCAGATCAAGGAGCTCAAGGTCGCGCTCGCCGAGGGTGGCGAAGTCGAGAACGTCGTGCGCGAGGTCCAGACGCTCTCGAAGAAGTACACCAACCTGTACAAGCAGCTCGCCGACGAGAACCTGCGCGGCGAAGCGGACCCCGAGTCCTACATTCGTAACATCGCCTCGCGCGACAACATCGAGCTCGGCAGCGTCGAGATCACGCCGCGCGAGCGGCCCCTGACGCGCGGCATCGTCGACAACACCTATCGCATCACGCCCGGCGACAAGAAGGCGACCTTCGACAAGGTCAAGATCGCCAACTTCCTGTACACGCTCGAGGACGCGAGTCACCGCGTGCGCGTGACCGAGATTCGCATCGGCGTGCCCGATCGCATCGATTCGCACGAGTACCCGCCGGACCTCTGGACGTTCGACTGCACGATCACGTCGCGCAAGCGCCTCGAAGGCAAGTAGCGGATCCGGGGGCCGGACGGCCGCGTGAGCGCACGGGGCCGTCCAGGTACGCGAGCTGATCACCGAGGTGTAGACTCTACGGTGGTCGGTCGACTACCTACGGAGGTCTCCCGTGCGCTATCTGTTCCTGATCCCGTCCCTTTTCACTGGTTCCGCGCTGGCGCAGGACTGCAACCAGAACGGGGTCCCGGACGCGACTGACATCGCGAACGGGACCAGCGGTGACTGCAACAGCAACGGGGTGCCGGACGACTGTGAGTTCGGGCAGGTGTTCCTGTTCGAGGACTTCGACGGCGGCGCGAACCTGCCGCCCGGGGTGACCCAGTCCTCGACCGGTCTCTGGCACACGACGACGCAGTGCAGGCCTGCGGGGAGCGGATCGAGCGGTGCGCTCAGTTACTTCGGCATCGACGCCCAGTGCAACTTCGACGACGGCGGCGTGCCGGCGGGGACGCATTCGATGGTTGACGTGCCTCTGCCCGCCGACTCGCAGATCTTCCTGCAGTACTGGTCTTTCTACGAGGGCGAGGGCGGCGGGAGCGTCAACTGCGATCCGTCGGCGAACTTCGACTCCGCGACGGTTCGCGTGAACGGCGTGACCGTCGACGACTACTGCGAGGGTCCGGCACCAGTCGAGTGGCGGTACCGCACCGTAGACCTCTCGGCTTGGTCCGGCCAGGCGGTCACGATCGAGTGGCAGTTCCATGCCCACGACTGTTTCGCCAACGGCGGCTACGGTTGGGGCGTCGACGACGTGCGCCTCGTCGCGCTCGGCGACGCGAGCGCCAACGGCGTGCCGGATCTGTGCGAGCGGATCAGCGTCACGTACTGCCAGTCGAACCCGAACTCGAGCGGTGGCATTGCCGGGCTCGCGGCGATCGGCTCGGAGGCGATCACCGACAACGACTTCTTCCTGCGCACCGTCGCAGCGCCGCAGAACGTGTTCGGCTACTACCTGATGGCGCAGCCCGCGGCGCAGACGCCGCTACCAGCTCCGAGCCAGGGCATCTTGTGCCTCGGCTTTCCGCTGGTGCGGTTCAGCCAACCCCAGTTCCTGCTCTTCTCGGGCACGAGCGGCGAGCTCCGCATGCGCGTCGACTTGACGGCCTTGCCGTCTGGCACCGTGTTCCAGCCGGGCGAGCGCTGGCGCTTCCAGTGCTGGTTCCGCGATGGAGCGACTTCGAACACCTCGCGCGGCGTCTTCGTCGACTTCCAATGACGGACCGGGCCTCCATGACGGACAGAGTCGATCTGAATGCGGTCCTCGACTCGTTCGACGAGCCGTGGTCGCCGCGCGTCGTCGCCGAGCTCAACGGACAGCTCGTCAAGGTCGCCAAATGCGACGGCGAATTCCCCTGGCACACCCACGAGGGGGAAGACGAGCTCTTCCAAGTCCTGCGAGGCCGGATGCGGATCGAGCTACGAGGCCGTGACATCGAGCTCGCACCCGGTCAAATGTTCGTCGTGCCGCGTGGTGTCGAGCACCGGCCGGTAGCCGAGCCGGGCACAGCGGTCCTCTTGTTCGAGCCCGCCTCGACGCAGCAGTACGGGGACGAGTCGCGCCACGACTGACGCCGCGCCAACACCCGCGGCCTCGGCGGCAATGCGCGAGCATTGCCAACCCCAGACTGGACGAACCCATGCGCTTCTCGCCGACCGCACTCGTCCTGCTCCTGACCGTTCCCTGTGCCGCGCAACAGGTCGTCTTCGAGGACGACTTCGAGCAAGATTCGGGCAACTGGACCTTTGGCTTCGACTGGGCTGATGACTCCGATCGCTCTCCCGGCGGACGTCCAGAACCCTTGCTCGAACACCAGCTTCCCCATGGTTGGATGCCATTGGGGACCTTGGCGCGACGCCGAGCTGCGTTCGATGCTCGGCACCTCGCGAATCGTGACTACCCCGACAGCCTGCTAGCCGCGGACCGTCGTTGGTGCCATCTCGCCGTGGTACTCCTGCAGGCTCCGCACCGACTGCTGGCCCTTGTGGAGCGCCGTCAGGGCGCTCACAACCGCGCGGATGCCGGCGAGCGTCGTAATCGTCGGGATGCCCGCCGTGATCGCCGCCGAGCGGATCTCCGAGTCGTCGACGCGTTGCTGCTTGCCGATCGGCGTGTTCAGGATCAGGTCGATTTCGCGGTTCTTGACCGAATCGACGATGTGCGGGCGACCCTCGTGGACCTTGTTGACGCGCGTGCACGGCAGGCCGTTCGTGTCGAGGACGCGCCACGTGCCACTCGTCGCGAGCAGCTCGTAGCCGAGAGCGATCAGCGACCGAGCTTCGGCGACGATCGCGCGCTTGTCGGCGTGCTTGACGGTCAAGAGGATGCGGCCGTTCTTGGGGAGCTTGATGCCAGCAGCATTGTAGGCCTTGACGAAGGCCGACCCGAGGTCCGGGTCGATGCCCATCACCTCACCCGTCGAGCGCATCTCGGGCGAAAGAAGCATGTCCGTGCCGGGGAACTTGTTGAACGGGAACACCGGCACCTTGACGGAGAAGTAGGGCGGCGTGATCGCCTCGGTGAACCCGAGCTCGTCCAGCGTCTTGCCCACCATGACCTTCGCCGCCAGCTTGGCGAGCGGCACGCCAATCGCCTTCGATACGAACGGCGCCGTGCGCGAGGCACGCGGATTGACCTCGATGATGTAGACCTCGGTGTCCTTCACCGCGAACTGCACGTTCATCAGTCCGATGACGCCCAGCTCGAGCGCCATCGACTTGGTCGCATGCACGATCTCATCGACGATCTCGGGCGGAAGCGTGTGCGGAGGTAGGACGCACGACGAGTCGCCGGAGTGGATGCCGGCCTCTTCGATGTGCTCGAGCACACCGCCGATCACGACGTGGTTGCCGTCGGAGATCGCGTCGACGTCGACCTCGATCGCCTCTTCGAGGAACTTGTCGACGAGGATCGGCTTGTCGGGCGACGCGTCGACCGCGTTGGTCATGTAGCGATCGAGGCTCTCGTCGTCGTACACGATCTCCATCGCGCGACCGCCGAGCACGTAGCTGGGCCGGACGAGAACCGGGTAGCCGATCTGGCGCGCGATGCCGAAGGCCTCGCCGACGGTCGTTGCGATGCCGTTCGGGGGCTGGCGGAGACCGAGCTTCTGGAGGAACTCCTGGAACTGCTCGCGGTCCTCGGCGCGGTCGATCGACTGCACCGACGTGCCGATCAGGGGCGCGCCGGCTTGCTCGAGGCCGGCCGCGAGGTTCAGCGGCGTCTGGCCTCCGAACTGCACGATGATCCCCTTGGGCTCGATCGCGCGCACGATGTGCATCACGTCCTCGTGCGTCAGCGGCTCGAAGAACAGTTCGTCAGACGTGTCGTAGTCGGTCGACACAGTCTCGGGGTTCGAGTTGACCATCACCGCGTCGTACCCGATCTCCTGGGCGGCGAACGCGGCGTGGCAGCAGCAGTAGTCGAACTCGATCCCCTGGCCGATGCGGTTCGGACCGCCGCCGAGGATCATGATCTTTTCCTGCTTCGACACGACGAGCTCGCTCTCGTCTTCCCAGGTCGAGTAGTAGTACGGCGTGACGGCAGCGAATTCGGCGGCGCAGGTGTCGACGAGCTTGTACGTCGGCTTGATGCCGTGCTCCTCACGCAGGGCCTCGATCGCGGTGCGGTTCGTGCCGACCGCGAGCGCGATTTGTCCGTCCGTGAAGCCGAGCTCCTTCGCCCGCCGCAGCTTCTGCGGGCTGACCAGGTCGCCGGCCAGTTCTTGCTCGAACTCGACGAGCTCGCGCATGTTCTCGAGGAACCAGCGATCGATCTTGGTCGCTTCGAACAGCTCGTCGGTGCTCCAGCCGGCGCGATAGGCCTTGCGCAGCGTCAACAGCCGCTCGCAGTTCGGCACGCGCAAGAGCGGCGCGAGGTCCTCGCGATTCATATCGATCGCTTGGATCGCGTCCTTCGGATCGAGCCCGAAGCCTGCGTGTCCGGTCTCGAGCCCACGCACGGCCTTCTGCAGTGCTTCCTTGAACGTACGGCCGATGGCCATCGTCTCGCCGACGCTCTTCATCTGCGTCGTCAGGGTCGCATCGGCGCCGGGGAACTTCTCGAACGCGAAGCGTGGGATCTTGACGACGCAGTAGTCGATCGTCGGCTCGAAGCTGGCCGGCGTCTCGCGCGTGATGTCGTTCTGGATCTCGTCGAGCGTGTAGCCGCACGCGAGCTTCGCCGCGAACTTCGCGATGGGGAACCCGGTCGCCTTCGAGGCGAGCGCCGAGGAGCGCGACACGCGCGGGTTCATCTCGATGACGACGATGCGGCCGTCGTCGGGGTTGATCGCGAACTGGCAGTTCGAGCCGCCGCACTCGACCCCGATCTCGCGCATGATCTTGATCGATGCGTTGCGCAGGTTCTGATACTCGCGATCGGTCAGGGTCTGTGCCGGTGCGACCGTGATCGAGTCGCCCGTGTGCACGCCCATCGGATCGAGGTTCTCGATCGAGCAGACGATGACGACGTTGTCCGCCTTGTCGCGCATCACCTCCATCTCGAATTCCTTCCACCCCACGAGGCTCTCCTCGACCAGGATCTCGGAGTTCATCGACAGGGCGAGGCCGCGCGAGACGATCGACTCGAACTCTTCGACGTTGTAGGCGATGCCGCCGCCGGAGCCGCCCAAGGTGAACGCGGGCCGGATGACGCACGGCAGGCCGATGGCCGAGAGCGCGCGGCGCGCGTCGTCCATGTCGTGGGCGATGTGCGAGCGCGGGCTGTCGAGGCCCGCGTTGTTCATCGCGGCGCGGAACAGGTCGCGGTCCTCGGCCTTGCGGATCACCGGTCCGTCGGCGCCGATCATCTCGATGCCGAGACGCTCGAAGACGCCCCGGTCGTGCAGCTCGAGCGCCGTGTTCAGGCCCGTCTGGCCGCCGAGGGTCGGCAGCACGGCGTCGGGACGCTCCTTCTCGAGGATGCGCTCGACGGTCTCGGGCGTGATCGGCTCGATGTACGTCGAGTCGGCCGTCTCGGGGTCGGTCATGATCGTCGCCGGATTGGAATTGACGAGGATCACGCGATAGCCCTCCTCACGGAGAGCCTTGCAGGCCTGGGTGCCCGAATAATCGAACTCGCAGGCTTGTCCGATGACGATAGGGCCGCTCCCGATGATCAGGATGGACTCGAGGTCGTCGCGTCGGGGCATGGAGAGGGGGTCGGGGGGGGGGCGGAGAACCGAGGGTGGGCGCGGTCGAGCAGCGCTGCGCGCCGCGCGCGTAAACTAACCGATTGAAGCAAACGAGCGGGGCTCTGTGAACACTCAACCGGGGCGCCTGGTGAGCTTCAGGGCCCTTCCTCGACCGCGACCACGCCCTGGAGCGTGAGTTGGCCGGTGAAAGGCACCTCGAACGGGCGCGGCGGACCGTCGCGGATCACTCGGCGTTCCGCGGCCGAGGCGCGCTCGGCGTCGCGGACGACCTCCGCCGGCGGGGTGAGGGAGCCATGAGCTTCCAGACCCCACCGAGCACGCAGCAGATGCAGGCGCTCCGCGCTGTCCGTTACGACCACGTCGGTTGGCTCGAGATGTTGCCGAGCCGCGGCGCGCCATTCGCGCAGGGGATCGGTAACCGAGAGGATTGCCGTCAGGCTGAGCGCGAGGGCGACCTGGATCCCGAGTAGCACGGTTCCCCAGCGCACGATCCGCTCGTCGCTCCACTTGCGCTGGTAGGCGTCGGCCAGGCCGAGGGCAGCGGCCGGCACCCAGAAGGCCCCCATCAGGTGACCGCTGGGATGGCCCGGGATCAGCGCGAACAGGAAAGCGAGACACCAGAGGATGATCCAGCGCGGCGGCCGCGACTCCTCGGCGCGCCGACGGGGATCGAACGTGGCAAACAGACCGTACGCGGCCACGCCGAGACCACCGAGCAGGGACAGAAGTCCGCGCAGGCTCGCAAGGCGCGCGTCGGTCGGAAACAGCGGGCCGTCCGAGAGCCAGGCTCGGCGAGCGGGGCTCGAGCCGTAATGGGCGGCGAGATAGCCCACGGCGGCGGTGGCGACGAAGACGGCCGCGCGCCGGTCCTTGCGCACGGCCCAAAGGACCGCCGGTACGAGCCACAGGAGCTCTGCGTCGAGGACCGACGCGACGAGCAGGGCAGCAGCGACTCGCGCCGGGCGCCGGGGCTCCGCGAACAGCGCTGCCATCAAGAGTGACGCCCCGAAGACCCCCGGCCCGAAGCTCACTGGCAGCGTCGCTCCCGTCCACACGAAGGGTGCGAAGAGGGCCGTCAGCGCTGCGAGCATGGTGGTGCTGTGCGCGAACCCGAGGCGCCGCAGCATCCCCGTGATGAGGGGAAGCGACGCGCCCCACCCGACTGCCGAGACCAGGTACCACGCCCGCTCGTGCGGCGCACCGAAGGCCGAGCGCAGAAGCGCTGCGATCAAGGAGCCCGGCTGGGCCCCGTCTCCACCCTGCCAGAGCGAGGGATCGACGAAGAGCACGCGCCTCACCGGCATGCCCAGGGCGAGAAGGGTGAGCGCCGCCCCGATCACCCAGCTCTGCGCCCGCTGCCGCCGCGCACGGCCCGCCTCTTCGACGCTGACCAGATCGACGAGGGCGTGCCGCGGGAAGGGCTCGTCCCCGTGGTCGTGGGTCATGTCGCCAGGATCTTACTGAGCAGCGCGGTGTCCGCCTGAACCCCGAGCTCGAGTTTTCCGGGCGCGAGCACGAGGACGAGCTCGGGCGTGCCGACCCGGCCCTTCTTGTCGTGCGCCATCCCCGCCAGGATCGCGTCCGCGCCGAGCTCCACCTCGGCCGCCTGGCGCAGCGCCGAGAGGCTCGCCGGCAGGCCGAGCGCCGTGGACAGCGCGTCGACCCGTGGCGCGAGATCGTTCGCGACTTCCAGGCCGAGCGCGCTCGCCGCGCCGAGCGCGAGCCCGATCCCGACCGCGACGGCGACGCCGTGCGGGACCTTGCCGTAGTCGGCGGCGTGCTCGATGCCGTGCGCGAAGGTGTGCCCGAGGTTGAGCGCGCGGCGCGGACCCTGCTCGCCCGGATCCTCGGCGACGATGCGTGCCTTGACGGCGACGCAGTCGGCGACGATCTCGCCCAGGGCGCTCGCATCGCGCGCCGCGAGGGCGGGGGCGAGCTCCTCGAGCTTCGCGAGGCTGGTCTCGCCGCCGATGAGCGACGTCTTCAAGACTTCGCCGAAGCCGGAGGCGAGCTCGGGTTCGGGGAGCGTCGCCAGCGTCTCGGTGTCCGCGAGCACGGCGCGCGGCTGGTGGAAGGTGCCCGCGAGGTTCTTGCCGGCCGCCAGGTTGATCGCCGTCTTGCCGCCGACGGAGGCGTCGACCTGGGACAGGAGCGTCGTCGGAGCGTGCACGACGTCGATCCCGCGCTTGTACATCGACGCCGCCAGGCCGCCAAGATCGCTCACGACGCCGCCGCCGAGCGTCACGACGCAGTCGCCGCGGCCGAGACCTGCCGACGAGAAGAAGTTCAAGACACCCTCGAGCCCGGCGAAGGACTTCGACGCCTCCTCGCCCGGTACGCGCAGACGTGGCGCGTCCTCGAGTCCCAGGAGCGAGGTGCCGTGAAGCTCATCGACGCGCTCGTCGCACACGACCGCGATTCGGCGCGCATCCGTCACGTGGCGGGCGGCGGCATCGACGCGGTCGAGCAGGCCCGGTCCGACGTGAACCGTGTACGGCGGCTCGGTCGCGACTTCGACGGTGCGCGTCACGCGCTGGGATCCACCTCACCGCCGCCCGCGAGCTGCGTGCGGCGTGCGCGGCGGCGGCGGACGAGCTCTTCTTGCAGCCTCGCGGCGCTCTTCTTGTCACGGACCAGAAGGAACCAGAAGAGCGCGATCAGGAACACCGTCGCGCCGAGCACCACCCACATGAGCTGGGCTTGCGACGTGTCTTTCTCGGGCGTGAAGATCTCGACCGACTCCATCACGAAGTGCGGGACCCGGCCCGGCTTGCCGCTCTGCTGTTCGTAGTTGACGTTCTTGAGGAAGAAGCCGCGCGCGGTGACGTAGCGCGCGCTGTCCTCCCAGTCCTGCAGGGTGAGATTGGCGAACGGAGCGCTGTAGCGAATGACGCCGACGGCACCCTTCCATGTGAAGTTGCCGATCCAGCCCCGCGTCACCTGGTCGAGCGCGAGCCCGTTCTCGCCAGCGCGCTCGACCCACGAGCCGACGTTGCGGCTGACGGGGATGCGGAACGGCTTACCGCGGAACGCGGAGCCATCTTGGAACATCTCGCCCAGGATCTCGGCGGTCAGCTCGGGGGCCGACTCCCAATCCGGGCTCTCGCCGCTCTTCTGCGCCTTCGCCATCAGGCCCCACTCCACGGCGGGCGGGATGCCGGTCGTCGACTCGAACGTGTCGTCGGTCAGCTCGGCCAGGCCGGGAACGACGAGGTCGGAGGCGAGTGCGATCGGGGCGAACGCTTCGATCGCCTCACGCCCCAGCAGCAGAGGGCCTTCGCGCCAATCCTCGGCGACCTCCTTGCGGAACAGCTTGTAGAACACGCCGTCGACCCGCACCCACGAGCCGACGCTGGCCTCGGCTGGAGCATCGGAGACGATGAAGTGCGCGAACCGGCCGTCCTCGGTTCGCAGCGTGCCGTGCATCTCGGGCGCGTAGCTGCCCTCGCGCTCGCGTTTTGCGATCGCGAGTAGCTCACCGCGCACGCGGAAGGGCTTGACGCGGTGCGCGTCGGTGTCGGCTTCGACCTCGGCCTGTGTGGCCGCGTCGAGCAGGCGCACGCCCATTGCGCGGTACTGGGCCTCGGAGAACAGCCGCCCGTAGTCGTAGACCTTCGTCAGCGACGCTTGGCTGTTGATCACGGCGCGCTGCTGCGGCGGGTCGCGGATCGGCTCGAGCTGCTCGGGCATGTCGAACTCGACGGTGACGACGCGCTCTTCGGCGACGGGCGCGTCGATCTTCGGCTGTTCGAGGACGTCCTGCTCCTCGTACTTGCTCTGCGCGAAGCGCGAGATGAGGTAGCCCGAGCCGAGGATCAGCGCGCCGACGGACATGATGATGATCCGGTTGCGGTCGCGGCGGGCCAGGCGGTTCGCTTCGGCCGCGGTCATGCGCGTCGGGGGCTTGGGGGCGTTGGGGTTCTTCATGGGGTCACGTGGATGAGGCGGTCGCCCGTTGGAAGGCGGACCGGGTCGCGGCCATCCCGGCGGCGCCGACGAGACCGCGGAAGAGGCGGTCGTGGGGGCTTCCGGGTTCGGAGAGCTCCGGGTGCCACTGCACGCCGATGGCGAACGGGGCGTCGGGGTTCTCGATGGCTTCGATCAGTCCTTCGCCGTCGCGGGCACAGACCCGCCACGGAGGGGTGACGTCCGCCAGCGCCTGGTGGTGCCGGGAGACGACGGGCAGTCGATCTACGTCGAGCAGATTCGCCAGTTTCGTGCCTTCTCGCAAAGTCACGTCGTGCACGATCCCATTCGTGTGCCCCTGGGATCCGGGGAGGTCCTCGGGCAGGTGTTGGTGCAGTCGGGCCGAGCCGCTGGCGAGGCCCATGAGCTGCATCCCGTAGCAGATTCCGAGCACCGGCATTCCGCGCTCGAGGGCGCCGCGCGCCAGGAGCACGTCGAAGTCCTGCTTCTCGGCCGGGGTCGGATCGGCGGCGGGATGCGTGTCCCCGAGGCCGAGGCGCTCCATGACGAAATCGTCCCCGCCGGTCAACAGGAGGCCGTCGACGCGCGCGAGCAGGCGCTCGACGTCGCGCGGCCCACCGACCGGAGGAATGGCGACGGGGATCCCGCCGGCCTGCGCGACCGAGCGCGCGTAGCGCTGGTCGAGGCGCAGGGACTGGCGGGGCTGCCCGGCGTCGAGCAGACCGTTGACGGCGATCAGGGGCGGCGCGGGGGCGGACATGCAGCCTCCATTATGGGCCATCCCGGGGGCCTGGTCCCGCTCGACTTCGTACACTCCGCGCCCTCGCCTTCCCTTCTCCCCCTTTTACGACGAACTCTCCCCGTGGAATGGCTCCTGGAAGCCGGGGCGCTGATCCTCGGATTCGCACTTCTCGCCAAGGGTGCGGACGGTCTCGTGGACGGCGGAGCCTCGCTCGCGGAGAAGTGGGGCGTCAGCCCGATGCTCGTGGGTCTGACGATCGTCGCTTGGGGCACGTCGATGCCCGAGGTCGTCGTCTCCGGGATCGCCGCCTACGAGGGCAAGCCGGGGATGGCGCTCGGCAACGTGCTCGGCTCGAACGTTGCGAACATCGGCCTCGTGCTCGGCACGTGCGCGTTGATCCTGCCGGGAGTGCTGTTGGGTCGCATCGCCCTGCGCGAGCTCGTCTGGCTTCTGGGCTCGCTCGCGTTCCTCTGGTTCGTGTGCTTCGACAGAGCCGTAACGCGCACCGAGTCGGGGCTCCTGTTGGCTGCGTTCGCCCTCTACAACATCGTCCTGTTCCGCGAGCCGCGCTCGAGTGACGACGCCGCGATCGAGGACCACGAGTCCAAGCACCCGTGGGCTGCGGTCCTGGCCGGCAGCGTCGCCATCTTCCTCGGTGCGCGCCTGGTGATGTACGGCGGCGAAGGCATCGCTCAACGCGTCGGGATCCCGAACACGGTCATTGGCTTGACGGTGTTCGCGCTCGGCACGTCGCTGCCCGAGCTCGCCGCCGGCGTGACGAGCGCACTGCGCGGCCATACCGAGATCGGCCTCGGCAACGTCATCGGCAGCAACGTCTTCAACTCGCTCGCCGTGATCGGGGTCGCTGGCCTCGTGCGACCCTTCGGGGGCAGCCCAGCCGTCCAGGAGGAGCTGGGTTCGGCGCTCGGACGCGACTTCCCGGTAGCGCTCGGGTTCTCGCTCGTGCTGCTCGCGCTGCCGTTCTTCCTGCGTGGCGAGCGCGGGCGTGCCAAGGGTGGGTTCTTGCTCGCCGGCTATCTGGTGTACATCACGTTGCTGTTCGCAGCGTGAGCGTCAGTCGTCGCGCGCGTCCTTCTTGCGCTTGTCCCTCTCCAGCTGCGCCGCCTCTTCTTCGTCCTCGCCGAAGTAGCCGAGCGCCTGCATGTTCCGGACCGTGTCCGGATCCTTGGACTTGAGGATCGTCGTGATCGTCGGGTGTGCCGCGCGCCACGCGTCGATCGCCGCTGCCAAGCGCGTCACGTCGTCCGGGCGCTCGTCGTAGAGGTTCCGGCGCTGCTCGGGGTCCGCCTCGGTGTCGAACAAGAGCGGCACACCGCCGTGGCGCTTGCCCAGCTCGGAGGGCAGGACGATCTGCAGGCCCGTCTTGGTCTCGCGCAACGAAGTGTGCTGCATGACGAACGAGTGCACGCTCGCGCGTTCGTCGGCGTCGCCTGAAAGCAGCGGCACGAGGCTCCTGCCGTGCAGCTTGCCGGGGTTGCGCAGGCCCGCGAGGTGCATCAGGGTCGGGTAGAGGTCGATGTTCTCGACCGGCGCGTCGATCACGCGCGCGGGAACGCCGGAGCCCCAGAAGATGAACGGCGTGCCGATCAGCGGCTCGTACATGTTGCGCCCGTGCTCCATCTGGAAGACGCGGCGCAGCGGCCTGTTCTGCTGCTCCTTCGGGGTCAAGAGCTCGAGGTGGTCGAACAGCTCCTCGCCGTGATCGCTGACGACGGCGATGATCGCGTTGTCGAGCAGGCCGTCTCGCTCGAGCTGCTCGAAGAAGAGCTGGAGCTGCTCGTCGGTGTAGCGCACCTCCCAGTCGTAGCGGCCGCGCGAGCGGTTCATCACGCCCCATTCGGCGGCGACGTTCTGGTCGTCCGGGCCGAGCGAGAGCGTCTCGAGGCGCTCTTCGTGCCACGCCGTCGGGAGCGTCGGTACGGCGCCCGTCTCGGGCAGTGCCTCGGCGTATTCCTCGCGCCTGTCGTACGGCGCGTGGGTGTCCATCGGGTGCAGGTAGACGAACTGCGGCGTGCGCTCGCCGGCGGCGCGCCGCTCGACCTCGGGTGCGAGCTGCTCCAAGAGCTCCTCACGCATCGTCGCGAGCACGCGACACGGACCGCCGCTGCCGCCGGCCTTCTTGCGCGCCTGGCGTTGTTCCTTGGTCAGCTCGCGCGCGTCGTAGTGGTCGAAGCCGCGGTCGAACCCCGCCTTCTTGGAGAGCAGCACGTTCCCGACGACGCCGATCGTGCGGTAGCCCGAAGCGGAGAACGCCTCGGCGATCGTGGACGCGCCCGCGGGGAGCGCGTCCTGGTAGGCGGTGATGTAGCGGCTCGTGAACAGCGACACCATCGACGGTTTTGTCCAGGAACACTGCGCCGTGTTGTCGGTGAACATGGCGCCCTCGCGTGCGAGGCGATCCAGGTAAGGCGACGTGTCGCGCTCGTACCCGTAGCAGCCGAGTCGGTCCGCCCGCATCGTGTCGATAACGACGACGTAGACGTCCGGAGGCGGCGTCTCCTGGGCGTCGGAGCAGCCGCCTAGCAACGGTGCGATGGCCACCGCAGGCAGCCAGAGCGATCGGAGAGCGGGCATCGCGTGAAGTCTATCAGCTGCTCGACATCGAATTCGGGAAGACGGTACCGGATCGGGACTTAGGACGAACCGGCCAAGTCCGTCCCAGCTCGAAGGGAACCTTTCCGACCTCCCGTCCATCGATGGGACGACGGAAACAAGAAGCACGGGCGGGCTCGGAGCCCGAACCGGTCACCGCCAGAGGGGTAATCCCGCGCGGCGCGCAGAGCCGGACGGCAGACAGAAGGGGTGGGGCCCGGATCGGGTGCTCTCGCCCGTGCTTATTTCCGCTTCTCCTCGGAGAGTGCGAGCGCTTCGAAGTCGTCGACGCCGATCTTCCAGATCAGCTCGCCCGTCTTTCCCGACAAGAGCCGGATCTCGCCCATGCGGTTGACCGTGCCGTGCCAGTACCAGTCCGAGCTGCCGACGAGGATGTCACGGGCGCCGTCGCCGTCGTGGTCATCGAGTACCGCAAGCGAGACTCCGGTCGTTGCGCCCGCGTCATCCCAGCGCGCGCTCCAGAGTTGCTTGCCGGTCTTTCCCGAACGCGCCTCGACGCCGACGGAGAACGCCGTGATCGGTTGCGGGAGCACGAGGTCGGAGACACCGTCGTCGTCCAGGCGCGAACAACTTGGCCGCCGCCGCGCGCGAAGTGCACCAGCGTCGAACCCGATCGCGTCTGCGCGGTCAAGAGCCATTCCCCGTCCACGCCGAACGGGGCCGCGAGCTCGATCGACGGCAGCGTTTCGCCACCGAAGTGCTTGGGCAGCAGATCGGCCAGCGAGACCCCAGGGCCGTCTGCCACTCCGCTATCTCTGGCGCAGCCTCCTACTCGATGACCCGCACGATGAACGGGTAGCGCCATTCGCGCCCGTCGACCGCGTGCAGCGCTCCCGCGATCGAAAGCGCGATCGCGATCGCGTTGACCACGATCCATGGCAGCAGCAGCAGCAGCAGCGCCACCAGGCTCCAGAACGTCACGTTGATCTGAAAGTTCAGCGCCTCGCGCCCGTGCGTCGCCACCCCGAGCTCGTCGTCGCGCTTGTAGCGCCACACGCCCCACGCGATCGCGACGCCGACGAACGGCAGAGGGATCGCGTAGGCGACCACGGGCGCGACGTGGCACATCGCGGCCCAGTCCCGGGAACCCGGCCGGACGTAGCGATTGAGGAAGGCCTCGGCGCGGGCGCAGTAGCCACTTGTCGTGTTTCCGCTCTCGCCGGAGCCGTGGGCGGCGGCCGTCCCACCGCCGACGTCGTAGTCGGGTTCGCGTGCGTCGTCGTGCATGGCTTCGAGGTGTACGCAGCGTCGGCGCGGGGATTTTCGCGAATCAGGCGCGGGTTCGCAGGGCCGCCCCGATCAGCTTGTAGAGCAGCCGCGCGCCCACCGCCGCGTCCCAGCTCTCGCCCCCGGGGTCGCCGGCGGGGCCGGGGTTGACCTCGACGAGGTCGAGACCGACGACGCGCTTTTGCGACGCGGCGAGCTCCTCCAGCCACAGGCAGGCCGCGTGCCAGTCGAGCCCGCCCGGCACCGGCGTCCCGGTGTTCGGACACAGGCTCGGATCGAGGCCGTCGACGTCGAACGTGACGTAGACCTCTGCGGGCAGCTTGGCGATCCACTCGCGGACGAGCGCGCGCGGGCTCGCCTCGCCCGTTCGTGCGCGGGCCCAGTTGCAGGCCCAGTCGCGGTCGAACAGCGTGTCGACGCGTGCGTCGGAGTCGATGCGCTGCACCTCGCGTTCCCCGACGTCGCGCACGCCGACCTGGACGAGGCGCGCGACGCCCGGAATGCGCTCGAGCACGTTGAACAGGATCGACGCGTGGGACCACGTGAAACCCTCGTACGCGTCACGCAGATCGGCGTGCGCGTCGAAGTGCAGGACGCCGAGGCCGGGGTGGCGTGCTGCGCACGCTTCGATCGCGCCGAAGGGCACCGAGTGATCGCCGCCGAGGACACAGGGCAGCTTGTCCTTCGCGAGGATCGCTTCGACTCGAGCCGCGATGCTCGCGTTCAGCTCGGCGCCGATCGCATTGCAGCGCTCGAGCTTGGCCTGCAGCGCGCAGTTCCGGCTCGCCCCGCCTGCTTCGTGGATCGGGCCCGCGAGGGCGCACGCCTCCTCGTTCAGGACGGCGAAGCCCTCGGGCACGTCCAGGAGATGGATGCCGGCCAGGTAGGGCTTCCCGAACTCGAGGTCGTACAGATCGACCTGTAGCGAGGCGGCGAGGATGGCCTCCGGACCCCGGGCCGTCCCGCGCCGGTAGGAGGTCGTCGCTTCGAACGGCACCGGCAGGACGTGGACAGCAGCCTCGTCGTGCGTGTGCGGAAGGCCGTACAGCGCCCCCGGCTGCGCCGGGCCGTCCGGATCGAAGTTCGTATCCATCGGCGCGAGCCTACAGCTCGTCCCGAATCGAGTCGAAATCCCTGGCTCCGGGACTCCCATCGGCCTATTCCGGTCCGCAGTGAATGATTCCCGCGTGCCGCAGTAGGGCGGCGGAGACCGCCTCTTGGAGCTCGATCGCACCCCATGACCAAAACCATCGACATCGAAGGCTCGTCCGGCGAGGGCTGGCCCCCGAAGGGCTTCCAGGCCAGGTTCAAGGACAAGCCACCGGTCGCGGTGATGACTGCCGCGGGCGTCGCCGCCCTCATTCTGCTCGTCGGCGCGATGATGGCCATCTCGGGCAGGCTCGGCGTGGCGAACATCGACTCGAAGGAAGTCGGCGTCGTCGTCAACTACCTCACCGGCTCGGAAGAGGTCGTCACGCAGCCTGGCTACAAGCTCTACCTGCCGTTCGTGCAGGAGGTCTTCATCTTCGACAAGAGCCAGCAGAAGTTCCTCATGCAGGGCACCGATGCACTGAGCGCGAACCACGTTCCGCGGCTCACGGTGCGCGCGAGCGATGGATCGAGCTTCTGGTTCGAGGAGCTGCAGATCCAGTACGAGATCGCCGCCGGTGCGGCGAACGTCTTGCTACACGACTCCGGCCCCGGCGTGGCGTTCAAGCAGGAGTGGGTCAAGGCGCACGCCCGTTCGATCCTGCGCGATGAGTTCGGCCGCTTCTCCGCCGTCGAGGCCGCGAACCCGACCGTATTCGAGCTGGCACGCACGACCGCCAAGGAGCGCTTGAACCAGTACCTCAACCCGCACGGCATTCGCGTCGTGCTGATCGGTACCCCGAACCCGAAGTTCGACGCGCTGTACGAAGAGGCGATCGAGGAGCGCAAGTCGGCCGATCAGGAAGTCGAGCGACTTGCAGCTCGCACCGATCAGCTCGAACAAGAGAAGCTCCAGCGTCTCGCGCGCGTCGAGCGTGAGAAGTCGGTCGAGATGCAGACGCTCGAAGGCGAGCTCGTCAAGAAGGAGCGCGAGAACGAGGTCGACGCGATCCAGATCGAGAAGAGCGCGGACGCGTTCGCCGCGCGGCGCCGGGCCGAAGGCGAGGCGTTGCGCTCGGAGTACGTCGCGCGCGCACGTGGCCTGACCGAGAAGTACACGAAGGAAGCCGAGGGCCTCCATAGCAAGGCGCTCGCGCTCGAGCAGCGCGGCGAAGTCGTCGTGCGCGAAGCACTGATCGAGAAACTGATGAACATCCGCTTCACGCTCGTTCCCTACAGCCGCGACGCGGCTCCCAAGCGTCTCGAGCACGTCGACGCGCGCGGCAACGAGGCCTTGATCGACGAGAGCGTCACGGGAGATGACCGATGATCCGCATCGCACGCAGTTTCCTCGGTATCGTCGGGCTCGCGCTCGTCGGCTTCGTGTTGTTCCTCGCCCTGTTCGAGCGCGTCCCGCCCGCGACGATCGCGGTGAAACAATCCTTGTTCGGCGGAGGCGGCATCAACGAAGTCGACTACGAGATGGGCTTCCACATCGGGATCACCGGTGTACACAAGTGGCACTACCTCGACCGCAAGACGCACTTTCTCACCTACGCCCACGTCCACGGCCGGAGTCGCGGCCGCGTCGGTGACGCCAAGCCGGCGCTCAACATCCGGACGAAGGACAACAACATGGCGTTCTTCGACCTGACGGTCACGTACCGGATCATCCCTGGCCGTGGCTTCGAGATCGTCAAGCAGGGCAACCAGCACAAGTACCGTGATCAGGCCGACATCTCGGTGCAGACGGTCATGCGCGCCGAGCTCGCCAAACTCGCTTCGGAAGAGATCTACAGCTCAGACACCCGACTCGGCGTCGTCGAACGTGCGATGCCGGCGCTGATCCGGGAGATGGAGGTGTACCGGCTCGAGCCGATCGCGGTGCTGATTCGCGCCGTGACGTTCCCCGATCAGTACGAGGACAAGCTCAAGGAGAAGCAGCTCACCTACCAGAAGCGGCTCTTGGCTCTTTCGCAGACGGGCGTCGAAGACCAACAAGCGAAGACCGACGGACTCGCGGCCGAGATCGAGGCGTCGGAGAAAGAGCTACAGGGCGATTGGGACAAGAAGCTGCAGGAAGCGCGCTCGAACAACGAGGTCCGGATCGCCGAGATCTTGGCCGAGGCCGAGAAGTACGAGAAGGCGACGCGCGCGGAAGCCGAGGCCGACTACGAGACCTTCATCGCCGAGGGCAACCTCGCGATCGCCAAGGCCGAGGCCCTGCGCAACGAGCTCCGCAACCAGGCGTTGGACACGGTCGGCGGGCGCATCTACCTCGCCCGGCAGGCGGCCGAGAACCTGCAGTTCGAGCACGTCACCCTCAACTCGAACGACCCCGCGATCCCCTCGATCCTCGATATCGAGGAGATGGTGCGTTTGCTCATGGGGCAGGCTCCGTAGATTTCCTACACTCCCGACCGATCTCGGGGACGGCCCCGAGGTCCCTCGTCCGAGCCCGGAAAGCCCCCCCGATGCAAATTGCAGCCAAGTCCGTCGTCGCGATCGATTACACCCTCAAGGACGAGGGGGGCGAAGTTCTCGACACGTCCGACGGCGATCAGCCCCTCGAGTATCTGCACGGCGTCGGCCTCTTGGTGCCCGGCCTCGAGGAGGCGCTCGAAGGCAAGGAGAGCGGCCACGAGCTGCAGGTCAACATTCCGCCCGAGAAGGGCTACGGCGAGCGCGACGACCGCTTGCTCCAGAACGTGCCGAAGGCGCAGCTGCCGGTCGAGGCCGAGCTCGAGGTCGGCATGCAGTTCCAGGCCCAAAGCGAAGACGGCATCCACGTCGTGACCGTCATGTCGATCGAAGGCGACCAAGTGTTGCTCGACGGCAACCATCCCTTGGCGGGGATGACGCTGGACTTCGAGGTGAAGGTCGTCAACGTGCGCGAGGCGACCGAGGAAGAGCTCGAGCACGGTCACGTGCACGGCCCGGGCGGCCACGAGCACTAAGAATCTGCGTCATGCTGAAGTGGGTCGCGCTCTTCGTGCTAGTGCCCACGATCGAGCTCGCGCTCCTGATCGAGGTCGGGCAGCGCATCGGGACGCTCGCGACGCTCGGGCTCATCGCGGTCACCGGCGTCGTGGGCGCGTCGTTGGCGCGGACGCAGGGTCTGGGTGTGATCGGTCGCCTGCAGGCCGACATGACGGACGGGCGGATGCCTGCCGACGCGCTCCTCGACGGGGTGCTGATCATGTGCGCGGGCGCCGTGCTCCTGACGCCGGGCCTCTTGACCGACGCGGGCGGTTTCTTGCTCCTCGTCCCGGCCTTCCGCGGTTGGTTGAAGAAGCGCGTTCGCGCGCGGCTCGAGCGGGCCGTCTCCGAGGGGCGTGCGCACGTGCCGTTCGACGTACGGGCCTCGGACGCGGAGCGGCCGCCGGAGTCGTCCGGCCGCGTCATCGACGTCGAGTCCACCCACGAGCCCGATTGAGGACGCGTGGAGAGGGACCGGGCAGGGACGTCCAAGCTGTGCAAGGACCCCTCGCAAGAATTTCTTTCACAGACCAAAACGACGCGAAATGCACGCCTAGTCGTGCGTAGGATGCGGGGATGCTCACGTGCTCCAGCTGTGGGACCGAGGTACCGGGCGCCGCCAAGTTCTGTCCGAGTTGTGGAACCCGCGCCGTCGACGGCGACACGGGCGGTGACGCGCTCGTCGGGCGGACGCTCAACGACAAGTATCGACTCGTCGAGCGGGTCGGCGCGGGGAGCATGGGCACCGTCTACCTCGCCGAGCACATCGGCCTGAACAAGCCGGTGGCGCTCAAGATCCTGCGACCGGACCTCGAGCTGACGCGCGAGACGCTCCAGCGCTTTCAGCGCGAGGGCATCGCCGCCGGGCGGATCACGCACCCCAACGCGATTCAGATCTTCGACTTCGATCACGCGGGGGACAGCCTGTTCTACCTCGCGATGGAGTTCGTCCATGGCGTGACGCTCACGCGCTTCGTCACCGAGCAGGCACCGCTCACGTTCGATCGCGCGCTGGACATCACGAACCAGATCCTGAGCGCGTTGGGCGCGGCCCACTCACAGGGCATCGTGCACCGCGACCTCAAACCCGACAACGTGATGGTCGTCGAGGACGAGGAGGGCGCCGTCGCGGTCAAGGTGCTCGACTTCGGGCTCTCGAAGCTCGTCCACCTGCCGCTGCAGGCGAGCATGCAGACGCAGCCTGGGCGCGTCATGGGGACGCCGCGCTACATGGCTCCGGAGCAGGGCACGGGCGACGCGGTCGACGCGCGCAGCGACCTCTACGCCGTCGGGCTGATCCTCTACGAGATGCTCGTGGGGGAGACGCCGTTCCCGGCCGAGTCCTTCCGCGAGCTCTTCGTGAAGCAAGCGACTCAGCCGCCGCCGACGATCTCGGTCGAGTACCCCGAGCTGAATCTTCCCTTGGGTCTGGACGAGCTCTTCGAGACGGTGCTCGCTAAGGAACCGGACGAGCGTTTTCAGTCCGCCGAGGAGATGTCCGACGCGCTCATCGAGGTCGGAAGCGAGCCGGCATCCAGGGCCGGCCGGCGGCGCGCGCCGAAGAAGCGACCGCAAGCGGCCCAGAAGATGCCGCGCTCGCCCCGCGCTGGCTCGGCGCCCCCCGCGCGGAGCTGGACCAAGATTGCCGTACCGCTCGCCCTCGCGGCCGTAGGCGCCGTCCTGTGGCAGGTCATCGGCGGTGGCGGCGCGAACGCCGCGCCTCCCCCGCGCGTCAGCATGAAGCCGGCCGCGGAGCAGACCGAGGAGGAGCGCCGCTACCTCTCGCTCCTGACCGACGCCCGGGCCGCCTTGCGGACCGGTGACGTCGATGCCGCGCTCGCCAAGGTCGAACAGGCGCACCAGCTGCCGGTCGCGGACTCCGAGGTCTTTCTCGTTCGCGCGCGCGTGTTTTGCGCGCGCCGCGACGACGACACGGCCCTCGTCGAGCTCGACGAGGCGCTCGAGCGCGACCCGAGCTACGCCGCGGCCGCGGCGCTCGTGGGCTGGATCCGGCTCGATCGAACGGAGCATGCGCAAGCCGAGGCGAGCTTCGAGCGCGCGGAATCGGCGGACGGTGGATCGTCCGAGGCGCTCGCCGGTCGCGGCGCGCTGGCACTGATCGAAGGCGACGTCGCGGAGGCGCGCAAGCAGCTCGAGTCGGCAGCCGAGGCGTCCGAGCTCTCCGCGGCGGGCTACTACTGGCTCGGCCGCGCGCGTCTCGCCGACGGCGACGCCCAGGGCGCGGTCGAGGTGCTCGTGCGCGCCAAGCGCGAGGACCCCCAGGCTGCGCGCAACTACACCGAGCTCGCGCGCGCGTACCTCGCGCTCGAGCGTGTGCCGGACGCGGAGACGCAGCTGCGCGAAGCGTTGCGCGTCGACCCCGACGGCTCGTGGGAAGCAGCGGGAGAGCTCGCGGCGCTGCAGGTGGACTCCGAGCGCTACGGCGACGCCGAAGAGGTCCTGCGGGAAGCGCTGCGCAAGCATCCCCAGCGCGGGCGGCTGCGCGTCTTGCAGGCGCTGACCCTCGAAGCGCTCGACCGCACCAACGAGGCGATCGGCGAGCTCGAGCGTGCTCTGCCGCATACCGGCGACGACGTGAACGTCCGCATCCTGCTGGGCACGTTTCTGCAGCGCGCGGGGCGCGCGGCGGATGCCCTGGTGCAGTACGAGGCCGCGGCCAAGCTGGACGAGGACCGCTACGAGCCGCACTTCGACAGCGGCCTCGCGCTCTTCGAGCTCGAGCGCTACGGCGAGGCCGCCGCAGCATTCGAGGCGGCGCTTCTGCGGCAGGAGGTCCTGCTCGCCCACTTCGCGCTAGGGGTGCTCTACAAGGACTACCTCGGCAATCCCGGCAAGGCGCGCACCTACTTCGAGAACTACGTTCAGCTCGGTGGCGACGACGGGCGCGTGCGCACCTGGCTGCAAGAGCTGCGCTGACGATGAAGCGTCAGCTTCAACGCCACGCGTCGAACGCGACGAAGTCGCGTTGAAGCGTCTCGAGGTCGCTCGTCAACAGTGAGTGGACGGCGTGCCCCGATGCGTCGCGCCCGGCCAGCACGTCGCGCAGGTAGTCGCGGAACGGCGCCTCGATGACGCGGATGCCCTTGGTGACCGTGCGCGTGTCCTCGCGGAACGTCAACAGGTATGCGAACAGCATCCCGAGCTGCACGAGGCGCGCGTGTCCCTTTTCCGGGCTCGAAGCGAACTCGTCGAGATCAGAGGCCAGGAGCCGCTGGAGTGGAACGATCGAGCCCGCCGCTTCGAGCCGCTCGAATTCATCGACCGCCCAGTTCCAGTCCCAGAAGAACGTCCAGTACGTGGCGAGTCCTTCGGCGAGCGGCAGCGGCGGCTCCGATCCGAAGGCCGCCACGACGAACTGGTGGCCCGCGCTGTGCGTTGCCCACATGCGCATCAGCGTCGGGTTCTCGCTGTAGTACGTCGCGACGGGCCGCTCGGGATGCTGGGCGGCGAAGAAGCTGCCGTAGAAGGACGAGTGCTCCGCGCCGTGGTCGTTGCCAAAGGCGTTGTAGGCGGGGAGGTCGAGCATGACGAAGACCTCGAGCGGCTCCGTCGGCTCGTAGCGACTCCCGGTCAGCTCCTGGAAGCGCGTGTACATCGATTCCAGATCCGCGGCGAGCGCGGCACCGAAGTAGCGGCTCTCGGTCGTCCGGATCGTGAAGCGCTTGCTCGAGACGCGCCACGCGTTCTCCCAGGTGGAGTGGTCGGCGGCGAGCTCGACTCCGGACTCGAGCTTCTGCTGGCTGCGATCGACCGCACGGCCGAGCGCCCGATCGTAGGCGGAGAGGGACTCGGGCTTCGCGCTGGCGAGCAGGCCGAGGAGCGGGGCGAGTAGGAGGGTGGTTCGCACGACTCCGAGCATACGCCCACTCGGGAGGACTATCCCCGTGGGAGCGTTCGAAGTGTGTCGATGACCCGGACGGGCCCCGTTTTCCACCCACCCCGCCCCTCGTTCCACGCCCGACTTATTCTCGATGTCCGTGCAAGGCTCACTCCCGCGGCGGCAGTCTGTGGTGATGCCATGAGCTGGACCGCCGAGAACCTGCTGGCCGACACGGCCTGGATGCGCGAGCTCGCCTCGCGCCTGGTCGCCGACGCGGCGCTGGCCGACGACCTGGTCCAGGATGCGTGGGTGCTCGCCCTGCGCCGTCACGAGCGACCGTCCCGGGCTTGGCTGGGCGGCGTATTGCGCAAGTTGTCGTTCACCCGCCGGCGCGCCGACGCCCGGCGTGCTGAGCGCGAGCACCGGCATGCGGAGCGGAGCACGGCCGAGCCCGACGCCGCGCACGCGCTGGCGTGCCCCCATGGGCGTCTGATGGAGGTCCTGAGGTAGCCTGGGGCCGGAATTCTCCAAGAAGGTTCCCGGGGGCTCCGTTCGGTCCTCCGGAAGCCAACCCCGGACATGACTCAACCTTCCGAGGCCGCGCTGCTGGACCGGTTCCGAACAGGCGACATGGACGCCTTTGCGGATCTCGTTCAGAGACATCAGGCACCGCTCCTGCGGCACGCCCGAAGTCTGCTCGGCGCCGGCAGCGCGTACGAAGACACCGTCCAGGAGGCCTTCCTCAAGTTGGCGCAGAGCCCGCCGTTCCTCCCCGAGGAGGCCCTCGGCGACCCGCGCCTCGAGTATGTGCAGCTGTCCTCTTGGCTGCACAAGGTCACCCGGAATCTGTGTATGGACGTCATGAGATCCGAGACACGACGCAAGAAGCGCGAGCAAGACGTCGCGGCACACGAAGCGACCGGCGGCGGTATGTCCGTCGTCGAGGGCGCCGACACGCGTGCCGCCGTCGAAGTGACGATTGGCAACTTGCCGCGCGATCAGCGCGAGGTGCTCGTCTTGCGCCTCTTGGGCGAGAAGAGCTACCGCGAGATCGCCGAGATCACCGGCAAGAAGATCGGAACGGTCGGTTGGCTCGTCAGTGTTGGACTCAAGGCGTTGAGCCAAGAGCTCGAGCCGTTGCTTTCCGGGGCGAACAAGAAACGACCCGACGTGGTCACCGAGCCCGGACTGGGCTTCGGCATGGTTCAAGGAGAACTGTCATGAACGACTTCGATTCGATGCACCAAAAGCTCTGCGCCTACATCTTGGGCGAAGGGTCCGCAGCGGAGCGCGACGAGGTCGAGTCCGCACTCGCGAGCTCCGAGGAACTGCGCGCCGAGAAGGAGCGTCTCGAGAGCACGATCGGTCTCGTGCAGGGCGCCCTCGCGGATAGCGAGGGTCTGTCCGCGGGAGCGATGGCCGAGGTCATGTGCGCCGCGGGCGGCGGCGCGTCCTTGCCGAGCACGCCTCCGATCGCGTGGTACCGCGCTCCCGGTCTGCGCGCCGCCGCCGCGGTGGTCGTGATGTTCGGTGGCGTGGCGGCGATCGTGACGTCGATCGGTTCGTCCGGCTACACCGACCGCGACGTGGCCGGCAGCGCGATGGACGCGAAGGCGCCTGGCGTGCACTCCCTCGACGCGGGCGACGTGTTGATGGAAGAGGCACTGGACTTCCGTGGCAGCGGTCGCGTGGGTGCCGATGAGGACACGTTCACTTCGGCCGGCGATCCGGACACGGGTGTCGATATGCTCGGCAAGGCGGGCCTCGAACGCGACGCGGAGCCCCGGCCGGAAGATGCACCTCAGGACATGAGTAGGTTCGCGCTCGCGGACGGTGCCGTGGATGCGGGCGTCCCCAGCCTCGCACCAGAGCGGTACGCCGAGCCGAGCTACACCCGTCGTCGGGAGAGTGGCGGCCAAGCCTTGGCGCGGACTCAGGTCGAGCTCGGCACGGAGCCGCGCGTCGGTGGCGAGTGGACCGAGCAGATGGAGCGACTGCAGGCCGATCAGGGTGAGACGCGGACTTGGAGATACCAGGTGGACGCGGATCGAGAACATCGGGAGTTGAACCAGCTGGGCGTTCGCTCGGTCGAGAAGGCAGCCGAAGCGCAAGACGCCTTCGGGCTCTACGCGGCGCGCGTCCCCACTACCGTGCTTCCCGGGGAGCCGGTCGTCGTGGACGAGTCGATCCGCTCGATCATGGCGCTCGGTCTCGAGAACGCCCCGGTCATGGCTCCAGTCGGTGGGGTCGGCGGTGGCGGACCTATTGGCGACGGTGTGTCGATCCGCGAGACTCCCGCGCCGAAGCTGTTGAACGACATCACGACCGCGGGACCGAGCGGGCCGGCGACGCCGGGTCCGACGTCTCCCGGGCCGGTCACCGCCACGCGGACGGGAGGTGACAAGGGGGGCGCGAAGCGTGCCCGCAAGAAGAGCAGTGCACCGGTCGACTCGCTCGGAGTACCTGGCTACGGCGCGGGCGAAGTGTTCGAGGCCGACACGTTGCTGGAACGGGCGAAGGAAGAGAAGGACGTCGCGCTCGACTTCGTCGTGGCGAGCGGAGCAGACGACTTCTTCCTCGGCGAGGACGCCGACGCCGCGCGCGGTCGCTGGCGCAAGGACCGTAGGCTCTCGGTGGACGAGTTGAGGCTGTTCTCCGACAACGAGTGCGAGCGCGTGCTGCGCACGTGCCGCCCGCAACCGAACGAGCGCCCGCGCGACATGTTCTTCCGCTTCTGGGGCGACAACGCGTTCGAGATTGCGAGCCAGGACAACCTCTCGACCTTCGCGGCCGACGTCGACACGGCGAGCTACGCTCTCGCCCGGCGCTACCTGAACGAGGGCAACATTCCCGAGAAGGCCCAGGTGCGCACCGAGGAGTTCGTCAACTACTTCGACCCGGACATCCCGGCGCCGGCCGAGGGGACGTTCGCGATCCACACCGAGCTCGCTCCGAGCCTGTTCGGTGGCAGCGAGCGGCGTTGGCTGCTGCGCGTCGGCGTGCGCGGCAAGGTGATTGATCAGACCGAGCGAAAGCCGCTGGCGCTGACCTTCGTCGTCGACACCTCCGGCTCGATGCGCGAGAACAATCGCCTCGAGCTCGTCAAGCACGCGATGCGGCTGTTGATCGGTGAGCTCGACGCCCGCGACTCGATCGCGATCGTCACGTTCGCCAAGGGCACGCAGGTCATCCTGCCGATGACCTCGGTCGCGAACCGTGGCGTGATCGAAGCCGCGATCCATCCGCTGACTCCGGACGGCAGCACGAACGCCGAAGCCGGACTCAAGCTCGGATACGAGGTCGGCCTCGCCGCTCTCGACCAGGGCGCCCACAACCGCATCGTGTTCCTTTCGGACGGTGTCGCCAACGTTGGCCAGACCGACCAGGACCGCATCAACGCGGACGTCAAGCGTCACTCCGACAAGGGGCTGTTCCTCAACACGATCGGCGTGGGCCTGAACAACCACAACGACGTGTTCCTCGAGCAACTCGCCAACAAGGGCGACGGGATCTGCGACTACATCGACTCGGCCGAGACCGCCAAGCGCGCGATCGTCGAGCGCTTCACGGGAGCTCTCGTTCCGATCGCGAGCGACGTGAAGATCCAGGTCGAGTTCGACCCGGCCCAGGTGACGCGCTACCGGCTGCTCGGCTACGAGAACCGGGCGATCGCCGACGAGGACTTCCGCAACGACAAGGTCGACGCGGGCGAGGTGGGCTCCGGGCACCAGGTGCAGGCACTGTACGAGATCGAGCGCTCGGGTACGACGTCCGACGAGACGCCGCTGGCGAAGGTGAACTTGCGCTGGAAGGCGCCGAAGACGGCGGGTCAGGACCCGAACGAAGTCGATGTGACCGAGATCTCGGGCACCGTGTCCTACAAGGACGCGCTGGGCACCTTCACCAGCGCCAGCCCGGGCTACCGGCGCACGGCCCTGGTCGCTCAGTTCGCCGAGTTCCTGCGTCGCTCGACGCACGCGCGCGGCGACTCCTACGAGTCGCTGTTGCACGAGAGCGCGACGCTGGCGAGTGAGCTGAGCGACAAGGACTTCGACGAGTTCGTGACGTTGATCAAGCGCGCCTACACGTTGAACCTGCCGGCGCCGTACTTCACGAACGACCTGCACCGGACGATCGACGAGTACCGCCGCTTCCAGTACCTGCGCCACCAGCTCGGTGAGCTCGAGCGCAAGCTGGAGGACAAGGAGCTGAAGGAGCTTCGCAAGACGAACGATCAGCTCGAGAACAAGCTCCGCGAGCTGATCCGCCAGGACCTCGAACGTAAGAACGGCTGATCTGCGTAGATCGAAACCCGCGCCCCGGTCCTTCGGGCGTATGGGACACAACGCTGGAAGGGGGCAGTCTACTTGGCTGCCCCCTTCTTCTGTGAGGAACCGTCATGTCGATCGTCCGTTCCGCCCTTCCGCTCGCCGCCCTTCCGTTGGTCCTCCTCGCGCCGCCGCAGGACGACGAACGGCTCGCCAAGCGCTTCGACCAGCTTTTGGAGCGAACGCAGGAGATGCACCAGACGCGCGGCATATCCGTGCGCCTCACGGTGGGCGGTGACGTGCTCTACGCCCGCGGCGTCGGCTCGACGCACGCCTTCGTCGAGACGCGTAAGGTGACCGAGGACAGCGTGTGGCCCGCTGCCTCCTGGATCGAACAACTCACCGTGGCACTCGCGCTGCGCCTCGCGAATGCGGGCGAGCTCGATCTCGACGATCCTGTCGGCAAGTACTTGGAAGGGATGGAATGGGAGGACCACGAGGTCACCCTGCGTCACCTCGCGATGCACACCTCTGGCCTGACGGCGTACGACGCGCTGCCCGCTCGGCCGGTCGAGGCGGGTGGCGACGAGGTCCCCGATCCAGTCGAGCGGCTGCGCGGCGAGGCGCTCGATACGACGCCGGGGACGTGCCTCACCTACAGTCCCTCGAACGCGCTGCTGCTTGGGCGGATCATCGAGAAGGTGACCGACAAGCTGCTGGCGGAGGCGATCGCCGAGTCGCTGTTCGCTCCGCTCGAGCTGGACGGCGCCAGTTTCGAGGACGGACTGGGGGACCACTTGGGCGTCGCGGCGGTGACGCAAGCCGTCGCGGGTTGGCGCGAGGAGGACGGACTGGGAGCGGTACGGTTCGGAGCGGGTGACCTCGCCGCACGACCGAACGACGTCGAGACCTTCGTGCGCGGCCTCGCGGACGGACTCGTCATCGGCGAGGAGGGCACACGCACTCTATTCGGCGACCAGCGGTTGAACGATGGGACGCTCGTCGGGTACGGCTTCGGCTGGAACCGAGTCGAGCTCGCAGACGTGCGCGGGTACTCGTTTGGCGGCTCGATCGAAGAGCAGCACATGCACGCCGCCTACTACCCCGAGCTGGACGCAGTGTTGGTCGCCTTCGCGGACTGCGCGGCGGACCCCGAGCTCGAGGCGTTCGAGCGCACCCTCGTGCGCGTCGCGTTCGGGATGCGGACTGGCGAGATGCTCGACTTCGAGCTGTCCGAGGACGAGCTCGCGGTCTACACCGGTACGTATCAGATCGCGTGCAACCACGTACGGGTCGCCAGCGAGGACGGCCAACTCACCTTCACGGGCGTCGATCGCCCGAGCCTGACCCTCGCCTACCAGGGACGCGACCTGTTCGTGGCCCGCGAGGACACGGACACGCGACTATCGTTCTTCGTCGAAGCGGACAAAGCCGTCGGCTTCGTCTTGGAAGAACGCGGAACCCGCACCTCGGCGCGCCGCATCGACTGACAGTACGGAGTCGCCCACCGAGACCGTGTACTCGAACTTCTGCGGTCTTGCGAAGTCGATCTTCTCGAAGACGATGCGGGCCTCGCCGGCTGAGACGTTGCCCGCGATCAGGCTCAATTGGGCCTTGCGTTCGCCCGGGTTGAACGACACCGCGCCCGCTGGGACGTCGATGACGCCGCGGTCGAGCGAGTAGACGGTGAAGGCCGTGGTCTCGTACTCCTCGGGGCCGTCGAGCAGGACGGTCAACTCGTGGGTTGCTCCGGGCGCGAGCCGCACTGGCTCCTCGGCGAAACGGACTCCGAACTCGTCGCGGTAGACGGTCGTGTCGGCCGGCTGCTGCGTGCCGCCCGTCTGCTCCCAGCTCGGTGCGCCGGCCGTCCTGCGCGGCTTGTCCTTCTCGCGCTTCGCGCCGGCCTCGCGCGTCCGGGAGTCGTCCTTCGATGAGAAATCGACGCCTTCGCAACCGACCGTCAGGAACAAGGCCGCGGAGACGGCGGCCAGCGTGCGGGTGGAGATCATGTCCCCGAGGATAGCGTCAGGCGTCCGGCGGGGACGCCGGTCGCTCCACGACGATTCGGTCATGCACGCGAACCTCGCCCGCCTGGGCGACGCGGCACAGGACTCCGCGTCCGCGGAGCCCGATGCGTGTTGCACGCGCGACCCGCTTGGCGGCGATGGGGCCGAAGCGTTCGACGAACTTGGCGCACGGTCGATGGACGGCGTCCGAGACCTCGAACACGGCGCTTCCGATGCGCAGTCTCGTCCCGACCGGCAGATTGGCTTCCGAGAGGTCGAGGTCGACGTGCACGTTGTCGCCCGAGAGCGGCGCTCGCCGCGCTTCGCCGGCAAGGGAGTGGATCACGTGTACGTTGATGAAGCTGACCTGCGTCTCCGCCGAACCGTCGGGGTCGTTGGGCCACCAGTCACCCTCGACGCCGGCGGCGGGGCTGACGCGGATGGCGTCAGGTGTCTCGCGCTCGCCCGGGCCGGGACGGACGACGACGCGCTCGACCGTGCCCGCGTCGCGCGGGGAGGCCGGTAGCCGGTCGAACCAGCGGTCGAAGCGAAAGGAGAGGTCCACGCGCAGGGCTCACTCAGGGCTCACTCAGGGCTCACTCAGGGCTCAATCGTCCACATCGGGTAGGTCGCCGAGTCGCCCTCGAACAGCGTGACGGTCTGAGCGACAGGATCCCAGCTCCACGTGCCGGTTCCGTTGCCGCGGCTCACGCTCGTGGGCGGCGTCGGGTAGCCCTCCAGAACGATCTGGACCGTACCGACCTCGAGGCTCGAGAACACGATCTCGAGCCGTGCGTCCGCATCGAGGTCGACGTCCTGCGGCGCGAATGCGACGCGCGCGAGGTTACGGACGTGGTCGATGTAGATGCGGTTCTGGTCCGGACGCGCGCTCCAGCGTACGGGGGTGAACGCGCCCGCCGCGGCCTGGGTGATCTCGAACGCGTGCCAGTGGCCGTCGCGGTCGGCGAGCGTCTCGACGAGCGTGTTCTCCGTCGGTGCCGTGAACCGCAGGGGCTCGAGGAAATCGAGCACCGCGGTCTCGTCCAGCGTCGACCAGCGGTGGACCGTGTCGCGCGTCAGCGTGTAGTCGATCGCGCCGCCGCGCGCGACGAATTGCGCGTGGAGCTCCGCGCCCTGGTTCACGATGTACGCGTTCGGATCGCCGCCCGCCGCGAAGATCTTGACCGGCAGGTGCGTCAGGTTGCGTGCCATGTCGTCGTCCGTCGACACGTCACCAGCCGCGTCGAGGTCGATGACCGATGCGCGCGCGTACTCGAAGGGAAACAGCATCGGGCCGCCCCCGAACATGAGCGGGCTGTCGAACAGGCTCGGCGCGTGCGGGTAGGTGTCGCGCAGCGAGACCGTGCCCGTGTGGTCGACGACGGCGGCGAAACGTGCGTGCAGCGGGTCGAGGTGGCGCGCCGCGTAGCTCGCGAGCGTCCCGCCGCCCATCGAGAAGCCCACGCCGTAGACGCGGTCGACGTCGATCGTGAGGTGCGCGCCGATCCAGTCGAAGACCTGCTCGATGTTCCGTTGCGCGTACTCGATGCCGTAGTTGTATTGGTGCGCACCGAGCGGCGCGACGACGATCCAGCCGCGGTCCATGGCCTCCTGGAAGTAGCTCGTCTCGGCGAGCAGCTCGCGCGGAGTCCCGCCGTAGCCGTGAAACAGGACCAGGACCGGCGCGGGGTTCAGGCGCACGCGCGGGTAGCCGAGGAGGAACGTCTCCTCCCAGCCGGTCCCCGTTTGGGGCAGGGTGAGCTCGAAGACGCGGTCGGGCAGGAAGCTGACGCCCACGCCGCGGTTCCAGGGGTTGGTGTAGCTGCCGCCGAGGGCCTGGGCACCCTGATGCTCGCTGCCGATCACCTCGCCCCTGGTGCCGTAGAGCGTCTGTGCTCGCGCTGCCGTGGTGAGAGCGAAAAGCGTGAGGGTGAGTGTGCGGAAGGCGGTGATTCGTTTCATGCAGCGGTGTGCCGGCGGCGGGGGCGCGGTCCCGCGGTGCCGATCAAGGAAGGCTACCCCAGGATTCCGGGCGTGCTGGCGATTCTCGAAGTGGGTCGCAGATTTCGAGATGTGTCGTGGCGCCACGGCTGACGCCGTGGTCGCTACACTCGGCCGGATGGCCTGGATCGAAATGGTTCGAGACGACGATGCGCACGGCGAGCTGGCTGAGCTGTTCGACGCCGGTCGTGATCCACACAGCGGCGAGCTCGACGAGATCCTGCGCGTGCATGCGCTGGATCCGGCCGGCCTGGCGGCGCACCTCGCGCTGTACCGATCCGCGATGCGCCCGACGCCGGGTCTGCGCCTGCGCCAACGCGAGATGATCGCCCTCGTCGTCAGCGCGTGGAACGGCTGCCACTACTGATGCACCCACCACCGGCGCGGTCTGCGCCGCCTCGTCCGCGACGACGACCTGGTCGCGGGGATCGAAGCCGACTTCCGGTCCGCCGGCCTCGAAGCGCGCGAGCTCGCGATGCTGGAGTACGCAGTGAAGCTGACGCGCTCGCCCAAGGAGGTGCGGCGTGCCGACGTCGACTCGCTGCGCGCCTCCGGATTCGAGGATGCCGACATCCTTGCGATCTGCGAGGTCACGGCCTACTACGCGTACGTGAATCGGATCGCGGACGGTCTCGGCGTAGAAGTCGAGCACGAAGGAGAAGGATGATGGGCCCTGGCTGGATCGTCGTCGAGCTGCGCGGACGCGGCGCCGGAGCGGGCTGGGCGTTCTTCCTCGGCAGCCTCCTCTTCAGCGGCTCGCTCTACGCGATGGGGCTGGGAGCCACGACGCGGCTCGGCATGGTGACGCCGATCGGCGGAGTTCTGATGATCGCGGGCTGGGTCGTGCTGGTCCGTGCGGGCGTCAGGACGGCGGACACGCCGGGCGCGCGGCGCGTCGACTGAGGGAGCCGTACGCCTGCATCAAACCGCGCGTCACCTCGCCCGGCCGGCCGTCGCCGAGCTCGGTGTTCGCGATGCTCACGATCGGCACGATGCTGCGCACCGACGTCGTGAAGAAGGCCTCGTCGAGGGCGTCGAGCTCATCCGAATGCACCGCTTCCTGGATGACCTCGATCCCGGCGTCGCGCGCGAGCCTGATGACGCAGGCGCGCGTGACTCCCTGCAAGACCCCGCCCGCCGCCGTGCGCACAGCGCCGTTCTGGACGGCGAAGAAGTTGCTCATCACCCCTTCGAGCAGGCACCCCTCGGGATCGACCAGGATCGGCTCGAAGTTGTCGGGCCCGCCCCAGGCGATCTGCTTGCGCTCGCGGATGAACGAAGCGTGCTTCACGTGCGGCTCGTCGCGGCGCAGGCTCGTGACGAGCTGCACCCGCACGCCGTTCGTGTAGGCCGCGGGCGACGGTGGCTGGAACGGGAAGACCGAGATCAAGACTTCGGCGTCCGTGCCCAGCTCGCTCGCGGGACCCGCGAGGACGTCGAAGCGCAGCTTGCAGTCCGGGCCGGGCCAGCCCCGCGCCACTGCGTCGATGTTGCGCAAAAGAGTCGGCCGGTCGAGCTCTCCGGTCAGTCCCGCGGCCGCCATCGAGCGCTCGGCGCGATCGACGTGCTCATTCAGGCCAAAAAAACGGTCGTGATCGAACGTGCGCATCCCTTCGTAGATTCCCTGCGGGAGGCCGTCGAGCACGTCGCCGACGTCCGTCGCGCCCGAGGGCAGCGCGAGTCGCTGCGGCCCGTTTCGGGTCACGGCGAAGATCTGGGGCCGCAGGGTGGTCGCATCGGGGGACGGAGAATCGGTCATCTGAATCGCTGGTGCACAGAGGCTCGAGTGGACGGTCGCGGGACTTACCTTATGATGGCCGCCCGCTTTTCCCGATGGGAACCCCATGCTCGTGACCCGGCTTCTCCAATTCGGCCTTCTGGCCGCCCCTCTGGTTCTGCCGGCCTGCAGGACGACCGCGTCCCACGAGCGCGAGGCCCAGCCCGCGCTGGAATCGTCCGAGCTCGGCACGATGCACAACGTGGCCGTCTGCGACGGGCTCTGGTTCGGCGGGATGCCGTCGGTCGACGACCTCGACCTCGCGCGCAGGCGGGGAGTCGAACGGGTCATCGCGGTGTGTCCGGTGAGCACCTCGGAGCTTCCCCTGCGAGCGACGTGCTCGAGGCTCGGTCTCGAATGGCACGAGCTCGGGCTCGTCGAAGGCAACCCGATCTCGGACGAGGCCGTTGTCCGGGCGCTCGAGCTGATGGGCGAGAGCCCCCGTCCGCGCACGCTGATGTTCTGCCGCGACGGGTCGCGTAGCGCGATGCTGTTCGCCCTGCACCGCGTCGTGAACCAGGGCATGAAGGTGGAGGACGCTCTGATCGAGGCGCGCCGGTCGGGCATGCGTCCCGGTGAGGCCGAGGACTACGTCCGCGACTTCATGCGCAAGAACGACCGCGACTCGGTCCTCGCTGGTCGCTAGTGGTGTGGCTTCTAGCCTTCTAGGCAACCGATCTTCTAGGCAACCTGAGCGAGGTCTGCGAGCTCGACCAGGACGCGTGCGATCGTGTCGCACTGCTCGTCGGTCGTGCACGCGGGCGGCACGGCGTACAGCACGTTGCCGAGCGGTCGCAAGAGCACGCCGCGCTCGATCGCTCGCGCAGGCGCGGCGCGAGCTCGGAGTAGTACCCCGCCTGTTCTCCGGCGCGTGGCACGAGGTCGAAGGCGACGATACCGCCGATGCGCCGCAGGTCGCGCACGCGCGCATGGTCGTGCAAGGGCTCGAGGCCCGAAAACAATCGCTCGCCGATCGCGGTGAAGCGCGCGGGTACATCCCGATCCAGCACGAGGTCGAGCGACGCGCTCGCGACCGCGCACCCGGCCGGATGTCCGGTGAACGTGTGCGCGTGGAAGAATCCCCGGTCGCGGCGATCCGACAGGAACGCGTCGAAGATCTCGTCGGTCGTGAGCGTCGCGGCGAGGGGGAACATGCCTCCCGTCAGACCCTTGGAGAGGCACAACAGGTCCCCGTGCGCGCCTTCCTCTTGCCGAGCGAGGCCGAGGGCGGCGTGCGCCTGGCGCGCTCGCGCGCGGCGAAGCTGTTCATCGAGAGCTACCGTGACCTGCCGCTGCTCGCGTGGCCGCGCGAGATCCTCGCGGCCCTCATCGAGGTCGAGCAAGCGTTCGTCATGTTCCGCCAGCGCCACGCTCGCATGGTCGAGCGCGTGATCGGGCGTCGCGCGGGGACCGGCGGCAGCGCGGGGTCGAATACCTCGACGAGACCGCGTTGACGTACCGCATCTTCGGCGACCTGTGGGCGGTTCGGGCGCTGCTCCTGCGGCCGGGGGCGACTCCGGAGCTCGAGAACGCGGGACTTCTACGGGTTCAAGAGTGGCGCGTAGCTCCCTACGCAAAAGGGCGGCGCCCCGGAGGACGCCGCCCTGTTCGATCGCTTTGGCTCGTTCCTAGAAGAACGTCACGCCGAGCGAGTTGGTGAAGTTGCTATCGAACCCCGCGATGTCGCGGTACCAGCCCTGGAAGTAGTTGGTGTCGCCGGACATGATCGCCGGGATACCCGCCACCGAGCCGTCGGTCTGGTAGGTGTTCGGGCCACCGTTGATGATCTCTTGGCTCACGCCGCCGGCGTCGAACTGATAG
>JAAELL010000480.1 GCA_024226735.1 bacterium | reverse complement strand
GCGCATTTGTCCGGCCGCTTTCGCGCGGTGGCGGCGTTGCCCCAAGACAGTATCTATCCCTGGTGTGAGTAGCACAGAGGCTACGCACAGAACCCGGCGCCTTGCCACCACACGAAAGCGGCTCGGACAAATGCGCCGAACTTTCGACTCACACCACTAGAGGAACAACGCCAAAGCCACCACCGCCAACCAGGCCAACGCGTTCGCGAGAAACGCTCCGTCCCCCCCCAGCAGCACGCGCGTCGGGCTCCCTCCCCCACGCTGCGTCCGCACGAGCAGGAGATACCGGAACAGACCGAAGACCACGAACGGCACGGTCCAGATCAGCGCCTCGCCATGCGAGAACTTGTCCACGGTCTCCGTGTCGACCGTGTACATCGTGTAGCTCACGATCGCGCACGCAGTGAGCACGACGACGGTCTGATCGAGGAACTCCGGCGTGTACTCCAGCAAGATCTTGCGGTGCTCGCCGCGGTCGTCACCCAACAGGTCGATCTCCGCACGCCGTTTGCAGAGTGCGAGGAACAGCGCGAGGAACAACGTGCAGAGCACGAGCCAGTGGGACAGCGGCGCTTCGGCCGCGTAGCCGCCCGCGACCACCCGCAACAGGAACCCGCTCGCAATCACGAATGCGTCGACGATGACGACGTGCTTGAGCTTCAGGCTGTAGAGCAACTGGAGCGCCATGTAGCCGGCGACGATGACGACGACCGAGCCCGACGCGGTGCTCGCGCCCCACCCGAACGCCAGAGCGGCGAGCATCAAGCACCCGGCCGCGATGAGCGCGGCGTGGATCGACAGCTCGCCGGCGGCGATCGGACGCGTGCGCTTGGTCGGGTGGGTGCGATCGGTCTCGGCGTCGAGGCAGTCGTTGACGAGGTAGATCGCGCTCGCCCCGCAGCAGAAGGCGAAGAACGCGAGGAGCACCTTGCTGACGAGGCCGAGGTGTCCCGTCGGGTCACCGAGCTCGCCCAGGCGGAATACGAGCGCCGCCAGCACGAACACGTTCTTGACCCACTGGTGGGGCCGCATGGCGCGCCAGAGCGCGGAGAGGCTCATGCCGCGAACATAGCGTCGCGCGTCAGTCGATGCGAGCCGGTCAGTCGACGATCGAGAGCTTCTGCAGCGCCTCGACCGGTGACTCGGCACCGACGGGGATGAACTGCGCCTCCTCGTCGAGCACGCCTTCCTTGATCAGGTCGACGACCTCGAGCTCGCGCACCGTCGAGTCGCCCCAGAGGACGACCGTCGTCGTGCGGTGGTTGCCCTCGGGATCGTTGTCGTCGGCGACGACCGCCTCACTCGACTTCATCGGGTACGTGCGGATCGGGTTGTCCTTGACGTTACGGCCCGCGTAGGTCGAGTAGCCGGCGTCCATCTGATCGTCGTCGACGTACCACTCCTCGCGCGGGATCCCGTCCTGGGACGGCGTCAAGTAGCTCTCCTCGACCCCGGGGCAGGTCATGCGTTTCGAGTTGGCGTCCGACGCATCCCAAACGCGGTCGGCGATCAGAGCGCCGAAGAAGTGCACGCCGGAGCCCGTCGGCAACTTCTCGTACTTCGCCTTGTACTCGAGCAGGCCTTGCGAGATCGCGCCCAAGTTCGCCTTGCACGCGGTGACGTTGGTGCGGTCGATCGCGGCGGGGATCTGCGGCACGAGGAACGCCATCAGGATCCCGATGATCAGCATCACGGCGAGGAGCTCGATCAGCGTGAAACCGGCGCGCAGGGCGCGGGCAGGCGTGCGGAGGACTTTCATGGGTTCCGGGCGAGTTTGGGGGGGCTGACTACCCCTTTCTAACCCATACCCGGCCCCCAGTCACGGTCTCAGATGGTCGTAGGGCGACGGCGTCAGCCGGGGCCGCCCATGGACACCTCTTGCTACACCGCTGCGGAGACCGCTTCCTTGAGCTCCGCCGTCTTGTTCGTCGCTTCCCAGCTGAACTCGTCGCGGCCAAAGTGGCCGTGGTAAGCCGTACGTTCGAAGATCGGGCGCTTCAAATCGAGAGCGCCCACGATGCCCGCGGGGGTCAGGTCGAAGACCGATTCGATCGCCTTGCCGATCGCGTCCTCGTCGACCGTCGCGGTGCCGAAGGTCTCGACGAGCACGGAGAGCGGCTTGGCGACGCCGATCGCGTAGGAGAGCTGGACTTCACAGCGCCTCGCGAGCCCGGCGGCGACGACGTTCTTGGCGACCCAGCGGGCCGCGTAGGCGGCCGAGCGGTCGACCTTGGACGGGTCCTTGCCGGAGAAGGCTCCCCCGCCGTGACGGCCCATGCCGCCGTAGGTGTCGACGATGATCTTGCGCCCGGTCAGGCCGCAGTCGCCGTGCGGGCCGCCGAGGACGAACTTGCCGGTCGGATTGACGTGGTAGACCGTCGCGTCGTCGAGGAACTCGGCGGGGATCGTCGGCTTGATGACCTTCTCGATGATCTCCTTGCGGATCTCATCGAGCACCGCGCGCTCCTCGGACTTGCCGTTGACCTCCGGGTCGTGCTGGGTCGAGATGACGACGGTGTGCACGCGGACGGGCTTGTCGTCCTCGTACTCGACCGTCACTTGGCTCTTGGAGTCGGGGCGCAGCCAGGACATGCGACCGCTCTGGCGCTCGTCGGCCATCTTCTCCACGAGGCGATGCGCGTAGTGGATCGGGAACGGCATCTTGCTGGCCGTCTCGTCGCACGCGTATCCGAACATGAGCCCCTGGTCGCCCGCGCCCTGCTCGGCGTGCAGGCCCTCGCCAGCCGTGACGCCCTGGCTGATGTCGGGCGACTGGCGATCGAGGGTGACCATGACCGCGCAGGTGTCCGCGTTGATCCCGAACGCATCGTTGTCGTATCCGATGCGGCGAATCGTCGAGCGGGCGATGTCCTGGTAGTTGACCGTCGCCTTGGTCGTGATCTCGCCGGCGACGACGCACAGGCCCGTCGTGACCATCGTCTCGCAAGCGACGCGGCTGTTCGGATCCTGGGCCAGGAGGGCGTCCAGAATGGCGTCTGAGACTTGGTCGGACACCTTGTCCGGGTGGCCCATGGAGACGGATTCAGAGGTGAACAGGGTTCGAGCCATCGATGCAGCGGGGTGGGTGACGGGAAAGGGAACTCTGGGGGAGGAACAGGCGCCTCGTGCGCCCCCCCGGTAATCAGATCCTGTATCGGAAGAACCGGCCGCTCAGAATGAGCAGGCCGGATTCCAAGCCTTAGGATAGCGACGGGAAGCCTACACGCCAAATGCGCGGAGCCCGGGTTGGGGACCGGTCGGGCTACAGCTTCAACCCACAGCGCTCGCTGAGCATCTCCAGGGTGACCCGCGTGGCCCCTCGCTGGCTCTCGACGGCGCTCGAGGAGGCCGCCGCCATCGCCTCGCGGGCCGCGTCGTCCTCCAGGAGGCGGGCGAAGGTGGCACCCAGGTCCGCGGCGTCCTCGACCCCCTGGGCGCCGCCGGCGTCCGCCAGGAGGGCCACCTCCTGCGAGAAATTCCAGACGTGCGGGCCATGCAGCACCGGCAGCCCCTGGGCGGCCGGCTCGAGGACGTTCTGGCCGCCGTGCTCGACGAGGCTGCCGCCCACGAACACGAGGTCGGCGAGCGCGTAGAGCCGGTCCATCTCACCGATCGTGTCGGCCAAGAGCGGCCGCTCCGGATCGGGCGACTCGGTCCCCGCACGCAGCTCCGTCAGCCGCTGCGGGCGCGGACCGAGGGCGGCGAGGTCCCCCACGAGGTCCGCGGTGCGCTCGGGGTGGCGCGGGACGAGGATCAACCGGGCATTTGGCACGTGGGCGAGCCACGTCTCGACGACGAGCCGCTCCTCCGGCTCGTGCGTGCTGCCGCAGACGATGACGCGACCGCCTGGGCGTGGCGCGGCGAGCGCCTCGAGTCGCTCGAACTCAGCGTCCCGCGGCACGGCGCCGATCCGCAGCCCATCCGCCTTGACGTTGCCGGTCACGACGACCCGCTCGGACGAGCGCGCGAGGCTCGCGAAGCGCTCCGCGTAGCGCTCATCCTGCGCGCCGAAGACCGTGACGCGGTTGAACTGCGGGAGCGTCTTGCCGAAGCGGCGGTAGTTGCGGTAGCTCGATTCGGTGATGCGCCCGCTCACGATCGCGATCGGGATCCCCATGCGGTTGGCGCGCCGCAGGAAGTTGGGCCAGATCTCGAGCTCCATCAGCACGACGAGGTCGGGGCGCATGCGGCGCAGAAAGCGCGAGACGACCCGCATGTGGTCGATCGGGAAACGCACGACGGTGCCGCCCTCGTAGAGCTTCTTGGCGACCTGCAGACCGGTGTTGGTCGAGGCGCTGACGATCACGTCGTGCGTGTCGCTGAGCGCGCGCACGAGCGACTTGGACGCCATCACCTCCCCGACCGAGACGCCGTGGATCAGCACGCGCTGCTTCGCGCTCGAGGCGTCGCGCGCGGGCACATTCGGGAAGAGGCGCCCGATCACCATCGCGCGGAACCCGCGGTCGAAGAGGCTGCGCCCCACCCACCACGGGGACGCGGCGAGTATCGCGAGCGAGAAGATGACGTCGTAGACGACGTACCAGAACGTGATCCACAGCCCCGGGTTCGGATCGCGTCCGAGGGGGGGCGGGACCTCCGCCACGAATTCAGTTTCAGCCAGCGTCACGCCCGAGTTATCCCGGTCCTAGGGGGGCGGGGACAACCTCAGCCGTGACACTTCTTGAATTTCTTGCCGCTCCCGCAGGGACACGGGTCGTTGCGGCCGGTGCCCTCCCACTCGGGGGGCATCTTGCTCTGCTGCGCCGGAGCCGCTGGGGCCGCCGGAGCTGCCTTCTGGGCCTCGGCGGCGGGCTTGTTGGCCTCGGCCTTCTGCGCCTGGGCCGAGGCGACGGCCTTCTGACGCTTCATCATGTCGAACGCGTTGGTCGCCGGGACGGCCTGGCGCATCGCTTGGCGCGCCTGCTGGGCCATCACTTGCTTGCGGTAGGCGGCGATCTGCTCGGGCGTCGGGCGCGGTTGCTGACCGGGCTGACCGGGCGTCATCGGGCGCGCGCCGGTGCCACTGACGATGCCGCGGGGCTGGAGCGCGCCCGCGGGCTGCGCGCCCCCCTCGCCGTCTTCGGGACGAGCGACCTGGATGCGCAGGATGAGGCTCGTCACCTCGTTCTCGATCGCGGGCAGGAGCTGCTCGCTGAAGAGCTCGGTGCCCTCCTTCTTGTAGGCGATCTTGGGGTCCTGCTGGCCGTAGCCGCGCAGGCCGATGCCGGCCTTGAGGGCGTCGATCGCGTGCAGGTGGTCCTTCCACTTGGCGTCGATCGCGTTGAGCATCAGGTACTGCTCGACGCGCCGCACAAGAGCTTCGCCGAGCTCCTCCTCGCGCTCGTCGTAGCGCGCGGCGACCGCCTCGTGAACGCCGTCGGTGTTCGGCTCCTCCGCGTCGGTCGCGTGCGCCGCGAGCTCGTCCGAGATCTGGATGTCGAACGTCTTCTGGCACCACTCCTTGAAGCCCTCGGGGTCCTCCTCGTAGACGGCCGAGTTGCGCTCGACGACGTTCTGCAGCATCGTCGCGATGCGCTCCTTGAGGTTCTCGCCCTCGAGCACGGCCTGGCGCACGGAGTAGATCTCCTTGCGCTGGACGTCCATCACCTCGTCGTACTCGAGCAGCGACTTGCGGATCTCGAAGTTGCGCTCCTCGACCTTCTTCTGCGCGCGGCCGATCGCCCGGGTCACCATCCCGGACTCGATCTCCTGGCCCTCGGACATGCCGAGCTTCTCCATCATGTTGGTGACCCAATCACGATAGAAGATGCGCATCAGCTCGTCCTGGAGCGACAGGTAGAAGCGGCTCTCGCCGACGTTCCCCTGGCGCCCCGTACGGCCGCGGAGCTGGTTGTCGATCCGCCGCGCCTCGTGGCGCTCGGTGCCGAGGACGTAGAGACCGCCGCGCCCGAGGACGTCTTGTTCGTCCGCCTCGCACTTCTCACGCACCTCGGAGCGAATGCGGTCGATCGCTTCGAGGTGATCGACGTCGCCCTCGACGAGCCCCGCGGCGTCGAGCGCCTCCTTCAGCCGGTGCTCGAAGTTGCCGCCCAGCTTGATGTCCGTGCCCCGGCCGGCCATGTTCGTCGCGACCGTGATCGCGCCCTGCTCGCCGGCCATGGCGATGATCTGGGCCTCGCGCTCGTGGTTCTTGGCGTTGAGGACCTCGTGTTTGAGGTGCCGCTTGCGCAGGATCGTGGAGAGCTTCTCGGACGTCTCGACCGACGCGGTGCCCACGAGCACGGGCTGGCCCTTCTCGTGCAGGCGCTCGAGCTCATCGGCGATCGCGTTCCACTTCTCCGGCTCGGTGCGGTAGACGACGTCGTTGTTGTCGGCGCGCGCGACCGGCATGTTGGTCGGAATGCAGGTGACGTCGAGGCCGTAGATCTTGTGGAACTCCGCCGCCTCGGTGATCGCCGTGCCGGTCATGCCGGACAGCTTCTCGAACATCCGGAAGTAGTTCTGGAAGGTGACCGTGCCGAGCGTCTGCGTCTCGCTGCGCGGCTCGAGCCCCTCCTTGACCTCGACCGCCTGGTGCAGGCCGTCCGACCAGCGCCGACCGATCATCTTGCGGCCGGTGAACTCGTCGACGATCACGACCTGGGGTCCCGAGTCCTGGTGACGCGGGTCGTCGACGACCTCGACGACGTACTCCTTGTCGCAGTTGTACAGCTCGTACGCGCGGATCGCGTTCTCGAGGTAGTGCGGCCAGTCCTCGTGGCCGGGCACGTAGAACGACTCGACGTTCAGGATGCGCTCGGCCTCCTCGATGCCCACCTCGGTCAGCGACGCCGAGCGCTCCTTCTCCTTGACCTCGTAGTGCTCGTCGCGCTTCAGCACCCGGGCGACCTTGTCGGCCTCCTTGTACTTGCCGATGTGCTCTTCGGCGGGACCCGAGATGATCAGCGGCGTCCGCGATTCGTCGACGAGGATCGAGTCGACCTCGTCGACGATCGCGAAGTAGAGATCCTTCTGAACCTGCTGGTCCAGACTGGTCTTCATGTTGTCGCGCAGGTAATCGAAGCCGAACTCGTTGTTCGTGCCGTAGACGATATTGGACTCGTAGATCGGTTTGCGCGACCACGGGTCCATGTCCGACTGGATCGAGCCGACGGTCAGGCCGAGGTACTCGTAGATCGGACGCATCCAGTTCGCGTCCCGCTTGGCGAGGTAGTCGTTGACCGTGACGAGGTAGCAAGGCCGGCCCGAGAGCGCGTTGAGCGAGAGCGCGAGGGTCGCGACGAGGGTTTTGCCCTCCCCGGTCATCATCTCGGCGATGCGGCCTTTGTGCATCGTGTAGCCGCCGACGAGCTGCACGTCGTAATGCCGCAGCCCGAGCGTGCGGACCGAGGCCTCACGCACCAGGGCGAACATCTCGGGGATCAGGTCGTCGAGGGTCGCCTTCTCCTCCTGCACGGCCTCCATGTACTTCTTGACCTCGTCCTGAATCTCCTCTTGGGAGAGCCCCTCCGCCCAGGTCTCGAGCTCGTTGATCTTGGCGACGAGCGGCTCGAGCTTGCGGACGATGCGCTCGTTCTCGGAGCCGAAGACCCGCTTGAGGCCACGGCCGAGGTTCTCACCCGCGTTGGTGAGCTTGTCGGTGAAAGTATCCCAATCCATCGTCTTGAGTCCGCTGTCTCTGGGCCGGCTGGCACGAAGGGAAGCGCGTCATTAAAGGCCGAAGGAGGGCCGATGCCAAGTCAAGCCGGCGTCTTCCTGCCGTCTTCCTCGGGGATGGGCCCCCTACGTTTCAGGCTTCCAGCCCTCTCGGCGCCCAGCGCGTTTCGCTGTTACGTGCCAAATCCCGCTCTCTGGCCCGACCGGCGCCCCGGCGCCGTCAGTCCGTCGCGGAGGCCGCCTCGATGCCCAGGAGCTGGCGGATCATGGTGAAAAGAAGCTCCCGCGGGTACGGCTTGCGCAGGAAGCCACTGGCCGGCGGGAGCTTGGCGAGGTCGATCTGGGTGGCCGTCGCGAGCAGGATCGGGACTTCGCAACAGCGCTCGTCGGCCTTGAGGCGCCGCATCACCTCCTCGCCGTCGAGCTCGGGCATCGCGTAGTCGAGCACGACGAGGTCCGGGAGCGGGTCCGCCCGCATCCGCTCGAGCACCTCGAGGCCGTCGAAAGCGACCTCGACCTGGTAGCCGCGCGCGCGCAAGACCGCGGCGAGCCCGCGGGCGACGCTCTCCTCGTCGTCGACGACCAGCAGCCGAGCGGACTTGTCCTCGCCGGTCTCGAGCTGGGCGAGGCCCTCCATCAACGCCTGCAGGTCCTTGTTGGTCGGCAGGTCGGCCCCGTCCCAGGCGTCCTCGATCTTCTGCTTGAGCCCGCGATTGAACTCGCGCAGCTCGCACCAGCCCTCGAAGTCGGACATGTCCGGCGTGATCTTCAGGTCGTCGTGCGTGTCGACGGAGAAGAAGTACTCCTCGTGCACGAGGTACTCCTGCACGATGAACTTCATGAAGGGGTAGCGGGAGTTCCCCAGTCTCAAAGCGAAACGCTTGCAGGCGACGCCCTCCTCGCTGCGCGGCTGCTCGAAGTGGTGCGAGAGCTCCTTCAGCGTCGTCGCGCCCTCGAGATCCTTGACCGTCAGCCGCGGCTTGCCCGGTTTGTCCGGAGGCCAGGCGTAGTCCAGGTAGATCTGCACGGCGCGGCGCACGTGCGCGGGTGTGAGGCGTTCGAGTCGCATCCGTTTCCCCTACCCTGGCACTTCCGCGCGACTACCGCCACGAACCGATCCAATCAGATCCTCGACCGAGGCGAAGCCGGCATCATCGAGCAGCCTATCCAGTTCCGCCGGCATGCGCGCCAGGAGGCCGGGCTCGCCGAAGTTGGCCGTCCCGACCTGGACCGCCGAGCAGCCGACCGCGAGGAACTCGAGCACGTCCTCGGCGCAGCGCACGCCGCCGCAGCCCAGGACCGGCAGGCTGACGGCGCGCGCGCACTGCCACGCGCAGCGCAGCGCGATCGGCTTGATCGCGGTGCCGGAGTATCCGCCGACGATCGTCCCCAAACCCGGCCTTCCGGTGCGCCAGTCGATGCTCATGCCGAGCACCGTGTTGACCGCGGTCAGCCCGTCGGCACCCCCGCGCTCGCACGCGACGGCGATGTCCTCGATACGAGTCACGTTCGGCGAGAGCTTGGCGAACAGCGGCTTGCGCGTGACGGCGCGCACACTCGCAACGACGCGCTCGGCCGTCTTCGGGTCGGTGCTGTAGGGCAACGCGCCGCCGTCGACGTTGGGACACGACAGGTTGAGCTCGAACGCGTCGATCTCGGGCCGGCCGTCGAACGCGGCGGCGATCTCGGCGAACTCCTGCTCGGTCTCGCCGCCAATGTTCGTGATGATCACGGTGTCGGCGCCCGCCACTTCCGGCAGCGTCGTGTCGAGGTACGACTGCATGCCGCGGTTCTCGAGCCCGATCGAGTTCAAGAGACCGGCCTCGGTCTCCTGAATGCGCGGCATCGCGTTGCCCGGGCGCGGGCGCGGAGTCACGGTCTTGCTGACGAGCGCGCCAACGAGCGACGGCGCAACCACGTGACGCATCTCCAGACCGTGACCGAAGGTTCCGGATGCCGAGAGCAGGGGGTTGCGCAGCGAGAGACCTGCGACGGAGACGGCGAGCTGAGCCATCACTGGCACTGTATAGCAGGCCCACCCACGCGGCAACGCGTGTCAGGCCGGCTCTCGCTCAGCCGCTTCCTTCCTGAAGCTCGCGACCAGCAGCAGCCCCACGCCGAGCGTGATGCACGCGTCGGCGAGGTTGAACGTCGGGAAGTGCACGTCCCATGTCTCGAAATAGACGTCGACGAAGTCTCGGACCGGGTAGAACGTGCGCTCTGGGTCGGGCCGCAGCGGACGAGCGAAGAGGTTGTCCCACAGGTTGCCGAGCGCCCCGGCCAGGATCAGCGTGAGCGCAGCCGGAAGGAGCCGCGTCCCCGGACGGCAACGGGCGAGGAGAGCGACCAGGAGTAGGCCGGCGAGGACGCGCACGGCGACCAGGAGCTCCTGCGAGCCCGCGAACCGGCCGAACGCCGCGCCGGCGTTGAGCGAGTGCCTCCAGCCCAGCCACTGGCCGAGGACCGGGTAGCGCTCGTGGCCCCGCCCATCGCGCACGAGCGGGTTCCCCGGCCCCAATGCGACTTCGTGATTGAGATCGGGATCCCAGCGCTCGAGGAACCCCATCACGGCCGACTTCGAGCCGAGATCGAGGGCGACGAGCACCAGCGCCAGGAGGAACCAGCCCCACTGCGGTGCCCCCAGGCGAGCCCAGGGTCGGGAAGGGCCCAGGGACATCACTCGACCCGCATCCCGCCGCGCAGATCAGAACATGTCGACTTCGGAGGCGCGCTGGCAGTCGATGCACTTGCGGGCGTGTGGCACCGCCTGCAGGCGCGTCTTGCGAATCGGCTTCTTGCACGCCTCGCAGATGCCGAAAACGCCCTTCTTGACCCGGTCGAGGGCGTCCATGACCTCGTTGACGGTCTTCTCATCGTGCTCGAGCAGCTCCAGGGAGAGCTCCATCGCGTTGATCTCGCCACCCGAGTCTTCGGCTGAGACGTTGTTGTGATCGGTTCCATTGCCGAGCGCCTCGTCCTCGAGGTTCTGGATGTCTCCAGAGAGCACGGCCAGCATGTGCTTCAACATGCCTTCGAACTGCTTCTGTTCCGCTGCGGAGAGCTTCTTTGCCATGTCGGATTCGACGCAATACCGCCTGCCGAGAGCACAAAACGGGGCGACGAGGGGCCTCATACCCCTCGCGCGGGCGCGGAAGTATAGGGGCGTCCCGATCTGGGGACAACCGCTACGCCCTCCTGCGGTCCCAAGCGGGCCAAATGTAAGAACACCGTTGCATCGCATCGGACCTTGCGCCCCCACCTCCCGGGCTGGTCGTCTATCCGGGTGCCGCGCGAACCGATCCCGCCCGCCCTCGCCGCCGACCTCGAGGACTTTCTCGACGCGATGCGGGTCGAGGTGGGGCTCGCCCACACGAGCCTGGCGAGCTACCGCGGCGATCTCCAGTGGTTCCTGCGCTGGGCGGGGCAGCGCGGGACGCGCGAGGTGCGGGAGCTCGAGCCCGACGATCTGGTCGATTACCTCGCCGATCGTCGCTCGCTCGGGGCGGCGGAGGCGAGCGTGGCGCGCGGGCTCGTCGCCGTGCGCATGCTGCTGCGGTTCCTGATCGCCGAGGGCCGGCTGCGCATCGATCCGAGCGCCCGCATCCCCGCGCCGATCCTGCGCCGGCACCTGCCGCACACGCTGACGGTCGCCGACGTCGAGGCCCTCCTGGGGGCCTTCGAGGGCGACGGCTGGCGCGCCCAGCGCGACCGGGCCCTGCTCGAGGTCCTGTACGCCTCCGGCGCGCGCGTCTCCGAAGCGGTGCGCCTGCGGACCCAGGACCTCGAGTCCGAGCTGCGCGTGCTGCGGCTGGTCGGCAAGGGGGACAAGATGCGCCTCGTGCCCCTGGGCGAGCGCGCGCGTTCCGCCCTGCTCACGTGGATCGATGGCGGAAGGCACGACGTGCTCGGCACGGCGCGCCGCCAGGAGGTCTTCCTGTCGCGCTCGGGCCGCCCACTCTCGCGCGTCGACGCGTGGCGCCGCGTCAAGGCCGCCGCACTCTCGGCCGGCCTGGCTCCCAGCCTCTCGCCCCACACCCTGCGCCACTCCTTCGCGAGCCACCTGATCGAGGGCGGCGCCGATCTGCGTGCGGTGCAGGAGATGCTCGGCCACGCCTCGATCCGGACGACCGAGATCTACACCCACCTCGACGCCGCGCACGTGCGCAGCATCCATCGGCTGTACCACCCGCGCGGGTGAGTCCACGCTACGGTGGTCCGCCCCCCGCGCCCCCCCCCCCTCGACCCCGATTCGCATGAAGCTCTTCCTCGCCGCTTTCGCCGCAGTCCTCGCAGGCTCGTTCGCGAGCGCCCAGGCCAACCGCGACGATCTGACGCCGCTCGACATCTCCTACACGACGACCGTCTCCGAGGACCGCGAGAGCTTCCTCGTCGAGATGGTCGTCGACCAGGTCCAGCGTCCGACTCTGCACCTCGCGATGCCGGCGTGGACGCCAGGCGCGTACGGCATCGGGCACTACGGCGACGGCGTGCGCGACCTCACCGTGCACGGCGAGCAGGCCGCCGAGCTCGGCGTCACGCGCATGAACCAGGACACGTGGTCGGTCGACACCGCCGGGCACACGCACCTGCATGTGTCCTACAGCGTGTCCGCGTCGCGCCGCGGACGCTTCGGTCCCCCGGCGCGCGGCGATTCCGGCCCGGTGACCGGGCTGCGACTCAGCGCGCCACGCACGTACCTGTACGTGCGCGGCGCGAAGGACCGCCCCGTCACGTCGCGCTACGTCGTCCCCGAGGACTGGCGCGTCGCGAACGGGCTCCTCCCCACCGAGGATCCGGACGTGCGCTACGCGCGCGACTACGACACGTTCATCGACGCGCCGACGACGTTCGGCATCTACGAGGAGCGCACGTTCGAGGTGAACGGGACGCCGTTCTCGTGCGTCTTCTTCGAGAATGCGCAAGAGTACGACTTCGACATCGACGCGTTCGTCGACATCGTGCGCCGGATCGTGACGAATATCGGCGAGCTCTATGGAAGCTACCCATTCCGGAACTACGTGTTCCTGTTCAGCCTGCCGGGTGGCGGCGGACTCGAGCACCTCAACTCGACCACAGTCGGGCTGCGCGCCGAATCGCAGAAGCGCGACCCCGAGGCCGGCGCCTCGGTGACCGCGCACGAGTTCTTCCACGCGTGGAACGTGAAGCGCATCCGGCCTGTGTCGCTCGGCCCCTTCGACTACCAACGCGAGAACTACACGGGCAACCTGTGGGTGTCGGAGGGCTGGACGTCGTACTTCGGTGACCTGACGCTCGTGCGGACGGGCATCATCGATCAGGACGAGTACCTGGCCCTCGTGCAGCGCATCGTCGGGCGCGAGCTGAACAAGGACCGCCGCAAGGAGCACTCCGTCTACTGGTCCAGCCGCAACACGTGGCACCGCTTCCGCGACGAGGACGGCTCGCGCGTCGACTACTACGGCAAGGGCGAGCTCCTCGCCGCGATGATCGACCTCAAGATCCGCCACGAGACCGACAACCGCATGTCGCTGAACGACGTGATGCGGTTCATGAACCGCTGGTTTGCGGAGCGCGGCGTCGGGTTCGAGGAGACGGACGTCGAGCGCACGTGCACCGCCATCAGCAACTACGACTTCGGCGAGTTCTTCGCCCGGCACGTCCGCGGGACCCTCGACCCGCCGCTCGCCGAATACTTCGCGTACGCCGGCATCGAATACACGGAGGAGCTGATTCCGTGCTCGTTCCCCTTTCCGCTCCGCGGCAACCGCGTCTCGGGTCGGCGTGGAGGGGAGCCGGAGGAAGCCCCGTCCGGCCCGCGCCCCGGCGACCGCATCGTCGCGGTCGACGACGCGGCGTTCGAGTCCGCGAACGCCTTCCTGCGCGAGCACGCGCCCGGCGACGTCGTCACCGTCACGCTCACGCGCGGCGACGAGGAGCACGAAGTCGAAGTGACGCTCGGAGACGACCCGACGATGATCCCGACGCTCGCGTTCCGCGGCGACGCGACGGAAGAGCAGCTGCGGATCCGGGAGGGGTGGCTGACCTCCGTCCGCTGAGGCATCTCGAAACCGACAGGCACTGCTTCCCAGTAAGATTGGCATGAACCGACGCAAAGCCCTCCTCGCCCTGGTCCTCCCACTCGCCGCCTTCGCCTGCCGCTCGTCCGAATCCGAACCGCAGGCATCTCCAGATGCGCCCGGCGCCGCGCGGGCGACGATCGAGCTGCGCGTCGTCGGGCCAGAGGGCTCGGCCTACGAGCACGCGGGCGAGACCCTGCACCTCGGCCCGCCGACCACATTCCACGTCAGCCGCGCGTTCGAGACGTCGAACGTCCTCGGCCTGCCCGCCCTCGGCTTCGAGATCGCGCCCCAGGAGCGCGAGGCCTTCACGGCGTACACCGAGACGGTCATCGACGAGCGCGTCGCGCTGCTCGTGGCGGACGAAGTCCTGTCCGCCCCGCGCGTCGTCGCACCCGTGCCGGGCATCGGCATCATCGACGGCGGTAGCGAAGGCTTCGCCGCGGACGACCTCGAGCGGTGGATCGCGATCCTCCAGCCCCAGTAGGGCTCCAGTAGGCGACAGGGCCGGCGAGCTCTTGCGGTACGGCGCGTGCGGCGCGGGCGGCTCTGACTGTCGCGGCCGCGTTGGCGCGAAATGATCCTGCCCGGTTCGGATCATGCCCGCATGATCATCCCGCCGTCGCCCCGCACGATCCTTCAGCCGTCCGGAGGACCGCTCACGCTCGCAATCGCAATGGTCTGCGCCGTCCCGAGCTCGGCCCAGTGGTCTCAGGATTCGCTCACGCAGCCACGCGGCCTCCTCTCGGGCACGAGCCTGGGCAGGCGCGTGCTGTTCGCCGGAGGCATTCGCGCCATCGGAGGGCCGAATCCGACCGACAGCGATCACGTCGACATCTTCGACACGGCAACGGGCCTGTGGTCGGTCGGCTCCCTTGCGAACCCACGCCGAACGGTCTCCGCCGCGACCGTTGGCCCGTTGGCGATCTTCGCTGGGGGCTACGTGGAGGGAGACGTTCTGACGGACGAGGTATAACCCCCGATGAGCAGCGGCCTCGATCCCGCGCCGACCTCGAACTTCACGGACGGCGTCTCGCTGACGTTCTTCTGATCGCGAGTCACTCGGGACGCAGCGGCTTCATCGCCTTCACCGTGCGTCGTCCGTGCACCGTGTGCGCGACGCCGAGGAACATGTAGATCATGCCCGACACGCCGACCCACACCCCGCCGAGCAGCGCGAATGCGATCGAGGCGATCCCGAACGTGACCGGGATCATGTGGTTGATGATCGTGAGCCGCGTCAGCTCACGCTCGCGCGCATCGAGCTCGAGTCCGTCGGCGCGCTTGCCCGCATGTCGCGTCATCAGGGCGAGCAGCAGCCACAGCAGAGTGAAGCCCACGCTGTAGACGATCATGAGCGGCTGCATGTTCTCGGCCATGTCCAGGATCGGTAGGCGCTCGCCGCCCTCGATCAGCTCGTCCCCGCTCGCATCGCGTACGTACGGACCGCGGCGCAGCACGAGGTAGTTGTAGAGCAGCGAGAAGAGGAACTTCAGCGGATAGACGTACAGCAGCACGACGAACAGCAGCACCGCATTGAGGAAGATCGTCCACGGGTCCTCGAGCCCGTAGCGGCGGTGGAACTGGAAATGCGCGTGCCACACGAGGAAGAGCAGGGCGAAGCAGACGAGAAAGACCGGGATCTGGACGAACGCCTCGACCATATCGGCGTAGGTCCGCGGCACTTCGAGGCTGACCACGATCAACGTCAGGGCGAGGGCAAAGACGGCGTCGGAGAGACCCTCGAGCCGGGACACGTCCCCCCCGCGCCAGCGGAAATCGCGCTCGCCGCGGCCGAAGAGGGTGCGCTTGTGCTCGCGATAGCCCATGAAAGAGAGCGTAAGGGACCGATCCGGGGCGATTCCAGCGTGATAATTCGGCCCCGCGCGCGCATAGCACGTCGCCCCTCGACCCCACTTGCCATCCAGGACATGCCGACCCCCCTTCGCTCCCTCGTGGCTGCTCTTCTCGCGGCCCTCGTCCTGCCCTCGTGTCTCGCCTTCCGCTACGAGGGCGAGGAGGTCTACGTACGCCACGACGCCGAGCGCGACACGCTCGAGCTCGCCCTGCTCTACCGGGGCGTGCACGCGTCCGGGACCGAGGTCGATTGGACCGGCGAGAGCCTCGAGATCGAGAGCTACGCGAAGGCGACACCGGGCGACGTGGATTCGGCTGCACGCATCGTCGAGGCGATCGCCGGTGGCCGGCGCTACTTCGTCTTCTACGACTGGCCGTTTCTGCTCGACCTCGACTCGCCCAAGTTGTCCGAGCCACTCGAGGATCCCGACGAGGAGGTGATGCGCCAGGCCGCAGCCGAGTTCGCGGACAACATTCGCGTCGATCGTGCGCGCCTGTTCGTCGACGACGACGGCAAGCTCGGCATTGCCCAGCACGTGACGATGACCAACGCGCGGCTCGGCCTCGAGCGGCTCAACGCCGGCCTGAACCGCTTGCTCCTCACCAACCGTGGCGCGCTCCTAGGTGCAGAGGGCGAGGGAAAGGTCGAGATCGGCGACCTCTCGCGGGCGACGCTCGAGCAGTGGGTCGCGCGCGCCGAGCGTGGCGAGCCGTGGATCGTCCTCGACGGCGGAACGATCGAGGTGCACGTCCCCTTGTCCCCCGCCGAGCTCGCCCGCGTGGTCGAGGGCATGGTGGTCGCAACGGCCGCCGAGAACCGCGAGGCCGCCGGCTTCTACGTGCCGTTCCTGCGCGCCCTGACCGAGCTCACCCACCAAGACGGCGTGCTCGTCGCGCGCTTCGCCCCCAAGGGCGACGGATGGCTCGCTTTCGAGTTCGAGCGACCCAACTGGGAGGCGCAGCCCGAGCTGCTCGAGCTGTTGCGCGAGCGCGACGTGGAGATCTCGGCCATGAGCCTCGAGCAGGCGCGGGCATTCGCGCGCGAGCAGTAGCTCACTTCCTTAGCGCTTCCTCGATCACCTTCGCCAATTCCGGGCTGATCCCGTCGATCGTCAACAGCTCCTCGACGCTCGCCCGCGCAACGCCCGCGACGCTGCCGAGCTTGCGCAGGAGCGCCTTGCGCTTCGCCGGACCGACTCCGGGAATGGAGTCGAGCCGGCTCTTGATCTTGCCGCGTTCCTTGCGGTGGTAGGTGATCGCGAAGCGGTGCGCTTCGTCGCGCAGCCGCTCGAGCAAGAGCCGCGCCGGACTGTGCCGGGCCAGCTCGATCGGCGCCGTGGCGCCCGGCAGCCAGACGCGCTCCTCGCTCGCCTCCTTGCGCTTGCCCTTGACGGTGCGCTCGGAGCGCGCCTTCGCGAGGCCGACCATCGCGACTTCCCAAGCCCCCGCCTCCGCGCGCGCTTCGAGCGCGCGCGCGAGCTGTTTGTCGCCACCGTCGATCACGACGAGGTCGGGCACATCGCCTTCGCGCACGCCGCGCTTGAGGCTGCGGTACACGACCTCGTGCATCGACGCGAAGTCGTCTTGTCCGTGCACGCCGCGCACCTTGAAGCGGCGGTAGCCGGCGCGGTCGGGGTGGCCGCGGCGGAAGCGCACGCGGCTCGCGACCACGTGCGCGTCCTGCATGTTCGAGATGTCGAAGCAATCCATCACCTCGGTCGCGGGCGAGAGGTCGAGGATCGCGACGAGCTGCTCCAGTGCCTCTTCGTCGCGGCTCGCTTCCGCGACGCGCCGCACGAGCCCGTCGCGCGCGTTCTCCCCCGCGAGGTCGAGCATGCGCTTCTTGTCACCGCCGGACGGCACGAACAGCCGCACGCCGTTGCCGAGGGCGATCCCGAGCAACTCCTCCTCGGCGGGCATCATGGGCAGGACGAGCTCCTGCGGCACGGCGCGCCGGCCGCCGCCGTAGAGGGCGGTCAGCACGACGTGCATGAGCTCCTCGTCGGGCAGCTGCGAGCGGAAGTGGTGCGAGCGGCTCTCCGACAACCGTCCCTCGCGGAAGGCGAGCCGGTGCACGAGTGCGTCGTCACCGCGCCGCGCGAGACCAAGGACGTCGCGGTCGATCTTGTCGCGTGGCCGCACGCCCTGCCCCTCGACGGTGCGACGCAGCGCCGCCAGCCGATCGCGCCACGCGCCGGCGCGCTCATACTCGAGCTCGCCCGATGCGTCGAGCATGCGCCGCTCGAGGTCCTGCTCCAGCTCGGTCGTGTCCCCCGAGAGGATGCGCTCCGCGCGGGTCACGAGGTCTGTGTACGCGGCCTGGTCGATGAGGTCGACGCACGGCGCGGAGCACAGCCCGATCTGGTGCTTGAGGCACGGGCGCGAGCGGTGGTTCATCACCGAGTCGGGGCAGTCGCGCAAAGGCACGACGCGGTGCAGGTCCGACAGCGTGCCGCGCACGGCGCTCGCCGTCGCGTAGGGCCCGAAGAAGCGGCTGCGCCCGCCCGCCTTGCCCTCCTTGGGGTTGTGGGCACGCACGAACTTGAGCCGCGGAAAGCGCTCGCCGCGGTCGAGCCGAATCATCAGAAAGGACTTGTCGTCCTTGAGCCGCACGTTGTGGGGCGGCTTGTGCTGCTTGATCAGCGTGTCCTCGAGCAAGAGCGCCTCTTGCTCGGTGCGCGTCACGATCGTCTCGACCGACTTTGCGTCCTGGTCGAGAAAGGCGATCAGGAGCCGCCCATCACCGCCCGGCCGCCGGTAGGACGTGAGCCGCGCCCGCAGGCTGCGCGCCTTGCCGACGTAGAGGACCTTTCCGCTCGCGTCCTTGAAGAGGTAGACCCCGGGGCGGGTCGGGACTCCATCCATCGACCAGGCGGGCCCCTTGCGGGCGGAATCGGACATCGCCGAGCATTCTAGTGGTGTGATGCAGACAGTTGCGGTCTTATCCCGAGTTCGCGTGTGCGTGCCACAAGGCGCGGCGACGACGCAACTTCGCTGCCAATACGGTGATACTGGGATTGGTCGGAGGAGCCGCAACGCCGTGGAGCGTGCATGCGGGCCGGGATACGACTGCGAATGTCTGCATCAGAGGAAAGCCGCACGCGCTCCACCGCGGACTTCGTAAAGAGTCGATCGCGCTCAGCGCGAGAGCTCGAGCGCCTCCAGCTCCTGCACCCGGTCGCGCATCTTCGCCGCCGCCTCGAAGCGCAGCTCGTTCGCGGCGAGCAGCATGTCGGCGCGCAGCTTCGCGATCTCGCCCCGCAGGCGACCGGGTGACCAGCTCTGCGCCTCGTCCTCGGCCACCTGCGAGCCCGGGTCGGGGATCCCGGGCGCCTCGGGGTAGTCCATGTCGTACAGCGCCTCGATCGAGTCGCGCACGGGCTTGAGGATCGTCTTCGGCTCGATCCCGTGCTCGGTGTTGTAGACGAGCTGCACCTCGCGCCGGCGCTTCACCTCGTCCATACAGACCCGCATCGAGCCGGTGACCTTGTCCGCGTAGAACAGCACGCGGCCCTCGACGTTGCGTGCCGCCCGGCCACAGGTCTGGATCAAGGACTTCTCCGCGCGCAGGAAACCCTCCTTGTCCGCGTCGAGGACCGCGACGAGCGCGACCTCCGGCAGGTCGAGCCCCTCGCGCAAGAGGTTGATGCCCACGAGCACGTCGAACTCCCCCAGACGCAGATCGCGCAGGATCGTGGAGCGCTCGATCGCGTCGATCTCCGAGTGCAGGTAGCGCACGCGCACGCCGAGCTCGGAGTAGTAGGTCGTCAGCTCCTCCGACGAGCGCTTGGTGAGCGTCGTCACGAGCACCCGCCAGCCAGCCTCGACCGTCGCGCGGATCTCGCCCAGCAGGTCGTCGACCTGAGTCCCGGCCGGGCGCATCTCGATCGGCGGGTCGAGCAGCCCCGTCGGCCGCACGATCTGCTCGACGATGCGGTCACCCGAGCGCTGCAGCTCGTAGTCGCTCGGCGTCGCCGACACGAACACCGACTGCTTGACGAGACGCTGGAACTCCTCGAAGCGCAGGGGCCGGTTGTCGAGCGCGCTCGGCAGGCGAAACCCGTGCTCGACCAGGGTCTCCTTGCGCGAGCGGTCGCCCTTGAACATCGCACCGACCTGCGGCATCGCGACGTGGCTCTCGTCGACGTACAGGACCCAGTCCTCGGGGAAGTAGTTGATCAGCGTGAACGGCGGCTGCCCCGCCTCGCGCCCGTCCATGTAGCGCGAGTAGTTCTCGATCCCGTTGCACACGCCAACCGTGCGCATGAGCTCGAGGTCGTAGCGCGTGCGTTGTTCGAGCCGCTGGGCCTCGAGCAGCTTGTTCTGCCCCGCGAGCTCCTCGAGCCGCTCGGCGAGCTCCTGCTCGATCAGCGGCACCGCCCGCGTCATGCGCGCCTCGGGAGTGACGTAGTGGTTCTGCGGATAGACGGTGACGTGCTGGACCTCGCCGAGGATCTCCCCCAGCAGCGGATTGACGACCACGAGTTGCTCGATCTCGTCGCCGAACATCTCGACGCGGATGACGCGCTCCTCCTCGTACGCGGGGAAGATCTCGATGACGTCGCCGCGCGCGCGGAACGTACCGCGCCGGAAGTCGATGTTGTTGCGCGCGTACTGCATCTGCGTCAAGCGCCGCAGGAGCTGGTCGCGGTCGAGCTCCATCCCGACCTCGAGCCGCAGCGCCATCTCGGTGTAGTTCGACGGCGAGCCGAGACCGTAGATGCACGACACCGAGGCGACGATGATCACGTCCTGGCGGTCGAGCAGGGAGCGCGTCGCCGAGTTGCGCAGGCGCTCGATGTTCTCGTTGCGGCTCGCGTCCTTCTCGATGAACGTGTCGGTCGAGGCGACGTAGGCCTCGGGCTGATAGTAGTCGTAGTAGCTGACGAAGTACTCGACGGCGTTGTGCGGGAAGAGCTCCTTGAACTCCGAGTAGAGCTGCGCGGCGAGCGTCTTGTTGGGCGACAGGATCAGCGCCGGCTTGCCGACCTTCTCGATCACCGCCGCCATCGTGAACGTCTTGCCCGACCCGGTGATGCCCAGCAGCGTCTGCTCCGTGGCGCCCTCCTGGATCCCCTGCGCCAAGCCGGCGATCGCGCCGGGCTGGTGGCCGGTCGGCTCGAAGGGACAGACGAGCTGGAAGGTGTCGGTCATTCGAAGAACAGGGTGAGCTGCCCGCGTGGGGTCGGGTCGAAGGCGATGCGGTCGGGGACGAGCGCGAGGCTCCTGCCGCTCGCGCCGCGCACCTCGATTCGCCAGGTGAACGATTCGTGGAAGGATCCGAGCGTCGCGCGCAGGACGGCGGTGTAGGCGGTGTCGCCGGTGCTGGGTGGCGCAAGAGCGTACTCCAGAACCCGGCCTTCGTGCTCGCGCCGCCCCTGCCACGCGACGCCGGGGAGTGGGCTCCGAAGCGCCCGTGTCCGGCTCCAGCGGTGCCCCAGTCGGCCCCACCGCGCGCAGCGCGATGCAGTACCGCGCCGCTTCCCCACCGCGCTGGATCGAGACGTGCACCAGCCAGTCGCCCGTGGGGTCGTCGACCGGCGCCTGGAGCTGGCGGTCGACACGGGTCGCCGTGGAGCCTCCTCCCCCCTCGTCCACGATGCGGCATCCCGGCGCGGCCGCGGGCGGCCAGCCCTGCGCCGCGAGCGCGAGGTCGGCATACCCGCGGAATTCTTCCTGCGACCAGGTCAAGGGCGGCGCCCCCACCTCGGCCCCCCTACGAACAGCTTCCCCACGAACGCAAAGATCACGCGATGTTCGATCTTGCCTGGCAGGCTGACCCAAACGAGGAATCCGGCGATCGTCGCAACACCCAGAAGCGCGGCCCCCCAGACGAGGGCTCGAACTTCGTTCTTGCTTGCGCGCGGCGTACTCAAGGCGGGGAATCCTGTCTCGATCCGGGGGCCCCCTCGGTCCTGCTTGCGGCCCCGTTCGGCCCCAAGTTACTCTTTAGGTGTCTGTTTACCCTCAGGGGGTCCGTGTCCATGGCGCCGAGTCCGGGTAGGTCCCGGAGTCTCCGTTACAGCCGTCCGTACCAGGCCACTCATGCTCATCCAGTGCCCCGCATGCAACGCTCAAGCCAAGCTCCCCGACAACAAGGAGGGAGCGAAGGTTCGTTGCAGTGAATGCGAGCGCGTCTACGTCGCCCGTCCGTTCGGCTCGCGTGGTCCGAAGAAGAAGGAAGACCCGACCAAGTACTTCATCATCGGTGGAGCGGTCCTGCTCTTCGCGGGCATCATGATCGTCACCCGCGGCAGCTCCGACAACACGCCGGTCGCGGCCGAGCCCGAGGAGGAGGTGGTCGAGGAGTCGCTGCCCACGGGCTGGGACTCGCCGTTCGTCAAGGTGGGCCGCGAGCTACACGAGGCGATCTTCACCCAGAACGAAGGCAAGCTGATCACCGGCCTGCACCCCAAGCGCGTCTACGACCGCGTCCATGCCGCGCCCGAGGATCCGCCCGAGGACTGGGCACCGGCCGCGACCTGGATCGAGGTGCCCAAGGGCGACCAGGTCGTGTTCATGCAGGGCATTCGCGACGAGCTGCTCAAGGGTGACGACTTCGAGCTCGTCGGCCAGTGGAAGCCCTTCGACGGCGGGGTCTCCGACGAGTCCGACGAGGACGTCAAGATCCGCCTGCGCGTGCAGCACCGCGACGCGAGCCTCGGCCTGCCGGACCGGCACGTCGAGTGGCACCTCGCCAGGGACGGCTCGCGCTGGAAGGCCTACGACTGGTTCCGCTGGATCTCCCCGGAGGAGATCGAGAAGGAGCGCCGCGCGCGCAAGAAGAAGACGACCAAGCGCACCCTGAGCGACGGCTCGCTCGTGATCGAGGGCGTCGTCCGACCGATCCCGTGGGAGGACGACACGCCCGAGGAGCTGCGGACCGAGGTCAACGGATTGATCACGAAGATGATCGACCTCGAGATCCCCGGCCCCGAGGCGAACCGTGCGCGCATGCGCGTTGTCGAGATCGGCATCCCCGCCATCCCCGCGCTGCTCTCCAAGATGGCCGAGATCCCGATCGACACCGAGGACCAAGCGATCCAGGTCAACCTCGTGCACATGTGCATGTCCGAGATCACCGGCTATCAGACGACCTTCAAGGTCCACGAGCTGATGGGCACGACGCGCGAGCGACAAGAGTCGGGCCTCAAGCAGTGGTTCGGCTGGTACGACCGCAAGTGGAAGAAGTTCAAGGGCTCGGGCGGACGCGAAGAGGGCGACGATCCCCTCTGGGACGATCCGGACTTCAAGCCCCGCAACGAGAAGGAACGGCGCGAGTTCGAGCGGCTGCGCCACGAACGCGAACAGAACCAGAGCGGAGGCTGAGAGAGCCAGCGGCTCTCCTTTCCTCTTCCGCGCACGACCACCCCTCCCCACACCGGGCCCGCGAGGGCCACCCCAGCCATGTCCGACGAAAAGAAACCCCGCCCCGTTCCGGCCAAGAAGCCCGCCCCGGCGAGCGGCAAACAGCGCTCCGGCCCCTCGATGAAGGAGAAGATCCTCGCCCGCAAGAAGGCCGAGGCCGAAGCGGCCGGCAAGGATGCCGCGGCCCCCGCAGCCAAGTCCGTCCAGACGGCGGCCAAGAAGGTCGAGCGAGTGACCAAGCCGGTCGGCAAGCCAGTCGCCAAGTCCGGGAGCAAGCCCGTCGTCACCAAGGCGGCGGCGGGTCGGCCGGTGGTCAAGGCCGGCGCGAAGCCGGTCGCCAAGGTGACCAAGAGCGCGCGTCCGGCCGCGGTCACGCGCCGCAAGAAGGGCGACGACGACGGTGAGGCCGACACGAAGCGTCCCGCGCGCGTCGCCGGCGGCCGCCGCGGAGCGCGGCGCGACCCGGACTCGGTCGTCGGGCGCGAGTTCAAGCCGAAGAAGAGCAGCTCGATCCCGCTGCCGTTCATCGGCATCGTCGTCGTTCTGATCGCGGCCGGCTTCGGCGCGATGAAGTTCCTCGGCGGTGACGACGAGGCGAACGCGGCCGAGACCGACGGCGTCGCGGCGGCCGGCCTCGGCGCGGGCGGCGAAGAGGGCGGCGCCGCGCTCGACGACAGCGGCAGCGAGGACGAGGGCACCGACGACGAGCCGGTCATCGACGAGCCCGACCCGGACCCCGAGCCGGCGGAGGAGAAGCCCAAGAAGCCGAAGAAGAAGCTCGCGGACATGACGGACGCGGACTACGACCCCTCCGAGGTGTCGTGGGACGACCTGGAGAAGTTCGAAGCTTCCGACGGCACGACGGCCGAGGAGTGGGCCGAGATCAAGCGCCTCGTCGTGACCTTCACCGACCCCGACGCGGGCGCCGCCGGCAACCGCGCGGGCAACAAGCTGCAGGAGCAGTACAAGGAGAAGGCCTTCCCCGCGCTCGTCAACAAGCTGCTGACGCTCAACCTGACCAACACCGAGGACCACCGCACGGGCGACCTGGTCCAGAAGCGCCTCGAGATGATCTCCAACGGCAAGAACGCCGGCTGGAAGTACGAGATCGACGAGTGGCCCAACCGCACAGCGAAGTTCAACCGCAAGGTCGTCGTCCTCCTCCACAAGGTCTGGAACCGCGCGAAGGACGACGAGGCCTACTGGCGCAGCTACGCGAAGCTCGAGGCCAAGGGCGACGCCGAGGAAGGCGACGCGCCGGCCGAGGACGCGGCGAGCGACGACGATCTCGACGAGCTCGACGACTTGGACGATCTGTAGGGGACCGTAGAGGCCTCCGTTGGACATCGGCGCGCGGCCTGGGCCGCGCGCCGCTTCTCGTTTCAGAAGAGCGGGTCGTCGTCCGGGATCCGCAGGTCGGGCAAGAGGCAGTCGACGCGCACCCTACCCGATCACGCCACCCTCAAGTCCAAGCGTGCGACGCCCCGTCGCGCGCCCGTACCAGCGTCCCGATCGTCATCGCCGCGTTGATCAGCCCGACGTGCGTGTACGCCTGCGGGAAGTTCCCGAGCAGCTCGCCCGTCGTCGCGTCGTAGTCCTCGCTGAACAGCCCCAGCGGGTTCGCGTGCGAGCACACGGTCTGGAACGTCTCGATCGCCTCCTCGAGCTGGCCGGCGAGGGCGAGGGCCTCGATCCACCAGAAGGAGCAGATGGTGAACGTGCTGCGCGGAGCGCCGAAGTCGTCCTCGTGGACGTAGCGCATCACGCCGCCGGCGCGCACGAGCAGCTCGCGGTAGCGCTCGAGCGTCGAGAGGAAGCGCGGGTCGGTCGCCGGCACGAGGCCGATCGCGGGCAGGAGCAGGATCGCCGCGTCGGCCTCGGTGCCGTCGAGCGCCTGAGTGAACATGCCGAGCTCCGCGTTGTAGCCACGCTCGAGGATCTCGGTCTTCATGTTCTCGGCCGACGCGCGCCAGTCGCGCGCGAGCTCGTCGCGGCCGAAGTGCGCGGCGATCGACGCGCCGTGGTGTACGGCGGCCCAGCACATCGCGCGGCTGAAGGTGTGCAGCTTGGGATTGTCGCGGTACTCCCAGATGCCGAGGTCGACGACATCGAACGCCTCGGTCGCCTCGCGCACCATGCGCTCGACGAGCGGCAGCCACGCCGTCGGCTCGTGGAACTCGACGCGCGGGTCCGTCAGCATCGTGCGCAAGCACAACACGACCTCGCCCATCAGATCGGTCTGGACCTGCTCCGCCGCCTGGTTGCCGACGCGCACCGGGCGCGTGCCGCGGAAGCCGGCGAGGTGCTCGAGCTCCTTCTCCTCGAGGTCGCGCTCGCCGCCGATGCCGTACAGGGGCTGCAGCGGACCGCCCTGCGCGACGTCCATGACGAACTGCATGAAGTTGCGCCCTTCCTGGAAGTGCGCGAGGCGGCGCAGCGCCTCGACCGTAAAGACCGAGTCGCGCAGCCAGCAGAAGCGGTAGTCCCAGGTGCGCGGCTCGCCGATCGCCTCGGGGATCGAGGTCGTCGTCGCCGCGATGATCGCGCCCGTCTCGCTGTAGGCGTGCAGCTTGAGACACAGCGCCGAGCGGATCACCTCCGTATCGGCGAAGCCCGGCATGTAGGAGGCTTGCACCCACTGGCGCCAGCCCGCGATCGTCAGGTCGAGGTCGCGGTTGACCTCGTCCAGGTGCATCGGCGCCGTCGCGTGGCCGCAGTCGAGGACGAAGTAGCGCGGCCGGTCGAGCGTGAACTCCGCGCCGCTCGCCAGGTACGGCGCGGGCAGGTTCGAGTACAGCGAGTACGGTGCACCCGGACCCGAGAACGTGACGCCGTGGTCGGTCGGGACGAGCTCGGCACACTGCCGCGCGTAGTCCGGCCGCGCATCGAACTGCACGCTGAGGCGCGGGCGTCCGCGCAGGGGCCGCAACAGGCGCACGACGCGCAGCGGCGAGCGCTGGCGCAGCCCGTCGGGGATGCGCGGCATGAAGTCGAAGAGCTCCCATTCGTCGTCGCCGTCCCGAAAGTGCGTGTACAACACGTTCGTGTTGCGCACGTACTTCATCCGGCCCGCCGAGGGCTGGCCGTCCTTGAGGAAGCGCCAGGTGCCGCCGCGCTCCTCGTCGAGCAGGCGCCCGAACACCGAGGGTGAATCGAATCGCGGCATGCACAGCCAGTCGATTCCCGTGTCGGGGTTGACGAGGGCGATCAGGGCGCCGTTGCCGATGACTCCGTGGTCGAGCTTCATTGGGGATGATAAGGAGAAGAGAGGCCTGCTCCCCCTATCGGGCGCCGACGCCCGCCACCTACAGACCGCTCAGATGTTCCAGTAGCCCGCGCATGGAACGCGGGTCCGGCAGGCGGTAACGGGCCGCTGAGCGGCGATCGCCGACCAGAATCGAGACAGCCCCGGGCGGCGCCGCGCGGAAAAGGCCCTCGTCGGTCTGATCGTCACCGGCAGCCAGGACGAAGTCCGGCGTCCCGTCGCGGGCCGCCAGGAGCGCCCGCATCGCGTGCGCCTTGCTGACGCCGGCGGGCCGGACCTCGATCACCTTGTCGCCCTGCAGGATGTCCGCGTTCTCGCCGGCGAGCACCTCGCTGAGGTGCTGGTAGAGCTCGCGCGCTTGCCACGTCGCCAGGCTCGGCTGTGCGGCGCGGTAGTGCCAGGCGATGCCGAGCGGCTTCTCCTCGACGCGGCTGCCGACGACGCGCTCGGCAAAGGCCTCGAAGATGCTGCGCACGGCGGGGCGCCAGGTGAGCGAGGGGTCGCCCAGCAGCGGCGCGAAGTGGCGTTCGCCGTGCGGACGCGCGAACGCGCCGTGCTCCGCCACGAGCCCTGCGCCCGTCTCGCCGAGCCACTCGTCGAGCACGTACGACGGCCGGCCGCTGACGATCCACAGGTCGACGCCCGCGTCCCGCGTCAGCGCGCTCAACAGCTCCAAGACGCGCGGCGCCGGCGACGCGTCCTCGGGCCGCGGCTCGAACTCGCGCAGGGTGCCGTCGTAGTCGAGAAAGACGGCGCGATCCCGCGCGGCGCGCCAGGCCTCGATCACGCCTTCGAACGCCTCGCCTTCGAGCGGCTCGGGGTGGCGCCGGCGGTGGGCGCCGCGGATCGCGCCGAGGCAGCGCGCCGTCCAAACATGGACGTCGTTCTCCGCGATGCGCCTGCGCATCGGCGCCATGCGTCGCGCCTGCTCCTCTGGCCCCATCGCGAGCGCGCGCTCGAGGGACGCCCGCAACTCGGCGCGGTCGAACGGGTTCACGTGCAGCGCCTCGCCGAGCTCCCAGGCGGCCCCGATGAACTCGGAGAGGACCAGGACGCCCGAGTCGTCGTCGCGGGCAGCGACGTACTCCTTCGCGACGAGGTTGAGCCCATCGCGCAAGGGAGCGACGAGCGCGACGTCGGCCTGGCGGTAGAGGGCGATCAGAACCGGCAGCGGAACGCCGCGGTACTGGTAGTGCAGCGGCACCACGCCCGGACGCCCGTGGCGTCCGTTGATCTCGCCGACGAGCCGGTCGATCTCGTCCTTCAGATCGCGATACTCCTCCGCCTCGGTCCGCGACGGCACGGCGATCTGCACGAACATCACGGAGTCGACCATCTCCGGGTGCGCCGTGAGCAGGTCGTCGAACGCGCGCAAGCGCTCGGGGATGCCCTTGGTGTAGTCGAGGCGCTCGACGCCGAGCAGCAGGCGCCGCCCCATCGCCGCACGCGAGAGCTCCTCGATCTCACGCTGCACGTCCGGGTCGGTGCTCGGGACCTGCCACGTGGCGGTCTCGAGGCCGAGCGGCTGGGCGAGAAGCTGGACCTCGCGCCCTTCCCACGGGATCGACTCGGCCAGCGTCTCGACGCCGAGCACCCGCCGCACGCTCGTGCGGAAGTGACGCACGTAGTCGAGCGTGTGGAACGCCACGACGTCGGCGCCCAACAAGCCGTGCAGCACGGCCTCGCGCGCGGGGAAGATGCGGAACGTCTCGTCCGCCGGAAACGGGATGTGCAGGAAGAAGCCGATGCGCAGGCCCGGCCGCGCCGCGCGCAGCATCGCCGGCACGAGCATCAGGTGGAAGTCCTGGACGAACACCAGGTCGCCCTCTTGCACCTCGGCCAGGATGGCGTCCGCGAACCGGCGGTTGATGCGTTCGTAGACGCGCCAATCGGCGTCGTCGTAGTGCACCTTCTCGGTGAAGTAGTGGAACAGCGGCCACACGCAGCGGTTCGACGTCCGCACGTAGTAGGCAGCGTGCTCGTCCGGCGTCAGCGCGACGCCGGTCATTCCGCGCGCATCGAGCTCGACCCGCACGTCGTCCGCAATCTCGCCGTCGGCCTCACACATCCCCGGCCAACCGATCCAGCGCCCCCCGCCCTCGCGGTGCGGTCGCGAGAGCCCGGTGGCCAGTCCACCCGCGGCGGCGTGCGCCACGAGCTCGCCGTCCTTGCGCGAGAGGATGATCGGCAGGCGGTTGCTGACGAGGATCAGTCGTTCGGTCGGGCCGTCAGAGGTCGTCGGCATGGCGGCCTCCGGTATGGCGCTTGGACGCGCCCAGTTCAAGCTTGGCGCGCCTGAAGTCCGCCGTTCCGGGCGTTCGGGCCGAGGCGCTCGCTCGGGTACTCCCCAGCGAAATCGCTCAGCGCGGGCGCCGCGGCGCCTCGAGCAGCTCCCCTTGAATCCCGGCGGCTCCTCCGGCGCGCGGATCGCTCACGCCGACGACGACACCGTCCTCGTCGACCGCGATCGCCTGCACGCTCCCGAACGTCGTGTCGGCGGGCTCGGCGAGATCGTGGCCGTGCACGTCCGCGAGCGTCGCGCGCAGCTCGTCCGGCCAACCCAGCTCGAAGCGCGTGGCGGCGGGCTTCCACTGCTGATGCAGCCGTGGCGAGGATACGGCGGTCTCGAGGTCCTGGCCGTAGACGAGCACGCGCAACAAGACCTGCGTGACGGCCGTGATGATGCGCGGACCGCCGGGCGAGCCGAGGACCAGCGAGACCCGGTTGCCCCCGTCACGCACGATCGTCGGCGTCATCGAGGACAGCGGCCGCTTGTCCGGAGCGAGCTGGTTCGCCTCAGCGCCGACCAGGCCGTACATGTTCGGCACTCCGGTCGCGATCGAGAAGTCGTCGAGCTCGTTGTTCAGTAGGAACCCGCAGTCCTTGACGAAGATGCCGCTGCCGTAGGAGCCGTTCAGCGTCGTCGTCATGCTGACGGCGTTGCCCTGGCGATCGACGACCGACAGGTGCGTCGTCTGCGCGCTCTCCGGCGACGGCGGCTGAGCCCACGGCGCGACGTCCGGCATCGAACGCTCGCCGATGGAGACGCGGCGCTTGGTGACCCATTGCGAGCCGAGCAGGCGCTTGACCGGCACCGGGTACATGTCGGGGTCGCCGAGGTGCTCGGCCCGGTCGGCGAACGCGCGCCGCAGCGCCTCGATCCACCAATGGACCGCGCGCGCCGAGAGCCCATCGCCCGCGTCGACTGCCGCGCCCGCGAGCGTCCGCCGCCGCTCGGCATCGATCGGCATCCCCTCGAGCATCGCGAGCACCTGCAGCAGCACGAACCCGCCGGAGCTCGGCGGTCCCATGCTGATGACCTCGGACCCGCGGAACCAGCCGACGAGCGGCTCGCGGCTCTCGACCCGATAGCCCTCGAGATCCTCGAGCGTCATCGCGTTGCCCTGGGTCACGCCACCCTGCCGCCGGTCCGCCTGGCGCAGCGTCTTGACGATCGATTCGGCCACCTCGCCGCGGTAGAAGCCGGGCGGACCGCGACGCCCGAAGATGCGCAGCGTCCGCCCCAGCTCGGGCTGGCGCAGGATGTCGCCCTCCTCGAGCGCCTCGCCCTCGGGGTAGAAGAGCGCCGATGCCGCGGGGTCCTTGCGCAGACGGCGCGCGGAGCTCGAGCGCAGGCTGCGCGCGAGCCACGGGTCGACGAGAAAGCCCTGCTCGGCGAGGTCGATCGCCGGTTGGCAGAGCTGGGGGAACGAGAAGCGCTTCGAGCCGTGCTGCTTGAAGAGCTCGAACAGTCCGGCCGGCGAGCCGGGCACACCGACGGCCAGCGGCGTCGAGAGCGAGCGCTCGGGCACGACCTCGCCCTGGGCATTGAGGTAGAGGCTCGCCTCGTAGGCGGCCGGGCACTCCTCGCGGAAGTCGTAGGAGGCGCTGACCCCGCCGTGCGGGACCCACAGAGCGAAGCCGCCACCGCCGAGGTTGCCGGCGCGCGGCAGGACGACCGCGAGCGCCAGCGCGGTCGCTACCGCCGCGTCGGCCGCGTTCCCGCCCGCCTCGAGCACGTCGAGCCCGATGCGTGTGGCGAGCGGATGTTCACAGACGACGGCCCCCGCGAGGGGGGTCGCAATCGCGGTCGCCTGGGTCGCCGGCTCACTCGAGCGGCAGCTGGTCGCGACCAGGAGCGCGACTACGAGACCGCACCGGAGCGGAGCGTGCTCCCGACGCGCCGGGCCCCATCCCGCCGTGACGGTCACGGCGTCGGGAGGTCGTCGCCCTCGGCGATCTCTTCGACGCGCACACCGAGCTCGCGCATGTACACGACGGCCTTCTCGATGTTCTCTTCGCTGCCCTCGATCTCCACGGCGACCAGGGCCATGGTATCGGTGATGCTCGCGGCTCGAATGTTGGGCACGACGCCGAACTTGTCACCCAGCGTGAAGCTGATGATCGGCTCCGAGATCAGGTTTTCGGGGAACGTGCAGAAGAACTTGCGGGGGGGCATGGAACGATCCTGGCAGTGCGTCGAGCAACCAGCGTCAGTGTGCATCCCACCAAAAGCACCACCGGTCCTGCAAGTTTACCCCGCCAGGGAAGCCGCAGCTCGGGTCCGATCGCGTCCGCTCCGACCGGCTCGTAGACCGCTGGATGCCGCATCCAGTCGATCCCGGCGCTCTCGATGACGAGCGTTGCGGGCGAAAGATCCAAGAGGCGAGCCGCGACCGGAGGCGACCACCCCAGGCCGGGGAGCCAGCACGCGCCCGCACAGACGAGAGCCGCGACGAACGTCCCGCGCGGCGCGAGCACCCCGCCGGCGTACCCGCACGCCGCGAGCCCGGTCCAGGCGGCGCCCGCCAGAGCCAGCGTGGGCGGGGACAGGAAGAACGCTCCACAGGCGAGCCACGCGAGCGGCGCGAGCAGCGCCACCGCGGGCGGGGTGCGCGCCGCCCCGAGCCCCCACCCGACCGGGACCGCGACCAGCGCGAGCCAAGCGAGCGACAGGGCCGTGTCGGGCCGAACGAACGCGACCCACCCGATCGCGGAGGCGAGGAACGCGGGCATCTTTGAAGTGTAGGTACGGTACCGCGACAATTCATAACGGATTCGTAGGCGACGCCGGTCGGGGCGCGTGGGCCCCGACCGGCGTCGCCTACGAATCCGTTATGAATTGTCGCGGTACCGTACCTACACTTCAAAGATGCGTCCCCTCCTGCCCCTCCTGCCCCTACTGCTGACGGCCTGCGCTTCGACGCCTTCGACGCCTTCGACGCCCGACCACGAGACGGACTTCGCGACGCTCTTCTCCGAGCCCCACCACGGCTTCACCCCGGGCGTCCCGGCGGTCGTCTCCAGTCGCGATCGGCTCGAGAACGCGCGCTACTCCGAGGACGGGACGCGCCTCTTTCTCGACGCCGACGGCGGGCGGTTCACCTCGCGCATCCTGAACTGGCCGCGGCCCTTCAACGAGCTGCTCGTCTCCTGGAACGTCGACGTGCCCGAGGGCGCGGGCATCTACGTCGAGGTCCAAGTCGGTCGCGAAGAGGAGGGCGCGATCTCGCCCTGGCTGTACATCGGCGACTGGGGACGCGGCCTACCCAAGGCCGAGCGGCTCACGGAGTTCAGCGCCGGCAAGGTCGCCGTCGACGTCTTCCAGTCGAAGCAGACGTGGAACGCCGCGCGCTACCGGATCACCGCCCTGCCGGGCGGCGACGGAGCGCCGATCGCGATCGCGCGCACGGCCCTGTCGTTCTCCGACACGCGTGCGCTCGACTCCACCCCCGTCGAAGCACGTGCGGCGACCCGTGAAGTCCTGGTCGCCGTTCCCGCGCGGAGCCAGAAGGAAGAGGAAGCCGACATCGCCTCGCGCGTGTGCAGCCCGACGTCCGTCGCGATGGTGCTCGAGCACCACGGCGTCGACCGTCCCACGGCGCAGATCGCGCGGACGATCTACGACACGGACCACGACATCTACGGCAACTGGCCGCGCGCGGTCCAGGCGGCGTGGACCTACGGCGTGCCGGGCGATCTCGTCCGCCTGTCGAGCTGGGCCGCGGCGGAGGCCTTCCTCGCGCGCGGCATCCCGCTCGTGATCAGCGTGCGGGCCGAAGAGGGCGAGCTACGCGGCGCGCCCTACCCGCGCACGAGCGGCCATCTGCTGGTGCTCGTCGGACTCGACGCCGAGGGCAACGCGATCGTCAACGACCCGGCCGCCGAGAGCTCCGCCAGCGTGCGCCGCACCTATGCGCGCGAGGACCTCGAACACGTCTGGATGCACAAGGGTGGCGTCGCCTACGCGATCGGCCCCGGACGCCCCCCAACCCAATGACCGCCCGGCCCCCCGAAAGAGAATCCATGGCTCGTATCGTTCACGTCGGTCTCGGCCCCCTCGGACGCAAACTGCTCGCCGACTTCCGCGACCGCGACATGGGACACGTCGTCGGCGTCGTCGACGTCTCGCCGGATCTCGTCGGGAAGACACTCGAGGAGGTCGTCCCGGGCGTCGCGGACGACGTACGCATCGTCTCTTCGATCGAGGAGCTGGGCGATCTCGAGCACGTCGCGTGCGCGCTCGTGACGACGAGCTCCGACCTCGAAGCCTGCCGCGAGACGTTCCTCGCGTTGCTCGACAAGCGCGTCAACGTGATCAGCTCGTGCGAGGAGCTGAGCTACCCCTGGCTGCGCCACCCGGTCCTCGCCCAGGAGCTGCACGAGCGCGCACTGCGCTCCTCGCGGCGCATCCTCGGCACGGGCATCAATCCCGGCTTCCTGCTCGACACCCTGCCCGTCGTCATCAGCGGCGTGTGCCGCCAGGTGCGCTCGATCGAAGCCGCGCGCATTCAAGACGCGCGGCCGCGCCGCATCCCGTTCCAGCGCAAGATCGGCGCCGGGCTCGACGAGCGCGCGTTCGCCGAGAAGCAGGCCGCCGGCACCCTGCGCCACGTGGGCCTCGGCGAGTCGCTGCACTTCGTCGCGGACGCGATGGGCTGGAAGCTCGACCGTTGGGAGGAGACGCTCGAGCCCGTCCTCGCCGAGACCGACCTCGAGTGCGACCTCGGCCCGATCCCGGCCGGGCACGCGGCCGGCGTGCGCCAGGTCGCCGAGGGCTGGGTCGGAGACGAGCGCCCCGTGCGCCTCGAGTTCGTCGCCGCGATCGGGCAGAAGGACCCGCGCGACAGCGTGCGCATCGAGGGCGAACCGCCGATCGAGCTCGTGATCCCGGGCGGCGTCCACGGCGATGTCGCGACGACGTCGGTGATGCTCAACGCGATCGATTCCCTGCGCGCGGCCGAGCCGGGGCTGCACACGATGGCGACCATCGCCCCGCCACACTGGCGGGTGAACGGAGCTCAATGACGGACCCGGGTGTCGAGCGAAGCACGGCGCGCACGATCACCATCGACGGCATCGAGTACGTGTCGTTCGCTGGCTGCGGCTACCTCGGGCTCGCGCACCATCCGGACGTGAAGGCCGCGGCCGGTCGCGCACTCACGGACCTGGGCGTCGGTGCGCTCGCTTCGCGCGCGACGAGCGGCAACCACACGCTGCACGAACGGCTCGAGAGCGAGCTCGCGGGGCTCTTGGGAACGGAGGCGGCACTCCTCGCTCCCGGTGGCTACCTCGCGGTGCTCGCGCCCCTGCAGGCTCTGGCTCGGCCGGGTGACGTCGCGCTGATCGACGAGGACGGTCACCCCGCGCTGTGGGACGCCGCGCGCGCGGCGGGGATGCCGACGTACTCCTACGGCGAAGGCGACCTCAACCACGCGCTCGCGCTGATGGACCTGTACGAGTCGGCCGGACCGTTCGTGTTGACCGACGGCACGTTCCCGATGCAGGGCCGCATGGCGCAGCTCAACGTCCTCTTGCGCCACCTGCCGTTGGGCGGCCACCTGATCGTCGACGACTCGCACGGCCTCGGTGTGATCGGTCCCGCGGGGCGCGGCACGAGCGACGCCTTCGGGCTCGACGACCCGCGGCTGATCGTCACCTCGTCGCTCGCCAAGGCGCTGGGGTGCGCGGGCGGCGTCGTCGCGGGCTCGAAGACCGTCGTGCGCGCAGCGCGCACGTCCCACGCCTACGTCGGCTCGACGCCCCTCGCGCCACCGCTCACCGCGGCCGTCCTCGCCGCCATCGAGACACTACGCGCCGAGCCCGCGCGCGTCCGGCGCCTGCACCAGCGAACGTCGCAGCTGCACCGCATGCTGCGTCGCATCGGTCAAGCGCCGCACGGGAGCTTCCTGCCGGTCGCCGCGCTCGACGTCGGCTCGCGCCAGCGCGGCCTGGCCCTGGAGAGCACGCTGCGCGTCTCCGGCATCTTCGCGCGCTACATCGACTACCCGGGCACGCCCGCGCACGGAGCCCTGCGACTCGCAGTCAACTCCGAGCACACCGACGAGGACATGGCGCGACTCGAGGCCGCGCTGCACGGGTTCCTGCGCGAGGAAGAGGAAGGGCGAGCGGCCGGGTCATGAACGAGCTGTTGAGCGAGCTCGCCGCCGAGCACGGCACGCCGCTTTACGTGTACGACCTCGACGTCGTGCTCCAGCGGCTCGACGAGCTGCGCGGCTTCGACGTCGTGCGCTACGCGCAGAAGGCCAACTCGAACCTCTCGCTACTCGCCCACCTCGAGCGCGCCGGAGCGCACGTCGACGCCGTGTCCGCGGGCGAGATCGTGCGCGCCCTGACGGCCGGCTTCGCCCCCGAGCGCATCGTGTACACCGCCGACGTGTTCGAGGCAGAGGCGCTCGAGCTCATCGCCGAGCACCGTCTGCACGCGAACCTCGGTTCGGCCGACATGATCGAACAACTCGTGGAGGCCCTGCCGAACGCCTCGGCGACGCTGCGCGTCAATCCGGGGTTCGGCGACGGGCACGACCGCAAGGTGCAGTGCGGCGGCGCGACGTCCAAGCACGGCATCTGGCACACCGGCGTTCCGGCCGCGCTCGAGCGTGCACGCGCCGCGGGCGTGCGGGTTCGCGGACTGCACGCCCACCTCGGATCCGGCGTCGCCTCGGGCTCCTACGAACGTCTGCCCGCGTGCTTCGACACGCTGCTGGCTGGGGCCGGGGCAGGGATCGAGGTCGTGTCGATCGGCGGCGGCCTGCCCGTCCCCTACCGCGCCGGCGAAGCGCGCTTCGACGTCGCCGGCCTGACGGCCCTCTGGCGGGCGGCGAAGGAGCGTTGGCAGAGCGCGCTGGGTCGCGCTCTGACCCTGGAGATCGAACCGGGTCGCTACCTCACCGCCGAAGCAGGGGTGCTCCTGACCGAAGTCCGCGCGAGCAAGTCGACGGGCGACTACGACTGGCTGCTCGTCGACGCCGGGTTCCACACGCTCGCGCGGCCGATGGTGTACGGCGCCCATCACCGCGTGACGGCCCTGGACCCCAAGGGCCGCCCCGTGTCCCCGCGCGTCGTCGCCGGCCCGCTGTGCGAGTCGTCCGACGTGCTGACCCAGGACAAAGAGGGACTGCCGGCGCCCCAGCCCTTGCCCGCGCTCGAGCCCGGCGAGCTCCTGTGCATCCACGACGTGGGAGCGTACGGGGCGTGTATGGCGTCGACCTACAACAGCCGCGGCCTGCCGGCGGAAGTGTTGCTCGTGGGCGGAAAGCCCTTTCTCGTGCGCGAGCGCCAGACGGCGCACGAGCTGATCCAGGCCGAGCTCTCGGGGCTGGCGGCGAGCCGGCCGAATCCCGGATAGCGACGCGCCGACCCGGATCGGCTGGGGTCGTTATCTTGGAAGCACCCCGTCGCCCAACACTGGATCCCCCATGTCCTGGTTCGCCACCCTCCTCGTCCCCCTCGCTCCGCAGGTCACGTTCACGCCCGTCACGGCCGACGCCGGCATCGGACACGAGCAGTGTGCCTGCGGGCCGACGCTCTGGAACGAACACAGCTTCCTCTCGGGCGGCGCCGCCGCCGGCGACTACGACGGGGACGGCTGGGACGATCTGTACTTCGCGCGGCTGCACGGGCCCGATGTGCTCTACCGCAACCTCGGAAGCGGCTCCCAGGGACGGCACCTGGGCTTCGAGGACGTGACGCAGGCGAGCTTCGGCATGCTGCCGGTGACGCGCAGCAACGGCTGCGCCTTCGGCGACATCGACGGCGACGGCGATCTCGACCTGTACGTCACGACGCTCTTCGGACACCGGCACCTGTTGTTCGTCAACGACGGCGGAACGTTCGTCGAGGAGGGGCTCGCGCGCGGCGCGACGCGGCTCTCGGCCTCGGTGCATCGCGGGTACGGGGCATCCTTCGGCGACTACGACTCCGACGGGGACCTCGATCTGTACGTCGCCGAGTGGGGCCATCTCGCTCCGCTCGACTGGAAGCCGGGTCAGCCGCTGTACTCGAACGCGCGCCTGCTCGCCAACGACGGCACCGGCCACTTCGCGGACGTCACCGCTGCGGCCGGCATCGCGATCGACGCGACCCAGGTCGACGCCGACCACGGTGGCTTCCGCGGCGTGTTCGCGTTCACGCCACTGTTCGCCGACCTCGACATGGACGGGCACCAGGACATCGTGATCGTCGGCGACTTCCAGACGTCGCGTCTGTTCTGGAACCGCGGCGACGGCACGTTCGAGGACGGGACCGAGGCCGCCGGCGTCGGCACCGACGAGAATGGCATGGGCGCGACCTTGTTCGACGCCGATCAGGATGGGCGCCTCGACCTCTTCGTCACATCGATCTACGACCCGCGCCACACCTGCGACCTGAAGGGCTGCAACTGGGGCGACTCGGGCAACCGGCTGTTCCTGAACGCCGGCGGCCGCAGCTTCACGGACGGCACGGACGCGTGGGGCGTGCGCGACGGCGGCTGGGGCTGGGGCACGTGCGCGTTCGACTTCGACCACGACGGCCGCGAGGACCTGGTGATGACGAACGGGGTCGACTTCCCGTCGACGGATTTGGACGAGGCCTTCAACCTCGACCCGACCCGGCTGTGGCGCAACAACGGCACGTCGTTCGACGAGGTCTCCGCGGCGGTGGGACTCACGCACACCGCCCCGGGCAAGGGGCTCATCCTCGTCGACTACGACAGGGACGGCGACCGCGACGTCCTGATCGTCGACAACCGCGAGGCGCCCGACCTGTTCCGGAATGACGGCGGCAACCGCAATCCGTGGCTCGTCGTGCGCCTCGAGGGCACGATGTCCAACGCTCGCGGCGTAGGCGCGCGCGTCTACGCAACGCCCAAGACCGGCGACGTGCGCCAGTCACGGCTCGTGCACGCCAACGCGAGCTACCTCTCGACGAGCCCGACCGAGGCGCACTTCGGGTTCGCGCCGGGCTCGGGCGCGACCGCGCGGGTCGAGGTCGTGTGGCCGAGTGGGCGGACGTCGGTGTTGGAGGACGTCGCGCTGTCGCAGCGGATAGTCGTGGGGGAACCGTAGGAATACGGCCGAGACGCGGACCGTCGTTGTCTGCGACTGGAGCTCGAAATCCTCCCGCGAGGAATCGGGTGAGAACGCGTGTGTTGCGTTCCGGGGCGCCCCTGGACAGGTCGACCGATTCTGTCCTTCCCGGCTTCAGCGAAGCCTCGACCCGATCGCAATCCGATGAGAAACATCGCCAAACAACTCTGTGCGCTTTCGCCCCTCGCGCTCCTGATCCTTGGAGCCGCTTCCGCCCAGCAAGTCCCGGAGGCCGTGCCCGGCCCGCATGCAGTGGGCACCGGGCTATGGGTCGGCGGGGCCCACACGATCCAACACGATCCCCATCTCGCCGGACTCGTCGCACCTCTCGTCGGCCGGGTGTACTACCCCGCGGTCTCGGCGGGCCCGAACACCCCGGCTGCTAGCGGCTTCTTCCAGACCGTCTTCTTCGCACACGGCTGTCCCGGGTACGCGCCTCCGGGGCGAGCCTTCGACGAGTTCGACTACCTCGGCGAGCGCCTCGCGAGCTGGGGCTACGTGATGGTCTCGCTCGATTTCTCGCGGATCAACTCATTGACTTGCGGGCGCCACTTCCCGGGGGTCGTCGCGCGCGGCGAAACCATGGCGTACGCGGCCTGGGCTTGGGCTCTGACCCCGGCCCAGCAGAGGCCCGGCGGTGTGATGACCAGCAGCACGAACCTGCACATGGCCGGACACTCGCGCGGCGGCCTGGGAGCGATCAACGCGGTCATCGGAGCACAGCAGGGTCTTTACCCCCAGTATTACGTCGGCTTCGGCAAGGTCATCTCGATCTCACCGCCCGACGACAACATCCAAGGATCGGTCGGCAACCCGATCCTCTGCATTTCAGGGGCACACGATGGCGACGTGGGTGCGGACCCGCTCGGAGTGTACGACCGCCAGAACGGGCGCAGCACTTTCGTCTACCTCGAAGGAGCCAACCACTACGGATTCACCGACAGCTTCTCGCCTCCCGGGAAGCCCACGGCTGACGGCGTGAAAATGCGCCAGGCCGCTGCCACCGCGGCAGCGCACTTCCTCGCCAACGGAGGCTCGGGTAGCGCGCTCGTCGAGTCCGACGTGTGGGCCTCCCCCGACCAGCTCGTCCCGCGCGTGACGTACCACACGCCACAGGGAACGGTCGTCGACGACTTCGAGACGAACTCGAGCGCGAACATGACGAGCGCGGGACACATGGTCACGCTCGGAGGCACCCTCCTGGCCCGAGAGGGGCCTGCGGCGACCCTTTCCCAGGATCCCGCGGTCCGCGACGCGTGGCAGGTGGCCGACCACGAGACGAGCATGGGCGTTCTGAAGTGGAACAACTCCATCGCGAGCTGGCGCGCGACTTTCGCGAGCCCGCTGTCTGCCGGCGACCGCCTGAGCTTCCGCATCGCGAAGCTCAAGCGCACCGGCAACGACGACTCGCCGGTCTCCTTCAGCGTGCGCCTGCACAGCACGAGTGGATCCGCGTCCGTCGTCTCGACGACGCGCTGGAACGGCACGCCTGAACCCTGGCTCCTGTCCGCGCGGTTCCGCCGATCGACGCTGGAGACGGTGTCGATCCCTGTTTCCGACTTCGTCGGCATCGACCCCAGCTCCGTCACGGGCGTCGAGCTGGCCTTCGATCAGCCCGGCTCGGTCTCGGGCCTCATCGCAATCGACGACATCAAGTTCGGCTACTAGGACGACCACGCCGAGTCGACGCCCCACCCGACCGTTCGAGTGGGGCGTCCCTGCCCGCCCCATGCGACGAGACACGATGCCGAGCCCCGTTCTTCCCACCCAGCCGCAGCGAAGCGCGGCGCGCGCCTACCTTGCGGTCGCCACAGCCGCCCTGCTCGTTCAGGCGATCATCACGGCCGGGCTGTGGCAGGCGGATCCGATGATCTCGCGGCCCGGGCTCGACGCGGCACTCTACCGCGAGTTGTCCATCCGCAGCTACTTCGGAGACCGCCCCCACTGGCACGCGCAGCTGTACCCGTGGCTGATCGGCGTCTTCGGGTTGGGGCACGCCCAGGTGGTCGCCGCGCAGGTCGTGCTCGCCGCCCTGACGACCGCCAACCTCTGGCGGCTGGCGCGCTCCATCCACGGAGCCCGCGTCGCTGCCGCCAGCGCAGCGCTGTGGATCGCGTTCGGGCCGGCTGTCTTCCATCAGGCGCTGGCACTGCCGACGGGCCTCGGGCTCTTCCTCTTCTCGTGCGGGCTCAACGGCGCTCTGGCTCCCGCTTCTCCTCGAGCCCCGATCCTCGCCGGGCTCGCGTTCGGCGCCGCGACCCTCGTTCGCCCGGAGCTGTCGGTGCCGTCCGTGTTCGCCCTCGCCCGGTGGATGCGGGCCCCCGTCTGTTCTCGGCACCGCAGGTGGTTGCCGCCGCTCGCCTTCGGCCTGATGCTCCTGCCGACGTGCCTGCACAACGCGCGGCTCGGCGCGGGCTTCGCGGTTGCGTCGAACGGCCCCGTGAACTTGTGGCTAGCCAACGCATCCGAAGGCACCGTCGGGTTCCGCCCACCTGGCGACGCGTGGCGCACCCCGCACGGGCAGGAGCAGGCCGCGCAGGTGATCGCCGGCGACGCCCACGCCGACGCGCCCTTCCTGCGTCTCACGGTGTCGACGATCGCGTCCGACGTCGACGGGTGGCTGAAGCTCGTCGCGGCGAAGCTCGCAGCGCTCGCCGGCAGCTACGAGCACGGAGCCAACCACCTCTACTCGGTCGCTCAGTCTCTGTGTGGGGTGTTGCGTCTGCTCCCGGTGAACGCAGCGGCGCTCCTCTTGCTGGCAACCGTGGGAGCCTGGTCGCACCGCAAGGAGCGCGAGACGGTGTCGCTCTCGCTGGTGGCGGCCTCGGTCTTCGCGGTGTGCGTTGTCTTCTACCCCTACGGCCGACTGCGCCTCGTGGGCCTTTACGCACTCACGCCCATCGCTGCATCGGCTCTCTTCCAGCTCACAGCCTGGTCACGCACGCATCGAAGCCTCTTCCTGCTCGCTTTCGTCGCACTGTGCGCGGACGGCTACCGGGTCCGGGACACGCTGGAGGCGCGGCAACTGGAGGCGCAGGACTGGAGCAACTGTGCCGCCTCCGCACCCAAGTCACGCGCAGACTTCCTCCGGCGCGCGCTGTCGAGGGACCCCGCGTCCGTCGACGCCATGCTGCAAGTGGCCTGGATGGACATGGATCGTGGCAGCCCAGCCGCGGCGCTGCGTGCGCTTTCCGAGTGCGTCGATCTCACAGCCCAGACGGCAAACCTGAGGGTCGTCCACGCATACGCGGTGGCATACCTGCGCGCCCAGCCGCGCATCGAGCCCGACCTCAGGGCGCTGGCCGGGTACTTGCGCAGGTCGCTCGGCATGCCGGACCAAAGCGGCAACCCGGGTGCCGTGGCACTGATTCTGGCCTCGATCGTGATCGACTACCCACACCTCGCAGTCGCCTCCAACGAGGCCGAACGACTCCTCCGAACGGCGCGCCACGAGCCGGCGACGAAGGCGCTCGCCGATCGACTCGGGCCTGCGCGCTAAGGTGTAGCGCACTCTCAACACATTCCGATGCGCGGTGGATCGACGAGCTGGTCGCCCGGAAACCGCGCTTCGCGAACCTCCCAGCTCATGCTCGATCAGCCGTCCACCGAGAGGAGGCCGCACTTGCGCCACCCGGTACGCAAGAGCGCCGTCCTGGGCTCCACGACCTCGTCGCCACGCTCCTCGGGCCGCACACCCCGCCAGCCGTCGAAGTACCTGGCCGACGAGTAACGATCGATGCCTTCGAACACGTCGCCGAGGGCTTCGTGCACCTCCTCGGGCGTGCGCAGGACGCGATCGTCGTAGCGGTCGGCGAAGACGCTGCCCTTGCGTCCCCACACCGAGCTCAGTGCCCGCGCGATCCGAATCGACAGCCCCTGGAGCCCGCGCGACAGCGCCGAGCGGTTCTTCGCCTCGACGATGAGCTGCAGCTCGTCGCTCCGCACCGAATAGTGGATCAGCCGGAAGCCGTTGCGGTCGCACCCTCCTCGGAACGCGCCCAGCAGAGCCTCGAACGCGCGCTTCGTCCGCAAGCTCGGCAGCGTCTCGTCGATCTTCATCGCGACGTGCACCGGATACTTCGCGGCCGTGTCCTCGCGCTTGAGGTGCGACACCCCCGAGTCCGGCAACGGGGGCCGGCCGACGGGCCGCTTCTCGACCTTCTCCTCTTCCTTTTCCCTAGCCACGGCTCAATCCACCCCACTACGTCCGGCAAACGGCCGCTCGTCCAGCAAGAGCGACGCTCCGAAGGCCACCAGGCTGCCGATCGGCACGTACCAGGGGTAGGCGAGGCTCCTGTAGCTCACGACCATTCCGTCCTCCTCGACGGCCCCGAAGTGTCCGAAGGCCGATAGCCCGAGGATGACGACGAGCAGCGCCGCGAGCAAGAGCGGCTGCCACCACGGCCCGGAACGGCCCTCGCGCAGCGCCGGCCAGACACGGAAGACGGCCCACGCGGCGCTCAGCACGACGGCGTACGCGACGCACACGCCCTGCGCCCACACCGGGTGCCAGGCGAGCGCGAAGACGGTCATAACCGACAAGGACGCCGCCCAGGGGAAGCCGCTGCCGTCGGTCGAGAGCGGCAGGAAGGCGAGGAAGAACCCGGCGAGCAGCGCGCCGCCGGTGAACGTAGCCATCGCGAGCGCGAGGTCGAGGATCGACGTGTAGTGCTCGGCGACCGCGTCCATCCCGATCGCCGCCCCGCAGAGCAGCACCGCCCACACGAGGACGAGCTTGCGCGAGGTGCGCACGTTGCGGCGAGCTTCCTCCGGCGTGTCGACGGGCTCGCCACGCGCCTCGAGCTCGCGCTTGCGGCGCGGCAAGATGAAGGCCGACATGGTCGTCTGCGAGAGCGCGGCCATGATCGAGTCGAGGCTCGAGATCGCCGCTGCGAAGACGCCCGCGACGACGAGCCCTTTCAGCCCGGTCGGGATCACTTCCGTGATGAAGATGGGAAAGACGCGGTCGTTCTTGGCCTCGTAGAGCTCGAGCGCGGAGCCCGTCATCGGTTGCTGCGCGTAGTACGCCCAGAGCGCGACCCCGACGACCGCCGCGAGGAAAGCGATGCCGACGGCGAAGCTCGAGACGACGATCGCGCGCCGCGCGTCCCTGGCGTCCTTGCAGCAGAACAGCCGCTGGGTCATGAGCTGGTCGGTGCCGTACGGCCCGACCATCCACCAGCTCGCCGCGAACAGCGCGACCCAAAGCGTGTAGGCCTTGGTCGGATCGGCACTCGCATCGATCAGATGGAACTTGCCGGCGTCCCAGCCGTCCGACAGTGCGGCCGCGACTCCCCCATCCACCCCGTTGCTGGCGATGACCAGCGCGACGCCGATCCCGACGAGGAAGAGCAGGAACAGGATCGCGTCCGTCCACACCACCGTCGCGATGCCGCCGAGCACCGTCCACACGACCGCGACGATGCCGATCAACGCGACCGCGGCGGCGATCGGCGGCACTCCCGTCGCCGACTCGAGCGCGCCGAGCGGCGCGTGCAGGATCACCTCGAGCACGACCGCCGTCACGTACACGCGCGCGGACTGCCCCAGGATTCCGCCGATCGTGAACAGCACGGTCGTCACCTGACGCATGTGCGAACCGAGCTTGTTCGCCATGTAGTCGTACGGGCTGTAGATCTCGCGCTCGTAGTAGGCGGGCACGAGCACGTAGCCGACGAACAGCCGCGCGAGCACCGCGCCGATCAGCCCGAGCTGCAGGTACGTGACGTCGCCGCCAGGCTTGAAGACGACCGACGGCAGACTGACGTAGGTCACCGCGCTGATCTCGGTCGCGACGATCGACGCGCTGACCGCGTACCACGGCAGCTTGCGGCCGCCGAGGAAGAAGTCGCGCATCGACGACTGCTTGCCGGCGAGCTTGCCGCCGATGACGGTCGTGATGATGAGCACCGCCAGAACGACGCCCCAGTCGAGCCAGCCGAACCCCCCCTGCAATCGATCCGGCAAGCTCCCCCCCTCCAGGAAGGAGGCGGCGGCAACGGCAGTGGTCACGCTCAGCTCTCTCCCACGCCGGGCGCGAGGCCGGCGGCGGCCGCGGTGTCGACCCAGACCTCGACGTCGGCGTGTCCCTGCAAGAGGGACGCGGGGACGTCGGCCGTGCGCGGACCGAAGACGGTCGCGGCGACCGCCTGGGCCTTCTCCTCACCGAAGGCGAGGACGCGCAGCCGGCGCGCCTCGAGGATCGTCGCGATCCCCATCGTCACCGCGCGCGTCGGCGCACTGCCGACTGCGAAGCCCGCGGTCCCGTTCGATTCGGCGACCCGGCGCGTCACGTCGTCGAGCTCGACGACACGCGTGCGCGAGTCCGCGGCCGAGCCGGGCTCGTTGAAGGCGATGTGCGCGTTGCGTCCCAGCCCCAAGAGCTGCAGGTCGAGCCCGCCCGCGGCGCGGATCGTCTCCTCGTAGCGGAGGCCGTAGCCCGCAGGATCGAAGCGCGCCAGCTCCGGGTCGGGGATGTGGATCGCGTCCTCGGGCACGTTGACGTAGTCGAAGAGCGCGTGCCGCATGAAGCTCCGGAACGAGCGCGGGTCGGCGGCGGGAATGCCGAGGTACTCGTCGAGGTTGAACGCCACGACCCCCGACAGGTCGAGGCCCTCCTCGCGCACGAGGCGCACGAGCTCGGCGTACACGCCGCACATCGTGCTGCCGGTCGCGAAGCCGAGCACGGTCCTCGACTTGGACCGCACGAGCTCCGCGATCTCGCAAGCAACGGCCCTCTCCGCCGTCGGGCGATCGGGGGTCACGTGAACGGGAAAGGGGGTCTCGGTCGGCAGGAGTCGAACCCGGGATTCCCCCGGGGAGCGGCTTGGAGAGGGCATGGAGAGCGGCACGGCCACCTTGGGCGGCCGCCTAGTCTAGCGACGAAGCCAGCGTCCGCCTAGCGCCCGCCCCCCTCGAAACGGGCCTCGACGGTGCGCACGGTCTTCACGTGCCGCTCGAGCCAATCGATCGTCTCGGCGTGCACGTGCAGCACCGATTCGCGCGCCCGGTACCCATGGCTCTCGTTCGGCAGCATGACCAGGCGCGCGGTCCCGCCGTTGCCCTTGATCGCCTGGAAGAGGCGTCGCGACTGCATCGGGAACGTCCCGGAGTTGTTGTCGACCTCCCCGTGCACCAGCAGGATCGGCTCACCGATCTTGTCCGCGTGCATGAAGGGCGAAACCGCGCAGTACGTCTCGAGCGCCTGCCAAACCGTGCGCCGTTCCGACTGGAAACCGAAGGGCGTCAAGGTGCGGTTGTACGCGCCGCTGCGCGCGACGCCCGCCCGGAACAGATCGCAGTGGGCGAGCAGGTTGGCCGTCATGAAGGCGCCGTAGCTGTGCCCGCCGACGGCGACGCGCGCGGGGTCCGCGACCCCCTCGCCGACCGCGGCGGCAATCGCCGCTTCGGCAGCGTCCACGATCTGCTCGCGGAACGTGTCGTTCATCGTCTCGGCGTCGCCGATGACCGGCATCGTCGCGCCATCGAGGACCGCCCATCCCTGGGTGACGAGCACGAGATGGGAGGAACCCGAGATGCTCGTGAAGCGGTGCTCGCTCGTCGTGACCTGCCCCGCCGTGCGCGGATCGTTGTACTCGCGCGGGTAGGCCCAGACGAAGAGCGGAAGCCGCTCACCCTCCTGGTAGTTCGCCGGCAGGTACAGCGTCCCCGAGAGCGGCACGCCGTCGGCGCGCTCGTAGCGCAGGAGCTTTTTGGTCACGCCGCGCAGCTGCGGCGTCGGGTCCGCGAAGCGCGTCAGCGCCACGACGTCCGTGCCCGGACGGCGCAGCCGGTAGTTGGGCGGATCGGTCTTTGTCTGGTGGCGCGTGACCAGCGCGGGCGTCGCACCCTCGAGCACTTTCACGACCGACTCGTACGCGTCTTCCGCGCTGCGCCAGACGCGCTCGGTCTCGAGCGTGCCGAGGTTCAGCCGGTCGAGGAACGGCAGGACGCCCTCGGGCGAGGCGCCGTCGCCGGTGCGCCAGGCGTGGACGCCGTCGCGCCGCACGACGCGGCGCCCGAACGGTCCGCGCTCGGTGACGAGCGAGCCGGGATCGCCGTAGCGGTCGCGCACGCTGCGGTCCTCGAGCACGCTCGTGCGCTGCGGCGTGTGCAGGATCGTCCGCGTCCAGCGCCGGTCGCGGTCGTATTCGCTCGTGAGGAAGTGCTCGGGGTCGGCGAACCAGTCCAGCCCCCGCGCGCGGTGCTCGACGCGCGCGAGCTCGCTCGGTCCGCCCTCGAAGGGGGCCGCGAGGGTCCACCACTGGTCGCGGTGCTCGACCTTGCGCTCGGGGTCGCCCCCGTCGAGCGCCTCGACCCAAGCCAACGTCGCCGCAGCGCTCGCCTTCCACTGCACGTCCCGGCGCCCGGTGGCCACGCCGCCGATCGGCACGTTCTTCTGCAGCGGCCGCTTCGAGATGAGGACGTAGTCCTCGCCGCCGCCTTCGAGCGCGCGGTCGGCGCGGCGCACGGCGGTCTTGCTCGGAAACGAGTAGTACGGCATCAAGAACGAGAATGGCCGCTCGATGCGCGTGTGCAGGAGCCACTCTCCGTCGGGCGAGAAACTCGCGCTGGTGACCATGCCGCGCGCGTGCACGTGGCCCTCGCCGCCGGCGAGCGGGAAGCTCACGAGCTCGGCCGTGGCGTAGTGCTCGAACAGCTGCGCGTCGTGCTCGCTGGCGAGCAGGTCCTGGTACGTGCGCAACGGCGAGCGCTCACCCTCGGTCGACTGGATGTTGGGGCCGCTCGGCGCGGCGGGCGGCGCGGGCTCGCCGGCGCGATCCGGCGGGACGAGCCGGCACAAGATGCGCTTGCCGTCCGCGCTGAAGGACGGCCCGCCGAGCACGGTGTTCAAGCGGCCGGTGACGCGCCACGATCGCCGCTCGAGATCGGCCGGTGCGACGGCCCACAGCTCGCTGCCGTCGTCGATCACGACCGTGTAGACGAAATGCGCCGAATCGGGCGCCCACATCACGCTCGCGATCCGGTTGCCCGGGTTCACTTTCACCTCGAGCACGTCCTCGCCCTCGAGCTGCGAGAGCGTGATGCGTTCGATGAAGCGCGTCGTGAAGCGCGCGTTGGCCGCGGGATCGATGCGCATGCCGGCGAGTCGCAACATCCGGCGCGAGACGTCCGCGATGCTCGGCAGCGCACTGCGGTGCGTGGCGAGCTTCCACCGGCCGTCGGGGCTGATCGACACGGACGGCGCCGGGGCCGCGTCGACGATGTCGACCACGTCCTGCGGCGGCAGGCGGTAGCCCTCCTGGGCGCTCAAAGGGAGGACGGCGCAGAAGGCGAGGGACAGGACGGTCGCGGGCACGCGGAAGGACATGGCATCTCCATTGCTCGAGGGCCGCCCATCGTACGCGAAACGCTCAGGAGTCCGCGTCCGCGAGCGCCGCGGCGAGCGCACGGACCTCCTCGATCGAGGTCACGCGCCGAACCCGCTCGTCCGCAGCCTGCGCGGACCCGAGCGCCGGGGCCGTCGGCGCGGATTCCATCGCGCTCGCGCGATCGGTCGAAGCGGAAGCGTGGAGCTCGCGCGCTCCGGTCGTCCGCAGGAGCTCGTCCGCGTTGCTCGACCGCACGCCGCCACCGGGCATGACCGTGATCGCCGCGCCCGCTCGCGCGACGAGACGCCGCAGAGCTTCGGCGCCGCGCTCGACATCCGCCGCTCCCCCGGAGGTGAGAACGCGCTCGAACCCCAGCGCGACGAGTGCGTCGAGCGCCTCGTCCTGGTCGCGCGCCAGGTCGAACGCGCGGTGGAACGTGACGGACAGCGGAGCAGCCGCCGCCACGAGCGCCTTGCACCGCTCCACGTCGATCCGCCCGTCGCGGGTCAGCACGCCAGTCGCGACTCCCGCGGCACCGGCGTCACGCGCGTAGCGCACGTCGCGCTCGAGCACCGCGAAGTCGGCGGCGTCGTAGAGGAAGTCTCCACGGCGCGGGCGCGTGAGCACGACGATCGGAATGCGCACGGCCGCGAGCGTCTCGTGCAAGAGGCCCGGCGACGGCGTGACCCCCCCGACGGCAAGAGCGGTGCAGAGCTCGAGGCGCGCGGCCCCCCCCGCCTCGGCCACCAAAGCGTCCGTAACGGTCTCGACGCAGACCTCCAGTCGGCGCGGCTCCTCGCGGTCTCGTGTCATCCGCGGGGATTTTAGTGGCGGGCCACCCAAAACGAACCGCCGGAATCGACCGAGATCACGGGCAATCGTCCTGGATTGGGGCAATTCGCGATGCGTTAGCCCTTGTCCGTGACGCCTCCCGGAGCCGAAGGTTGAGGCCTTCCCCGTTTCGTTTCGAAGACCGGAGACCCCATGGCCTGCTCCTGTTCGCACGAGGGCACGACGACCGTCCCCACCCCCGGAACCTGCACCACGCGCTGCGAGGGCTGCACGTTCAGCCAATCGATCAGGTGCGCCACGGAGAGCGGCAGGTGCGTGTTCCGCGGCACGGTCAGCCGCACAGGATGCGCCAACCAGCCCGACAAGAACTGGGACGTCGATATCACCATGGAGTGTGGTACCGCCGATCGCGTCGTCGATTACTATTGTGACACCGCTGGCGAGTGCATCGGCTACAAGGTCACGTACTCCTGCTCCAACGACTCGACGAGCCCCAACGAGTAGCGATCCCTCGAGGCGGCCGTGCGACGCCCGCGGCGTCGTAGCAACCAAGCATGACCGACGCGGCCCTCTTCGACGACTTGATCCAGCACGAGCGCTGGCTGCAGCGCCTCGCTCGTACGCTGGTTCGCGGGGATGACGACGCGCGCGAATTGGTCCAAGAGACCTTTGCGCGCGCGATCGCCAACCCGCCGGCCGACTTCAGTCGTCCCAAGGCCTGGCTCGAGACGGTTCTGCGCAACCTCGCGCGTTCGCTGCACCGGCGACGCAAGCCGGAGATGCTCGCGGAGGAAGACGCCGAGCTGATCAGTTCGACGGCCGCGAGCCCGGAGCTGGCGATCGAGCGCTTCGAGGCCGCGCGCGCGGTCAGCGACGCGATCGACGCGCTCCCGGCACGCGAGAAACGCATCGTGCTGATGTACTGGCAGGAAGACATATCGATCGCGAACATCGCTTCGATCGAGCGCGCGCACGACAGCACGGTGCGCAAGGTGCTCGCCAGCGCCCACGACCGCCTGCGCTGCCAGCTGCAGTTCGAGTACGGGGAGGAGCGTCTCGTGCTCACGCTCGCGCCGCTGCTCGGCGACAACGCCAAACGGGTCGCGTCCAACACCGCAGCGACGACCGCCGCCCTCTCGCCCGGCGTCCTCGCGGCGGTGGCCTGCGGAGCGCTCGCCGTCGGCATCCCCGCCTGGAGCCTGCTGCGCACGCGCTCGAGCCCGAACGACGTCGCGTCGCTGGCCATGGAGCACGCTGCTGTCGCGGCCCCGGAGACGCCCGAGACCGAAGCGCCGCGAACAGCGCTCGCCGCGCGTATCTCCGCCGGCCCTGCGCAGGGCGCGGGAATGCTCGAGGCCGATCCCGAGGCCATACCCGTCGAGCTCGTCGGCGCTGGCATCGATGCCGCGCCCGCGGAGGAATCCGGGGCCCAGCCCGAACCAGTCGCCCGCGTGGGAATCCGCGGTCGCTTCCTCGTCGACGGTGTCCCCGCCGAACGCTGGCACGCACGCCTGCGGCCCAAGCATTGCGTCGAGGAGTGCACGGTCCACGGTACGGTCGCCAAGGGCTGGTTCGCCCTCGAGCGAGAGGGCGCTGGTGCCCACAGGCTCGTCCTCGGCTCGGTGTATGAGAACGGCCAGTACGAAGCCATGGCGCTCAGCACGCACCTCGAGGACTCCGAAGTTCAGGACTTCGAGCACAACCAGCTGACTTCGCACCTGACCGTGACCGGCGTTCCCGAGGGGCACGGGACACTGTTCGCGTACGTGACGAACGGCGTGGGCTACGAGTTCCTTCAAGGCGTCGACGTCACGAACGGGACGGCGAGCTTCACGGCGGCGCCGGTCGGGCGCGTCGAGATCAAGGTCGACTCGGGCGACCCCGACCACGACTGGGCCGATTGGCCGGTCCTGGGCGTGGTCGAAGTCTCCCGGGGCGCACCCGCGACGCACGCGCTCGACCGCTGACGCATGGCGGCAGCGCTCTCGGCACGTGCGGGCCTGCGGCGCCGCGGACTGATCGTCTTGGGCCTGCTCGTCCTGGTCGGGCTGGCGGCCGAGGGCACCGCACGGCTGCGGCAGTGGACGCGCTACGGGACGTTCGGTCCGATCTACAGCTTCGCGACGCACACCGAGTCCGGGCTCGAGATCCCGATCCCCCACTCCGTCACCGAGTCGATCGAAATCGACAGCCGCGGCTTCCGCAGCCCCGAGCTCGAGATGCCCAAGCCGCAGGGACGCGTGCGCTTCGCCTTCCTCGGCGGGTCGACGACGTACTGCGCCGAGGTCTCGAGCAACGCCGCGACGTGGCCGGCACTCGTCGCCACCGGCCTCGCCGAGGCGTTTCCCGCGGCGGACATCGACTGGGCCAACGGCGGCGTCGGAGGCTACTCGACCCAGCAGAGCCTCGTGAACTGGGAGCACCGGCTCGCCCCCGTCGCACCGGACGTCGCCGTGATCTACCACGCGACGAACGACATCACGGTCGACACGCGTCCTCTGGCCGAGGCCGGGGGCATCGAGCTGCCCGCCGAGACCGGAACGAGCTGGTTCGCGCGCCGCTCGCTCGCCTGGAACCTGATCGAGAAGAACGTGCTCCTCCAAAAGCGCATGCGGAGCCAGTCCCGGGACAAGCTCACCCTCGGCCCCGCCGTGCCCGCGGCCGGCTTCGAGCGCCGCCTGACCGAGCTCGTGCGCGCCTGCAAGAAGGACGCGCGGGTCGTGGTCCTGGTGACCTTCTCGACGCGCGTCCGCGAGGAGCAGAGCGCCGAGGAACGCCTCGCCGCCTGCAACACCTCGATCTTCTACAACCCCTACCTCGTGCCCGACGACTTCGTCGGGCTGTTCGCCGCGTACAACGGCGTGATTCGCAGGGTCGCCGCTCAAGAGGGCGCGTTGCTCGTCGAGGGCGAGCACGACATTCCCGCGGACGGCGAGCACTTCCGTGACTCGGTGCACTTCACCGATGCGGGCTGCCGGGCGCAGGCACAGCGTGTGCTCCTGGCGCTGCGAGCAGCGCAGGAGATCGAAGCGCTGCTGCACTGACGACACGAAGAAAGGGCGGCGCCCCGGAGGACGCCGCCCTGTTCGATCGCTTTGGCTCGTTCCTAGAAGAACGTCACGCCGAGCGAGTTGGTGAAGTTGCTATCGAACCCCGCAATGTCGCGGTACCAGCCCTGGAAGTAGTTGGTGTCGCCGGACATGATCGCCGGGATACCCGCCACCGAGCCGTCGGTCTGGTAGGTGTTCGGGCCACCGTTGATGATCTCTTGGCTCACGCCGCCGGCGTCGAACTGATAG
>JAAELL010000479.1 GCA_024226735.1 bacterium | reverse complement strand
GCTGCGCGAGGCTGTCCTCTCCCGCTGCGCGGGAGAGGGGTTCCCACTCTCCCCGCCGCGCCGGAGAGGTCGGCGAGCGCAGCGAGCCGGGTGAGGGGCGAGCGTGAAACGTCGTTCGAATACGCCCGCGGCGAGCTACATCCCCGCCCACATCTCTCGCAAGTCACCGGAGAGCGCAGGGTTCAGCACGTCCAGTTCACCGAGGGTCAGCCCCGGGACGCTCGGCGTTATGTCACCGACACCGACGGCGTAGCGCGGGCCTTCATCGCTCGCGCGGACGGTGATCGTTGAGTCGAGTCCGACGATCTCCACGAGGATCGACCCGGCGCTCGCCGGTGGCTCGACCGGAGCATCCTTCGGCTCGACCATCGCGCCCGCTGCCGCGGCGCCGGCGACTCCGCCCGCCAGAAGCACTTGCAAGAACATGAGACGATCTCCGGATCCGAGGGTGACTCCCCCGCTGCCCGAATGATATCCCGTCAGGTACCGCGAGGTCCGATCCACCCCGAGGCCGCCGTCGCCCCTGACCGGGCTACCGAAGCTCCGGCTTCGATGGGACCACGAGATCGTCGGCCGTGACCCCGAGCGTCTCGAGGCTCGTCTCGTCGCCGCACTCCGGACAGGTGACGCGTCCGTCCACGGGGCGTTGGCCGATGAGGAGGTAACGGCATCTCGGGCACCGGACTCGGTCGATCCGGAGCGAGATCGCCTTGCGCAGCGCGCGGCGGAGCAGCAGGTCGCGCGTGAAGAGCGTCAGGATCGCGGGTACCGCCGGTATCGCGATGAGCAGGAGCAGGTCGCTCAGGCTGCCGTCGTCCCGCACCAATGCCATGAAGAGTGAGAGGGACAGGATGAGCGTCACCGACCCCACGGCAACGCACACGAGCAGCCTGAACGTCTGCGGGAGCTCGTCGGTCCGTATGCGCACCAACAGCCGCTCGCATTGCTCGTCGGATAGATGATCGAGCTCGCAGAACGCGCGGTAGATCTTGCTCGTGGGAATGCGCATGGGCTTACCCGAGGATCTCGCGCCATGCGCGGACGCGGATCTCGTACGCGGGGAGGTCACCGATCTTCCACGCGCCGGGGAGATCGAGCGCGGTGGACGGCATATCCCGGCCGCCGTAGGTGGCGACCAGCCGGAGCATCCGCTCCACGTCCTCGAGGAAGCGCCGGATCTCCTCGCGCCGACCGTCGACCAGGTCCGCGTCGGACCACTCCCACGTCGTTGCCGGCACGTCGATGACCCGAAGCAGCGCCGGCGCGAGTTGGCCTGCGGCCTGCTGATCCTCGACGGGCGCGTCGAGCAGCGGCTTGCGCACGCGTGTCATCGCCACCGTGATCGCCGAGAGCACCCCGCGCACATCGGGACCGTCCGCGTCGGTCATCTCCAGGTCGTCGGCGTGATCGTGGAGCTTCTCGCCCACGTCGGTGATCAGCGCCTCGAGCGTCGTGGGTGGGACCTTCGGCGGAGGCAGCGACGGCGTGTCGTCCCCGCAGCCAGCGAAGAGGCACGCGAGCAACGCCGCGAACAGCAACCAGGTCGGTGATGGTCGGGACGGGTGTCTCACGGTGGTTCGACCTCCTCGGCGAGCCGGACCAGCATCGCCCGCGCCGGCGTTCCGCGGTCGTCGGGACCGAGGCCGGCGAGCACGCGTCGCGCCGTCTCGGCCGCCTCGCCGTGACGACCGGCCCGCGCAAGCTGGTGCGCGCGGATGGTCAGGACGACGGAATCCTCGACCCCGACCGCGCGAAGCTCGTCGGCGGCGGCATAGGCGACCGGATACGCGTCATGCCGGATCGCGTACCGCGCGAACAACAGGAGCAGCTCCGCCCAGGCCCCCATGGCGCGGCGCTCGGCATCCGGGGACGGCGCGGCTTCCCGGAGCCCGGCGGCGCGATCGATGTGGTGCTGGAAGACCGCCGCCCCGGCCTCGATGAGCCCCGCCCTCGCGAGGTAGTCCGCGGCGAGCAGGTCCTTCTCGACGGGCACGCGATCGGCGAGGTCCAGCTCGACGAGACGCAGCAGCGCGGTGGCGGCAGCGAGGTGATCGCGTGCGGCGCGGGCGGTCCGGAACGCCTCGGTGTACGCGCCGCGGCCTTCCTCGAGCGTGGCGAAGGACTGGTGACGCAGCAGCAGCGAGGCGACGTCGACGCCGGTTTCGGCCGCGAGGATCTCGACG
>JAAELL010000478.1 GCA_024226735.1 bacterium | reverse complement strand
CCAATACGGTGATACTGGGATTGGTCGGAGGAGGCGCAACGCCGCAGCGCGCCCGTACGGGCCGATCGATATGCCCCATCAGAGTGAATCACACCACTAGAATCCAGGCATCTCGCGTGTCAGGCCGTTGATCCCAAGAGGGGGATTTCCGTCGACTTGGATACGGGATCGGCCCCCCCCCGCTGTGTTAGGCTCAAGTTTGTAGGGAGCGACTTGAACGGAGCGAACCATTCCCACTCGAGTCGGGGCACATGGCTACCGATCGTTGTCGGATCGACCATCGCCATCGCAGCGGTGGCTTCCTGGTTGGCATTCGATCGGTACGAGGCCCAGGAGATTCGAAGCAAGACGAACTTGACGGCCGAACAGGTCGCCAGGCGGATGGAGTCTTCGCTACGCCAGGTGCTCGCCGGGCTCCAGGCGGTCAAGCAGGACTTCGAGCTGCGCTACATCCTCGTGCCCGAAGGATCGGACAAGCCCGACGGGCCCACGGTCTTCTCCTCCCGCACGATCCAACGTGTCGCCGAGACCGCGACGGAATCGATCACCTGGGTCACCCCCGATCACCGGATCGCCTGGACGTCTGCCCAGGGCAAGGATCAGCTGGCGTTGGAGGCGACGCTCGCCGACCCGGCCGTGCGCCAAGTCCTGGCCGGCACGGAAGGCGGGGAGCCGGTGCTCTCGCCCCCGCTCGGCGACGAGCGCAGGATCGCGGCAGTGATGAAGATCATCGAAGGGGGCCGGCACCTGGGCTTCCTCTTGGCCACGATCGAGCCGGGCCGGTTCGTAGAGAGCAACCTCACCGAGGCGACGACGCGCCGTTTCGACTACTTCGTGTCCGACGGCGCCGATCCCGTGTACCCGCTCGAACCGTCCACGGGCCTCGCTTCCAGCCCCTACGGTACGTCGCGCGAGATCGAGTGCGGGCAGCGCAAGTGGAACATCGCCATCGCTCCGACCGCGGCCTTCGCGGCGCAGTCCCGCACGGACGTCGACGAGTGGATCCTCGTTGGGATACTGTTGTTCTCGATCGCTCAAGCGTGGTTGACGCGCGGGCTGTTGCGTGCGCAAGGCGAGACGCGCCAGAGCAGGGAGCGGTACCGACGGATCGTCGAGGACCTGCCGGACATGGTCTGCCGCTTCCGCCCGGAGGCCGAGATCACCTTCGTCAACGAAGCCTACGCCCGCTATTTCGGCAGCGATGCGGACGATCTCGTAGGCAGCAGCTTCCTGTCAGTCGTCCCCGAGGACGAGCGAAACCGCGTGATGGGGCACTTCGCCTCGCTCACCACGGAGAAGCCGTCGGCGATCGTCGAGCACCGCGTCAAGATGCCGGACGGCGAACAGCGCTGGCAGCGCTGGCACGACCGCGCCCTGATCGACAGCACCGGAGGGATCATCGAGGTCCAAAGCATCGGCCGCGACGTGACTGAGGAACACCTCGCCGAGACCGCGCTGCGCGAGGCCCGCCAGCACCTGGACCACATCTTGCCCCGCAGCCACACGATCCTCTACAGCCGCGACCCCAAGGGCGACAACTCGACGATGTACGTCAGCCCGAACGTCGAGCTGTTGCTCGGGTATTCGGTCGAGGAAATCCTCACCGATCCCAACTTCTGGACGACCCACGCGGATCCCGAAGATGCCGAGCTGATCTGGCAGTGCAACCAGACAGCGCTGAGCAGCGGCCGCGCCATCGGCGAGTACCGGATTCGTCACAAGGACGGGCACTACGTCTGGCTCCGTGACGAGCTGATCTTCGACAGCGACGCCGACGGCCCGCGGTTCGAGATGGTCGGCACGATGATCGACATCACGGCCAGCAAGCTCGCAGCCGAGCACGAGCGCCTGATGGCCAACGAGCTCAACCACCGGGTCAAGAACACGCTGGCCTCCATCGTTTCGCTCTTGGAGCAAACGGCGATAACCGCGACGTCGACCGCGGATCTCGTACGCTCGTTCGGTGGACGCGTGGCCGCGATGGCCCGCGTCCATGAGGCATTGGCGGGCCAGGGCTGGCAGCACGTCGACATCTTCCAGATCGTCCACAGCACTCTCGAGCCCTACTCGAGCACGGGCGGTGACCGCATCACGCTGCACGGCAAGCCGCTCTTGATGCCGGCGCGGACCGCTTCGCCGCTCGGGCTCGTCCTGCACGAACTGTCGACGAACGCTGCCAAATACGGCGTACTGTCGACATTGAGCGGCAGCATCCTGATCCAGTGGTCCATCGACGAGGACGGTGAGTTTCTCCTGTCTTGGCGCGAGACCGGGGGACCGGCGGTCGTACCGCCCGCAGCGAACGGCTTCGGCCTGCGTCTGATCCGGGGCCTGATCGAACATGAGCTCGGCGGCCAAGTCGATCTCGAGTTCCAGCCGGGCGGCCTGAGCTGCACGATCCAGCTGACGCGCGAGCCCGACTACACGATGCATCCCTTCTCGGGCCCCGCGATGAACTCGTCCGAGGTGAGCCTGCCGCAGCGAGAGGGTAGCCAGGTATGACCGACAGACGCGACGGCGACGCGTACCGGGTCACCGACGAGGAGGCCCAACGCTTCCGCGATGACGGCTTCGTGCATCTCCCGGGCGTCCTGGCTCCCGATGAAGTCGACGCGATCGAGAGCGTTTACCAGCGCTTCCTGCGCCGCGAGATTCCGGTTGAGGGCCGTGACTTCTGCGACATGGCAAGCGACTACGAGCGACCGATCGAGGACTTTTCGATCGTGAACGTCACGCTCCCGCGTCGCTACTTCCCCGAGTGGCGGGGCAACCTCCAAGGGCCCGTCCGAGAATAAGTGTCAGGTTTCGGCGAGCCATCGACGTTCCTGGCAAGGCGCGCCGCCGACGCGTATTCGCTGGATACTCGGAGAAGGCGCAACGTAGCCAGGGGCGGCGAGGGCCGGCGAAACGTGACACTTATTCTCGGACGGGCCCTAAGAGCGCCGCGCCGCGCACGACGACCTTCTGGCTCGCCCTGGACGACTCGACGCCGGAGAACGGCTGCATGCGCTTCGCTCCGGGCTCGCACACCGAGGAACACCTGCGCCCGCACCGCCCTCTGCACGGCGACCGCGAGAAGTCGCATACGCTCCTCACGGAGCTGAATGAAGGCGACGAGATCCGAGTCACCCCGATCGGGCGCGGGGACGTCACCGTGCACAACGAGCGCGTGCTGGACGGCGTCGGCGAGTAGTGCTGGCTGCCTACGGGCAGCTCGTGTCGACGCGAATCTCCATCGGCGTCCAATCGTCCGCGACTCGATCCTGCCCGACCAGGTGCCCGGTCTCGAGCAACAGCCGCAGGTCGGTGCTCGGCATGAACAGATCGAAGCTCGCGCCGACGAGCGTCGCCGTCTCCGTGTTGGGCGCCAGGCCGATGTAGCGCGTGTCGATCACCGGCAACCCGGTGCTCGCGTCGATCAGGCGCGCGTACAGCTCGCCATCCTGGGACACGGTGCCGATGTTGCGCGCCCAGACGACGAAGCTGAGCGGTTGGCCGGGCTCGGCGATGTCGGGGAAGTGCATCGTTCCGCCGGCGCAGGCGGTGTGACCACCCGTCTCGTCGTGGACCGCGAACGGCTCCTGCGGGTCGAAGTAGCCGTACATGAACGCCGAGTCGCCCTTGAACGAGAGCGTCTGGAACGTCTGGCCGTTGTCGGGGGAGACGATCGACCGAGAGCGCACGCCTTCGAACGTCGGCAGCGTGTTCGAGGGCAGCGGATGGTCGGAGTTCGACATCGAGTAGACATAGCCCTCGTCCTGCACCGAACCCGGCGAGGAGAGCATGAAGTAGTACTCGACGTCCGGCCCGGGATCGAGCGTCATCGTCGGGATGTACGTCCCGAACCAGTGCGAGCGGCCCCGGAACAGGTTGTCGGTGCGCAGCGCGACCAGCTGCGTGTGCAAGAGCCCCTCTCCGGTCAGGTCGACACGGTAGATCCGGAGCTCCAGGTCACCGAGCGGCTCGCCGTCGCCCGTGAATCCCCAGCCACGCACGAAGCTCGCGATCCAGTTGATCTGGGTCGGGCTGCGCAGCTCGACCGCCTGGCCGTAGCTCAGGTCGCCGTGGATCGAGTACTCCTGATGCAGGTTGTAGGGCTGCCCGAACGGCTGTCCGCGGGTGAACTCGAACAGGAAGATCGGCGTGAACGCCTTGAAGACGCCACGCGCCGCAACGAAGCCGTTGCCAGCCGTCGTGTCGTCGTCGAGCATCAGCGCGGTCGTGTCGAAGAAGGCCGACTGCACCGCGGACGAAGGCGCGAGCCCGACGTGTTTTTGAATCGGGACCGGGAAGCGCGAGCGGGCCGAGATGATCTCGATGTGGTCGTTCGCGTCCGCGCCGCTCGCGGGCTCGATGATCAGGTGGTTGACGCTACCCGCCTGCACGAACCATGGGTTGACGATGTCGACCTCGTGCCATTCACCGAGAGGCGCTGCCGCGTGGGGCGTGAAGTCAACGGCGTTGATCGGCGCTCCGGGAACCGGCCGGCCGTTGCCGTCGTCGAGCTGGAGATGGATGCGTACTGGTCCGGGCGTCCCAACCGAGCGGTAGAAGAACCAGACCTTCTCCAGCAAGCGTCGTCCCTGGCTGCGGAAACGAATGGACGCCGCGGAGTTCGGACCGTCGAGCTTGAACACGCCCTCGGACCCGATACCCATCTGATCCACGCCCATCACGGCGTGGCGGTTGCCGCCGAGAATGCCGGGGTTGGGGGAGGATCCTCCTCCCGCCGGAACGACGACGGGCTGGGACGCGCGCGACGATTCCACGACCAGCGAAAGGCTCACCCCTAGCGCGGCCAGAGTCGAGCAAAGGATCGCGAGCGGTTTGAGCTGGATGTTCGTCATGGTGACGTGCGCTACGCAAAAACCCTCTTGCGGGAGGGCGCAGCGGACGAGCGGCCGGGAGGATCAGGAGTGCGGAGGGTATAGCGAACCGCCATTAATGTACCTCCTCGGGGCTCGCTTGGGGCCAGGAGCCCGGTCCGCGTCGCCCGAAACACGGGAATCCAAGCCTGAGAACGGACTTCGAATCGCTCCCGGCGCCATGGATGGCGCACCCTCCTCGGGGCACTGCTATGATTCCGCCGCCATGAGCGCCGAAGACCCCCCCGCCGCGGGCGACGAAACCACTGTCCGAACCAAGCAGAACTTCATCCAGGCCATCGTCCAACAGGACATTGCAGCGGGGAAGAACGACGGAAAGCTCGTAACCCGTTTCCCCCCCGAGCCCAACGGCTACCTGCATGTCGGTCACGCCAAGGCCATCTGCCTCAACTTTGGACTGGCGGAGGAGTTCGGAGGCCGATGCAACCTGCGTTTCGACGACACCAATCCGGCGAAGGAAGAGCAGGAGTACGTCGATTCGATCCAGTCCGACATCGCTTGGCTGGGTTTCGACTGGGGTGGACAGGAGCTGTACGCCTCCAACTACTTCGAGCAGCTCTACGCGATGGCGGAACAGCTGATCGGGAAGGGCGTCGCCTACGTGTGCGACCTGTCGCCCGAGCAGACGCGCGAGTACCGCGGGACGGTGACGAAGGTCGGGACGGACAGTCCTTTCCGCGACCGGACCGTCGAAGAGAACCTCGATTACTTCCGGCGCATGCGGGCGGGCGAGTTCGAGGACGGAGCGCGCACGCTGCGCGCGAAGATCGACATGGCGTCGCCCAACATGAACATGCGCGATCCGGTGATGTACCGGATCCTGCGGGCGACGCATCACCGCACGGGCGATACGTGGTGCGTCTATCCGATGTACGACTTCGCCCACGGACAGAGTGACGCGATCGAGGGCGTCAGCCACTCGCTTTGCACGCTCGAGTTCGAGAACCACCGGCCCCTCTACGACTGGTTTCTCGATCACCTCGATCTACGGGCACGTCCGGAGCAGACCGAGTTTGCGCGTCTCAACCTCACGTACACGATCACGAGCAAGCGCAAGTTGCTCGAGCTGGTCGAGGGCCGGCACGTCAGCGGCTGGGACGACCCGCGCATGCCGACGATCCAGGGCTTGCGGCGCCGCGGCTACACGCCCGAGTCCGTGCGCGAGTTCTGCAGCCGCATCGGCGTCGCCCGCTTCAACAGCACGGTCGACATGGTGCAGCTCGAGAACGCCCTGCGCGACGATCTCAACCAGCGTGCCGAGCGTCGGATGGCTGTCCTGCGGCCGCTGAAGGTCGTGATCGAGAACTATCCTGAGGACAAGCTCGAGGAGCGCGAGGCGATCAACAACCCCGAGGACGAGAGCGCGGGGACGCGCTCGATCCCTCTGACGCGCGAGATCTACATCGAGCGCGACGACTTCCGCGAAGATGCCCCGCGCAAATACTTCCGGCTCGCCCCGGACCGCGACGTGCGCCTGCGCTACGGGTACGTGATCCACTGCAACGAGGTCGTCAAGGACGAGCGTGGCGAGGTCACCGAGCTGCGCTGCACCTATCTGCCCGAGACGGCGGACGGTCAACCGCCGGAGGACGGCCGCAAGGTCAAGGGCATCATCCATTGGGTATCGGCCGCGCACGGCGTGACCGCCGAAGTGCGTCTCTACGACCACCTCTTCTCCACGCCGCATCCGGGCGACGTCCCCGAGGGCGGCGACTGCAAGGACAACCTGAACCCGAGCTCGCTCGAGGTGCTCCAAGGCTGCCGGCTCGAGCGGGGCCTGGCGGACGCGAAGCCCGGCGACCGGTACCAGTTCGAGCGGCTCGGCTACTTCTCGGTCGACCCGATCGACTCTCGACCGGATTCGCTCGTCTTCAACCGCGCCGTCTCGTTGCGCGATAGCTGGGCGAAGATCGAGAAGAAGGGCAGCAAGAAGTGAGCTTCCGCTGGGGCATCCTCGGCACGGGAGCGATCGCAAGACAGTTCGCCGAGGGGCTCGAGGCCGTCGACGACGCCGTCGCCACCGCCGTCGGTAGCCGCTCGCAGGCTTCGGCCGACGCATTCGGCGACACGCATCGGATCCCGCGCCGCCACGCCACCTACGCCGACCTCGCCGCCGACCCGGAGGTCGACGCGATCTACGTCTCGACGCCCCACAGCCTGCACATGGAGAACTCCCTCATGTGCCTCGAGGCCGGCAAGCCCGTGCTCTGCGAGAAGCCCTTCGCGATCAACCGCGCGCAGGCCGAGGCGATGGTGCGCATGGCGCGTGAGCGCGGCGTGTTCCTGATGGAGGCGATGTGGACGCTGTGCTCGCCCGTGATGCGTCGAGCGCTCGCCCTCGTCCGCGAGGGTGCGATCGGAGAGCCGCGCCTGCTCGAGTGCGACTTCGGCTTCCGCGCGCCGTTCGATGCTTCTGGACGCCTGTTCGACCCCGCACTCGGCGGCGGGGCGCTGCTCGATGTCGGCGTGTACTGCGTCTACATGGCGCACGCCTTCCTCGGCGGAGTCCCGGCCGAGACGACAGGCCTCGCGCACCGCGGCGAGACCGGCGTCGACGAGCAGTCGGCGTGGATCTTCCGCTACCCGGGTGGCGAGCTGGCGGTGCTGAGCTCGGCGGTGCGCACCGAGACCCGCCAGCGACTCGCGATCCATGGCACCGACGGCCGTATCGAGGTGCCGGAGTTCTGGCACCCGACGACGCTGATCCAGAACGACCGCGAGCAGTCGTTTGCGCTCATCGGTAACGGCTACAACTACGAAGCTCAGGAAGTCGCACGCTGCGTGCAGGGCGGACGCCTCGAGAGCGAGCTCTTGCCGCTCGACGCGAGCCTCGAGGTCATGGGCATCCTCGATGACCTGCGTGCTGGTTGGGGCCTGAAGTACCCGGTCGAGTAACGGGGCGACCCCGCTCGCATAGCGGCTCAGAGCCGCCCGGGCTCCCGGACCCCCGCGCCCTGCACGTCCGTCAGGGCGTCGCCGAGCTCGGCACGCGCCGCGTCCGCGAGCCGCAAGAGGCGCGCGAGCACCTCGGGATGCTCGGCGGAGACGTCGTGCGACTCGCCGAGGTCCGTGTGCAGGTCGAAGAGCGAACGCTCGACGCGCACGCCGTAGTCGTACTTGCCGGGGAGGCCTCCCGCGCCCGGCGCGCGCCCCGCCATCGAGCGGTAGCGGTGGGGAAAGTGGAGCTTCCAACGCCCCGAGCGGAGCGCCTCGAGCTCGCCCTTGTGGTAGTAGAAGTAGAGCGCCTCGTGCGGCGAACGCGCGTCGCGCAAGCCTGCGAGCAGCGGCCAGACGTCCTTTCCGTCGATCGGATGGTCGGGCAGCTCGGCACCGACCAAGCGCGCGATGGTCGGCAGCACATCGATCGTCATCGCCGGCTCCGCGCAGACGGTCCCCGCGGGGATGTGGCCAGGCCAACGTGCGAGGAACGGCACGCGCACGCCGCCCTCGAACGTCGTGCCCTTGCCCTCGCGCAAAGGGCCGGTCGATCCGCCGTGGTCGCCGTAGCTCAGCCACGGTCCGTTGTCGGACGTGAACACGACGAGGGTGTCGTCGTCGAGCTCGAGCCGCTCGAGCGCCCTGAGGATGTCCCCAACGCCCGCATCGATCTCCTCGATCACGTCGCCGTAGAGCCCGCGCGCGGTCCGGCCGCGAAAGGCGTCCGAGGCGTGCAGAGGCACGTGCGGCATCGGGTGGGCGACGTAGACGAAGAAGGGCTCGCTCGCGTGGCGCTCGATGAAGTCGACGGCGCGGGCAGTGAAGTCGCCCGTGAAGCGGTTCTGGTCGGTGTTGAGCCCGACGGTCCGCTCCCCCTCGATCGTCGGCAGATCGCCCCAGGCCTCCGGGTTCTCCGGGTGATGCGGCCACATGTCGTTCGAGTAGGGGATGCCGTAGAACTCGTCGAATCCGTGTCGGGTCGGAAGGAACTGCGGGTGGTGACCGAGATGCCACTTGCCGAAGGCGGCGGTCGCGAAGCCGCGCGAACGCAGGAGCTCCGCGAGCGTGAGCTCGCCTGAGCCGATTCCGTGCTTCGCCCCCGGACCGAGCGCTCCGTGGATCCCGATCCGGTTGGGGTAGCAACCGGTGAGCAGCGCCGCGCGCGAGGCGGAGCAAACCGGCTGCGCCGCGTAGAAGTCGGTGAGGCGCACGCCCTCGCGGGCGAGCCGATCGAGATGCGGCGTCGCGAAGCCCTCGGCCCCCTGGCAGCCGACGTCGGCCCAGCCCTGATCGTCGGTGAAGACGATGACGACGTTGGGAACGCGCGCCGGGGTATCGTGAGAGCCCGAGAACGAGTCCTTGTGACTCACGCAGGCGGCGAACAAGAAGAGGGCGAGGAGCGGGCGGGCGGTCTGCATCGGCACATTAGACGCTACGGTGTGGGGATGCTGCGATTCCCCCGTCTCGCCTTCGCCCTGCTCCTCGCGCCCCTGGCCCCGGCGGCAGCCGAGACCGGGCGCCCGAACATCCTGCTCTTCCTCGTCGACGACCTGGGCTGGCAGGACGTGTCGGTTCCCTTCCACACCGAGAAGACGCCGTTCAACGCGCGCTACCACACACCACACCTCGAGCGGCTGGCGGCGCGCGGCCTGAAGTTCACGCAAGCGTACGCGTCCGCGCCCGTCTGCACGCCGACGCGCACGAGCCTCATGACGGGGCAGAGCCCCGCGCGTACCGGGATCACGTACTGGACCCTACACAAGGACCGCGACCAGTCGGCCAAGCACGCGTCCGTTCGCGCGCCGAAGTGGAACGTCAACGCACTGCAGAAAGACGACGTAACGCTCGCGCGGCTCCTGCAGTCAGCCGGCTACCGCACGATCCACGCCGGAAAAGCGCACCTCGGTGCGCGCGGAACGAGCGGAGCGGATCCACGCAACCTCGGCTTCGACGTCAACATTGCGGGCCACGCCGCGGGCGGCCCCGGCAGCTTCTACGGCGAGCACGACTTCAGCGCCAAGCACCGCGGCGGCGGCGCCGTCTGGGACGTGCCCGGGCTCGAGGCGTACCACGGATCCGAGACGTTCTTGACCGAGGCGCTCGCGCGCGAAGCCGCCCTTGCGCTCGACGACGCGGTCGAGGACGAGCAGCCGTTCTTCCTGCACTTCGCGCCCTACGCGGTCCATGCGCCGATCATGGCCAACGCGCGCTACCTCGAGCGCTACGCCGGGCTCGACGAGCGCGAGGCAGCCTACGCAACGATGATCGAGACCGTCGACGCCGCGCTCGGAGCGCTCATCGCACGCGTCGAGCACCACGGCTTGACGGACGAGACGATCGTCATCTTCACCTCGGACAACGGCGGCCTCTCGGCGCACGCGCGCGGCGGCGAACGCCACACGCACAACGCGCCGCTGCGCAGCGGCAAGGGCTCGGCGTACGAGGGCGGCGTGCGCGTTCCGCAGGTGCTCGTCTGGCCCGGCGTGACGCGCTCCGGCACCGCCACCGCCGTGCCGGTCGTGACCCACGATCTGTTCCCCACCGTGCTCGCGATGGCGAACGTAGCGACTCCCGAGGAGTACGCGCCGTCGGTGGAAGGGCTCGATCTCGGTCCACTCTTGCGCGGGGACGCGGACGCCCTCGGTGAGCGCGCCCTCTTCTGGCACATGCCGCACTTCTGGGGTGTCCACGGACCGGGCATCCATCCGTACAGCGCGATCCGTAAGGGCGAATGGAAGCTCCTGTACTTCCACGCGGGGACCCGCTTCGAGCTCTACGACCTCGATGCCGATCTGGGGGAGACGAGGGACGTCGCGGGCTCCCGACCCGAGGTCGTCCGCGCGCTCGCCGCCGAGCTGGGAGCTTGGTGCGAGGCGGCCCGGGCAAGCATGTCGATCGACACCGAAACGGGTCGCGCGATCGAGCTTCCGCACCGCGTCGGGCGCTGAGCTCACACGGACTCGGCCCGCCGTAGTGCGGAGTCCGGAGCGTCAGCTAGTGGTGTGATTCACTCTTGTGCGGCATTTTGGTCGGTGCGTACGCGTTCGCTGCAAGGCGCAGCGACGACGCGACTTCGCTGCAAGTCTCGGAGGAGGCGCAACGCAGCAGCGGGCGGGTACGGGCCGACCAAAATG
>JAAELL010000477.1 GCA_024226735.1 bacterium | reverse complement strand
GTCTCTGGCCGCGGGTGCGCAACGAGGTGTTACGACGATGAGGCGCTGCACCGAGGCCGTGGATCGCGCCACGCAAACACGACGCAAGTGGGGGAGCACATTGGCCACGACGGGCGCGATGCCGCCGATCAGCAAAGGAATGCACGTCCGACGCTGTTCCCGGAAACGAGTTGCTGTGTGCGGCGAGTGCGCGCATGTACGGACATCGATGACGAAGTCCGATGCGCGAGGAGGGCGGTAGTGGCGCACCGCGTTCGAGGCAGCGATCGCTGGTACGCGAGCGTCGCGATTCCCGGTGTGCGCACGCTGCGCGTGGCTGGTTTCCCGCAGAAGCGACCCACCGAGAACCTGGAGCGTGCGCTCGAGCGGCTGGTAGTCCTGCGGGCCGAAGATGCGCGCCCCGACGCCGAGTTGCAGGCGTACCTCGACCGGCTCCCCGATCGCACGCGTCGACGGCTCGTCAAGCTGCGACTCCTTGACGATGACGATGACATTGGCCGCTCGCGCCGTCTCAGCGACGTGCTGGGCGCAGGTGGCCTCGACGCCGAGCCCGGGCAGTTCGAGGCGTACTTGCTCGCAAAGGGCGACACACCGAAACACGCGCGCCAACAGGCGGACCGAGCCCGGCGGGTGTTGATTGATCTGTGCCGGTTCGTGGTTATCCAGGACATCGACGAGGCGCACGTGCTGCGCGCACTCGCGAAGCTCACCGAGGGCGGACTCTCGGTC
>JAAELL010000476.1 GCA_024226735.1 bacterium | reverse complement strand
CGTCAGGCCGATGTTGCCTGGCTCCCGAAGACCTGCCGCGTGTCTTGGTCGGGTGACGGCGTCGCAAGAACCTGCGCGTATCGGGCTCGGGGGACCTTGCGGAGGCATCTCGTCCCAGCTCCCCCCTCACTGGATCCGCAGCAGGAACCCCGTGGCGGGCCCCAGATCCACCCACTAAAGGTCCAGGAGACCCAGTTTTCAACGGTGACAGGGGTCGCGCCGCAACTGGTGGAGATTGCCCGGGATCGGTATCTCGCACCAATGACTCCTGACGATAAGGGTAGACCCGGATTCGGGGCGCGGATAGGGTCGAGTGGCAGCCGTTATCGCTCCCGTTTCTGGCGAGGTCACGACATGGTCTTCAGCAAGCTGTTTGGGAAGAAATGCGTTCGATGCGATGCCACTCGGACCAAGTCCGCATTCGAAGGTGTTCCCACTTGCGATGCCTGCGAGTTGATGATCCATGCCGAACGAGAGCGCGCGATCGCGTGCCCTGCCTGCTCGACGACGATGGTCAAGGAACTCGTGCTCAACATCATCGTGGATAATTGTCCGTCCTGTCATGGAGCGTGGCTCGATGGGGGCGAACTCGGTGTCCTCCGACAGGCGCTCGAATCCAGCGGTGACGACTCCCTGGCGACCGGTCTGATGCTAGGCGTGGTCATTGGATAGTTGCTGCTCCGCTACGACCTCGGCACAGTCACGCTACGTGTTGTTCACGCCTTCGATGGCCGCCGCCTCGTTCCAGCCCGTTCGCCGCCACCTTCGCGGACACCTCCCCGGGCACGTCCGCTCCAGGGGATAAGGCAGGGATACCCGGTATCCCCTGAGTCAGAGCTTCGACGCGAATTCGAAGGCGCTCCCGTCGTCGGCGCGTACGACGTCGTCCATGGCCTGCCTTGCGGAGCTCGTGATGTACCGACGCCGTCGGGCCCGACGCCGAACAGGTCGTACTCGCGGTTCAACGGCACCAGCAGGGGATTGCGTCGCTTGAGCGCACGGACGTCTGCCGGAGGAGTCGAAAGTTTGCGCTGGGATCGATCAGGCCGCCCGGCGAGATGTACTGCGCGGCGTTGCCCGAGCCACCTTAGAAGCTGAGGTACATGTACGGGAGCTCCTGCCCGAGGTCCGCGGCCGGGAGGGCTACCACTTCACGCCGGTCGGTCTCGGGCTCAGTGGGCCCGGCGACGAGATCCTGGTGCTCCAGCACGGCGTGATGGAGGGCACGCAGACTTCTGCCTCCTCGACGCGCCGGCCCGCTGATCGGGGGCGGACGCGGCAACGTGTTCGATGCCGGCATCGCCATCGGCGTCAGCATCCCGATCGACACCCAGGACCGGGTCTGCATCGACGTGTGGGGGCGGCCCTACGGAGCGAGCAGCTACCAGAGTATCGATGCAGAAGTGTGGCTCGAGGAGGTCCGCGACGACGGAAGCCAGGGCTGGTGGACGCAAGCGTTTCCGCTGACCGAGAACGGTCGGAGCTGCCGCTACGTTCACAGCCACCTGGACTACAAGGCCTGGGTGCGCTCGGCGCCGGGCAAGTTCATGTACGACGAGTACGGCACCAACTGCCTCGTCTGGGACTTCTGGTCCGTGACGCCCACGCTGGTCACGCCCACTGGGTCCAGTACCCTCAACGTCGACCTGTTCGTCGACCAGACGGCGCAGGTCTCCGACTGCACCGCGGGGTGGAGCCTCAGCGGGACGTACGAGGGCCTGTTACGTAGCTTGCCCAATGTTCCTGCCCGACGGGAAACGCGCAGGTGGCCCCCAGGCCGGCGTCTCGGCGCCCTGACCTTGGCGACGGAGCCTCAGGACACCACGCCGGCTACGTCGAGGTGCCGGAGAATCTGCCGAACAGCTCACCCAGGAACGCGTCCCCCTCCGTGCTCGTGGACTCCAGGGAGACGCTCGATGGGAAGTCATCGTAGACCAGCCGGACGTGGACGCCGGCAACCTCCAGGTTTCGGATCCGCAGGTCGGCGGAGTCCGCCGCCTCGACGACGACGGCGTCCAAGCATCCGGCGATGGCCTCGGCGTAGGCGGGGAAACCGTGCCAATCGACTCGATTCGACAGGTTCAGGCACGCGTGTCCCGAGGCCATCTTTGCGAGGGCCAGTGCGTCCAAGTTCAGATCAGAAGCCAAGGTCGGATCCTCCCGGTCGAGTGGCCGAGTCAGGCCGCCGTAGGTCCAGGGACCCGACTGCTTGAGCACGACGGCGGTCGACCCTGGCGTGTACCGAGGAGCTTGGTTGCGAGAGCCGAGTCGCGCGATTCTTCCTCCAACCGGCGGAAGACCTCGGGGCGCCAGATGAGGACCAGCACGATGCCGATCGGGATGGCGAGGACCTCGAAGGCCATCGCGACCCAGGCGTGCAGTGTCCCGCGCAGGGCGACCTGCTCCGCGAGTCGCAGCCCGAGACCCAGGAAAACGAGCCATGCAGCCACTAGGCGCAGGGAGCGCAGGCGCAGTCTTGCGCGCTCGGGCGTGTCGTTCACTACGGCGCGGGCGGCGTAGCCTGCGACGAGTGCAACGGCCAGCCATGCGACGAGGAACCAATGCAGGACAGTTCGGACGACCCAGGCGGGCTCGGGGATCGCGCTCAGGTCGACGACCTGGAAGATGAAACGGAAGAGCACGAACTCTCGACGGCTTCGTCGCCCGTGTCCTGGCCTGTCTCGTCCGCCACGTCATCGCCGGCGCTCTCGCCGAGATCTTCGACCGCCTCCTGACCGGGATCGGTCGCGGGCTCTTCTTGTGCGGAGGGCGTGGCCTGCGGGTCAGCCACTGTCCCGGGCGCCGAGAGCACTGGTGGCGACTGGAGCGCCAGGAAAAGGATGAGCGGGAGAATCCGATACAAGACGCGTGATCTCCGGTCGAAGTTGTGGCGCGCTCCCCGGCGCGCATCGCCATCGTATCGGGCCGATGATGCCGGCGAACACCGCGATGGTCTATTCCACGCACTTCATATCCGCGAACTTGACGGCGGGGCGCGAGCGCATTGGAATCCCGAGTGGGCCCGAAGCTCGATCCGTACGGGGCCAGTTGATGGGGGAAACAGCGATGAGAGCGTTGAGCGAGCTCGTGTGCTGGGCGCTGATCTCCAGTGGCGCCGACGCACAGGAGCAGGCAGATGAGTCGCCTGCACAGGGGCGCACGCTCGCCGGCTCAGAGGCGCTCTCGCGTCAGCTCGACGCACAGTCGCAGCGCGAGTCGGCATACGTCTCCGACTACTTTCGCCGTTGGGCGTCTCCGTACTACGAGTGGAAGAGTCGCATGCGGGAGGACTACGGCCTTTCGCTCGGGTTGAGCGCTCACCTGCTCTACCAATGGGCGAGCGAGAGCATGGGATCCGACGACGATGCCCTCGGGGGGGTCTACCGCTTCTACGGGAGCTGGGAAGCCTTCGCCCGGGATTCCGGCCACCCCGGTCGACTGGAGTGGCGCGTTGAGAATCGTTCCGAAGTCGGTGGGTTCGCGGCTCCCAAATCACTGAGCGGTGGGGTCGGCGCGGCTGCGCTGAACACGGGCTTCGGGTACAGCGACAGCTTCTCAACCGACCTGGCAGTCTTCACTTGGACCCAAGGCCTCAACGATCGGCGCGCCGGTTTCGCGATCGGTCGGCTGGCGTTCGATGTCTATCAGGACGCCCTCCTGTTCCAGACCTTCTCCAAGGGCTTCGTCAATCGCGCGTTCGTGCTCAATCCGACGATCGCCACGACGGGGATCGGAGCCCTCGGAGCTGTCGCGCGGGGATTCGTCACCGACCAATTCTGGATCGGTGGGCAGATCTACGACGCGAACGCCGTCAGCGGTGAGTTCGACATCGATACGCTGAGTGAGGACGAGTTCTTGACGAACGTCGAGATCGGGTGGACGCCTTCGATCGAGCGCCGCCAGACCGATCGTGTCCAGCTCACCTATTGGGAGAAGGACGCGCGCGACGCCGTCGGCGTCCCGAGCGGAAGTGGCTGGGTCGTCAGCGCGAGCCGCCAATGGACGGAGCGCATGATCGCCTTCACGCGTTTCGGGAACTCGCGCTCCATTTCGAGAGTGTGCTCCTCGCGCTCCTCGCTCATCAGCGCACCCTCGGGACCGTGGCCCTCGTCGATGTCTGCCTGCTTCACCCAGTTACGCAGAGTGCTCTGCGTGAGGGCGGGTGGCGTGGAGTCGTCGGTGATCGTGAGCTGGATCTCGGTCGGGCCCACGGCCAGCGGGTGCACGCAGTCCTCCTGGGTCGAGATCGGCGCCTGGTCAGCGAGCCACTCCCAGGCCACGATCGAGCGCCCATACTCGTGCGTGTGCGACTCGTTCCCCAGGAGCTGGACGGGCTCCACGCCAGCCTCTATCGAGCTCGACGGTGGACCAGCTTGGCCGAACTGAGGGTGGACCTGACCAGCCGATCCTTGACAGTCAGGCTGCCGGTCGTGCCTTGGTCGACGGTGCCGAACGGGAGCTCGGTCTCGATGAGGTCGACGATCCGGCCGCTCGTCACCCGCACCTCGTCGACCAGGCCGAGGTCGAATTCCGCATCTCCCATCCTGGAAGCCGCGCCAGGGATCGGAAGCGGCGCGCGACATCCGCCCTCTTCGCGCTCTCAAAGCGAGGCCCGAGGCTGTGGATCGAATCGATACAAGAGCATCCAAAGATGCGAGCAGGATGTTCGGTCGTCGGGATCTATCCGCTCTTGTCAGCGGGTTTCTCCGGTCAACGTCAGGTCGGCTGAGCGATGCACCGACAAGGTCAACTGACGCCCCCCCCCAAGGATCCGATCGACGGCACGCGTAGTTGGCCGTTCGACATCCCGTTTGTGCGGGACACTCAGCGGGAGGCAAGTCATTCACAATCCTTCGGGACAGAACGCGGGCCCTGGTCGGCTCCATCGGCGGTGTGGAAGCGCCCTCGTCATGGCTCTGCTCGCCGTGAGCGTCGTCTCCGTGCTGGCGACGGCCTTCTTTCGGGTGTCGATGGCGACGACTCGCTCGCTGGTCCAGGAAACCGAGAACACGCGTGCCTTCTATCTGGCGGAGGCGGGGTTGAGCGAAGCCTTTCACGGCCTGCGCGTTGGAAGGAGGGGCCAGATCGGATCGGCGACGGCGCCCGCGCGCCACGGCAACGGGCTCTTGTGGGTCGACGCGACCGAGCAGGTGGATGGGCGTGTGCGGCTCGAGAGCACCGGCATGTGCGGACGCGGGCGCGCGACTCTGGCGCTCGTCGTCGAGCCCATCGAATTGTCGCTTGGGTTCTTCTCCGACGAGGACCTGCACGTCGACTCGGTCCTGCTCGTGGACGGCTACGACTCGACCATCGGGCCCTATGCCGATCAACTGGGCGGAGACGGGTACTTGCCGGAGCCCGTGCCCATCAAGATCGCGGACTACCTCGAGAACTCGTGCGACAGCGGCGAGCACACGACGGGGCATCACCTCGGCATCCACAACTGGTGTGTCGCAGAGTACACGCATCAAGAGGTCTACACGAAGGAGGACAACAGCGACATCGCGCTGTTCGAGGAGAAGCTGCAAGAGGCCTACGACGCGTACGTGGAGGAGGCGATCTCCAACGGAGAGACGGAGCGGTACGACTTTCCCACGGGCGCGGCATCACACACGGACGGGGGAGGCCAGCTCGCCTCGAACAATGACATCAACTTGGATGCGCCGAGCGGGGAGCCGATCGAGGTCTATGGTGACGTGGTTCCGGGCGAGGCCGGTAGTCTATCTGGCACGGCGTTGATCACCGGCGAGACCAGCTCCCGAGGCGAACCCGTCGAGCTACCCGCGGTGGAGGTCCCGTCCGTCGCGACGTTGCCAGCCTTGCTGCATGATTCGCCGATCCCGCTGGTCATCTCGTCGTCCTCGATCGGCTACGCGTCGATCATGGTCGTGGCCGACGCGGAGCTGATCGTGCGTGGCCCGTGCACGCTCGTCGTCGGGACGCTGGAACTCGAGCCGGGCGCGGACATCTTCCTCGACACGACCGACGGCGACGTGCAGCTGTACGTCGCCGCGGGCATGAACCTCGCGCCGGGGTCCAGGCTGACCACGTCCGGCGAGCAGCCTGACGAGATTTCGATCCAGGTGGCCGAGATCGCAGCGCCCATCGGTGACGCTCCAGTGAAGCTCGAGTCGACGGCGCAGTTCCACGGCACGATCTACGCGCCGAACACTGACGTTCGCGTGGGCAGCGCGTTCGAGATCTTCGGCGGCATGGTCGCCAAGTCGCTCGATCTCGCTCCGGCCGTGAAGCTCCACTTCGACAACGCCGGCTACGAAGGTAGTCCGTTGCCCAAGCTGATCTCGTGGAAGATCGTCAAAGTCCCGAGCGTCGCCAGGCGCGGCGGCGACCCGTTCCAGGCGCTGAACGTCACCGCGGACGAGCTCGAGGTGCTGCACAACGCACACGACCTGACCAGCGTCTACCTCGCGATCAGCTACGTCGATCACGGCGGGGTCGTCCGGACGTTCGACGGCCTGGAGGAGGATTTCGACTGGATGGACGTCGCGAGCGTGCTCGATTCCGAGCGGGCGCTCGACGAGCCTGTCGACACCGAGGAGCCAGACCCCGGTCCGCTCGAGCCGCCGCGGGCGGCTATCGAGGATGCCCTGGCGACCCTGAGTGGAGGCGCGCTCATGAGCGAGTTGCTCAGCATGAGCCCGCTGAGCGACTCCGAGATGCTCGCTGTAGTCGACGCGGAGCGCATGGGGACCGCGTTCACCAAGAAGGTCCTGCAAGAGAATCCGCTATCGGATCAGGTACTGGACCGGCTCGTCTCAGGAGAGCAGGGTCTGAGCAAGGGTGATCTGAAACAGGTGATGATCGAGAACTCCCCGCTCTCCCCGGGGACGCTCGCGCTCGTCGACAGTGCGGACAGCGGCCAGCTGTCCATTGGAGACAAGAACGTCATTCACGATGCTCAGTAGCCGCACTGCTCGCGACCGTCGCGCACGACACGCTCAGGAGCCGCCGGATACGCCGAGGTGAAGGACTGCTTGATGCGCGAGCGGTGCAGCCTGTGGTATCGCGCGGTGCGCGCCTGGTGCCGCACCTTCACCGCCTGGTGCAAGGAGATGGATGACATCGCAGGAGCGGTATGCGAGCAGCGTGAGCTCGACCCGCGTCAAGAGGCGCTCTTCGAGCACGTGGGCGAGTCGGGCAATCGCGCGTACAGGGCAAGCGGCTCGAGTGCGGGTGTTCAGATGCGGATGACCGCGGCTGTGGGACGCATGGTCCCGAACTCAGCATAGCCCGGGAACTTCGGACACCCGAGCAAGCGCGGAATGCGCGAGGATGTCCGAGATGGCAAAGAGGAAACGACGGAAGTTCGGTGTCCGACGAACCCGAGAGGGTCAATCGGAGATCTCACTGACAATGCGTTTCCGCGCGTCGTCGCACAGCCCACGCGTTGCAACCTCCAACCAGTCCTCAATACCGGAGGGGGGGGGGGCGTCGGGTCGTCGTTCATCATCGACCTCCTTCGAGGATCAAGCTGACGGCTGTGGAGAGTTCCTCCCACTCCTTGCACTCGGCCTTCAGCGCCCGTCGCCCACGCTCGGTCAACCGATAGCAGCGGCGAACGCGACCTTTCTCCTCTCGCTCGACGGACTCGATCAGGCCGCGATTCTCCTGGCTGTGGAGTGCCGGATAGAGCGACCCCTCCTTGAAGTCCAGGAGCCCATCGGATCGAGCACGGATCCTCTGCGCGATGGCGTAGCCGTGCAGTGGGCCTCCTTGCAGGATCTTCAGGATCAGGAGGGGGAGCGTACCCTTCAGGTTCATGGCGGGGCGGTCGTCGTCCGGGGAGAGCGTTTGCCTGGCTCTAGCTTATACATCGAAAGCCTAGGTATGCAAGGGGCGTTCCCCGTCAAGTGCAGAGCCTCGCACCGATTCCGGGGGAAGGTCTCCCGGCCAGGTGCGAGGGCCCTGCGTCCGCGTGTTGCCGTGGTTCCAATGCCCCGTTCCAACTCGGAACCTCGTGGGTCACCACCTCTCGCGCTCGCACGCGCGGTCTCGCGGGCAGTCGCGGGGGGAGGCGAAGTTAGCAAGCTGCACGGAGCTGCGCGTGTGGTGCGCAAGCCCGGCCGACGTCCAACTCCGGCTCGACCGAGAGCTTGCGACGATTGAAGGTGCGATTCTCCGGCCGCAGCTCGGGCCGGCATGGACAAGTGGCGCAGCTGCCCCACGGCCTCGGGGATCGCCGCGGCGCCAACGGCCTCGGGCTGCGCGGTGGTGGAACTCGAGCAGCCCGCCCATGGTGATTGCGCTCGCGCGCCGTTCACTCGCTCGAGGTGCTCCTCGCCGAACAGGATCATGCGATCCAAGCACTCGTCCTTGATCGACTTCAGGCGTTCGGGGCCTGGTGTTGGTGGCGTCACCGTCGCAGGTCAGGAACCGCCGGCCCTTCAAGAACTGCGGGACAGATCGTTCGGGTGCCGCGTGATTCCGGCCAGATGCACCCGTCGTGCCAGCCGGCGGTGCTGGTCGTCGTTCAACCGGAGCGCACGCCCCTTGAAGTGCTCCTTCGGGACACGGTTCCCTTCGATGATGTAGTCGAGCACCTCCGCCGGTAGATCTGGGCCATGGGGCCCAATCTCATGCGCCCGCAAGCGAGGCTGGCGGAACGAGTTCTGGTTCGGCCGGGCTCGTGCACCCACGGGAGTGGAGCGCCGTCCGCCGCTCCTTCCTGCGCGGCGTGTTCGCGCTGGCGATCACCTTCCAACGATGGCGGGCACGGTCTCAGGCTCCGTCGTGGCCGCGGGCCGGTAGCGACAGCGTCGCCGTGAAGCGCCCATCGACATGGCTGGCCTCGAGCGTCGCGCCGAGGCGTCGCGCGATGCGTCGGCAGAGCGGGAGCCCCAGACCCGCGTGGCGTCCGGTCGCGGTGCGCGCCGCGTCGGCTCGCCAGAAGGCCTCGAACGCGTGCTCGGCCACGTCCGCGGGCGCTGCTGTGGCCGCGTTGGTCACGCTGACGACCACGCACCCATCCCGCTGGCGCGCGGCGACCTCGACGGGCTGGCCCTCATCGCCGTAGATCGAGGCGTTCTCGAGCAGGTTCGAGAGGATCCTGCCGAGGAGTGTCGGGTCGGTCGTCAGGTCTAGGTTGCGCTCGATCTCGCGCGCGAGGTCGCGCTCGCCCCGGCCCTCGCCGTCGAGGGCCTCCCAGGTCCGGCACAGGAGCGCGTCCAGATCGATGGCGGAGTGCTCGCTGTCGGCCGTGCTGCCCTCGGCCGCCGCCATCTCGAGGAGGATCTCGACCAGCGCCTGCATCTCGACGGTGGTGCCGAGGCAGCGCTCCGCGGCTTCCCGCGCCTGCGCCGCGTCGCGTTCCCGCGCGAGGAAGACCTCGAGGGTGGTGCGCAGACCCGAGAGCGGTGTGCGCAGCTCGTGCGCCACGTCGGAGGTGAAAGAGCGCTCTCGATCGAAGGCGCCGTGCAGGCGCGCGAGCAGCCCGTTCAGCTGCTCGACGACTGGTCGCAGCTCGGCAGGCGCGTGCGGCAGGTCGACGCGCTCGCCCAGCTCGTCGGCGTCCAAGGCCTGTATGCGGTCTCGCAGGTGTCCCAGCGGACGCAGGCCACGGCCCACGATCCAGGTCAGGATCGCGGCGCAGCCGGCGCTCGAGGTAGCCCAGGCGATGACGAGCAGCGAGCCGAGGGCAGCCAGGGTCGCCCGGAGCCGCGCCGTGTCACGCGCCAGTACGAGCTCGTACCCCACCTGGTCCACGTCCTGCCCCTCGGGTCGGTCGTTCGGTCGTCCGCGCCGGCGCATGGGGTCGCGCTGGCCGGGCGGCGCCCCGCCCGCACCCGGCGGGGGCGGGGCGAAGTGCAGAGCCACGCACCGCCCTTGCGCGCCGTCCGGCATGCGCAGGGCCTCGAAGTGCAGCGCCGCGGACTCGATGTCGTCGTAGGAGATGGCCTCGAAGTCGCGCGCCAGGCGAGGCAGGGAGCGCTCGCCCAGGTGTTCGGACTTGACCACGGTCCCGCCACCCTGGCCCCAGATCTGCAGGACGAACTCCGGACGCTCCACCAGCTCGGGGAAGGCCAGGAGCGAGCGCGGCGGCCCCGCGCGCGGCCGCACCGAGCGCGTGATGGCCGGCAGGTTGGACTTGAGCACCTCGACGAGAAACCCGTCGAACTCGCTGTACAGGCGCCGCTTCGAGCCCGCGTAGATCACGTACCCGTTGAGCGCCAAGAGCGAGGTGGTGCCGAGCACGAGCCCGAGCATCAGTCGCGTGCGCAGTGAACTGGGCGCTCTCACGTCTCGTTCACTGCCAGCATGTAACCCTCGCCGCGGCGCGTGTGGATCAGCCTCGGCCGGCCGGGGCGCTCCAGCTTCTTGCGCAAGTAGCCAACGTAGACATCGACCACGTTGCTGTTGGCGTCGAAGTGGACGTCGTAGACGTGCTCCCAGATCTCCGTGCGGGACACGACCTGGCCACTGCGCAGGGCCAGGTACTCGAGGAGCGCGTACTCCTTCGCGGTCAGCTCGACCGGCTCGCCGTCCACGCACACGGCATGCTCGCCCATCTCGATCTCCAGGTGTCCGACGCGCAGGAGCGGCGACTTGCGCGCGTAGGAACGGCGCACCAGCGCCCGCACTCGTGCCAGGAACTCCTCCATGTCGAAGGGTTTGACCAGATAGTCGTCCGCGCCCAGATCGAGCCCGCGCACGCGATCGTCCAGGCGATCACGGGCGGTGAGGATCAGCACGTGGGAGTTCTTGCCTTGCGCGCGCAGCTCCGTGAGCAAGCTGAAGCCGTCCATTCCGGGCAGCATGAGGTCCAGGACGACCAGGTCGTAGTCCTCGCTCGAGGCCGCGTGCAACCCGCTGATGCCATCGGCGGCCTCGTCCACCGCGTAGCCGTTCTCGCGCAAGCCCTTCACCAGGGCGAGCCGCAGGGTCTCGTAGTCTTCGATGATCAGCACACGCATGTTCTGGGTGCGCGCTCGCTCCGGCAGTCTCATCCGGGAGGACTGCCGGCCGTGAGAGCCGCGGTGCGCTCGCCGAGTCTATCCGGCTCGCGCCGCCGGAGGAGCCCGATTCGGGACGCGTCCTCGCCCGCGATCGCCCGCCCGCCCGCGGCGAGACCATCGGAGGGGCACGGTTTTTTTCGAGATCACCCGGCCGATCTCATCTTCCTCTCACACGCGATTCGGCTCACTGCAACGTCGACGGGTGTGGCGCGCGGGTCCGACATCGCGTGCCGTTGATCCCGCTCGGCCACCGACAATAACCCCGAGACATCCAAGGTGATTCAAGTGACCATGACAAGTTCGAACCTCCTGCTGGGCGCCTGTTGCCTGGCCGCTTCCGCAAGCGCGGCCGCGGCCAGTCCGCAAGACGGTTACGTCGTCGTCGACACGGGCCAGGACCTCTGCTACGACGACCAGGACGAGATCGCTCCGCCCGCCTCGGGCCAGGCCTTCCACGGCCAGGATGCTCAGGTCCAGGGCACCCAACCGTCCTACCTCGACAACGGCGACGGCACGATCAGCGACATGAACACTGGCCTGGTGTGGCAGAAGTCACCCGACTTCGGCACCAAGCGCACCTGGACCGAGGCGGGTGCCTACGCCGACTCCCTGGTGCTCGCCGGGCACGATGACTGGCGCATGCCGACGGTCAAGGAGCTCTACTCCCTGATGGACTTTCGCGGCACGAGCACGGCCATCCCGCCCGTGCCCTACATCGACACGACCTTCTTCGACTTCCAGTACCCGGACCCGAGCTTTGGGGACCGTCTCGTCGACGTGCAGTTCTGGTCGAGCACGGCCTACGTCGGCACCACGATGAACGGCGACCCCACGGCATTCGGCGTCAACTTCGCTGACGGGAGGATCAAGGGCTACCCGACCGCGCCCCTGCCGGGTGGAGAGACGTTCGCCCGCTACGTTCGCTGCGTGCGCGGTACCACGGTCTACGGGATCAACGACTTCGTCGACAACGGCGACGGCACGGTCACAGACCACGCCACGGGCCTGATGTGGGCCAAGTCCGACAGTGCGAGCTCCGTGAGCTGGGAAGGCGCGCTGGCTTCCGCCGCGAACTCGACGCTGGCCGGGGCTACGGACTGGCGTGTTCCGAACGCGAAGGAGCTGCAGAGCATCGTCGACTACACGCGCGCACCGGACGCCACCGATCCGGCCCGGGTCGGCCCGGCGCTCGATCCGGTGTTCGACATCAACGACCCGGAGTCCTGGTGCTGGAGCAGCACGACGCACCTCGATCCCCCGCTCGGCACCTTGAGCTGGGCCGTCTACGTCTGCTTCGGTCTGAGCACCGGCTGGATGGAGCAACCTCCGAACTCGGGCAACTTCAACCTGCTCAACGTGCACGGCGCGGGCGCTCAGCGCAGCGACCCCAAGCAGGGGAACCCGAGTAGCTACCCGTTTGGCCACGGACCGCAGGGGGACGTGATTCGCATCTTCAACTCCGTGCGCCTGGTGCGGGACGCGGGGGAGTGCTCGGGTCAAGCGATCAGCTACTGCGTGCCCAAGGTGACCTCCTCGGGGTGCGTGCCGACGATCAGTGCCTCGGGGATTCCGAGCTCCACGGCCGCGTCCGGATTCACGGTCACGGTCGTCGATGTCGAGCCGAATCAGTACGGCCTGTTGTTCTTCGGTACCGGCGGGCCGGCGGCCTTGCCGTTCAATGGGGGGCTCATGTGTCTGCAGTTTCCCCTGGTGCGCATGCCGGTCCAGCACTCGGGATCCGCGGGAGGAGGTACCTGTGGCGGTACTCTCTTCTTGGACCTGAACGCCACGGGCGTCTGTGCCGCCATTGGCCAGGGCAACCAGGCCTGGATTCAGGCCTGGTTCCGCGATCCGTCGGATGCGTTCGGGATCGGAATGAGCGACGCCCTCACCTTCTCCGTCTGTCAGTGATTCAGCGAGGCTTCGGCGATGACCACTCCCCACATGACGCGTGAGCCGCAGCTCCACGCCGCTGCTGCCACTTTCGCCGAGCCGTTCGCCGGCCTCCCCGACCGAGGGTCGGGGAGGCCGGCAGCATGGCGCGGACGAGTGGGGCCGTGGCCCGCGCCGCCGTTGCTCTTCGTCCTGCAGGTGCTGTGCCTCGCCGGTCCGACCGGCTCGGCACCGCAGGAGCTCTCCTACACCATCGTCGACACGGGCCAGGACACCTGTCACGGCACGCGCCGCCGGATCGAGGCTCCCGCGCTGGGGGAGCGCTTCTTCGGTCAGGACGCCCAGTACCTCGGCAACGCGCCCGCCTATCGGGACGCCGCCGACGGCACGATCGTCGACCTCAACACTGGCCTGGTCTGGCAGAAGACCCCGGACTCCCTCACGCGCAGCTGGGCGGACGCTGCTGCGTACGCCGACACCTTGGAGCTCGGTGGGCACTCCGATTGGCGCCTACCGACGATCAAGGAGCTGTTCTCGATCGCCGACCTGCGCGGCAACATGCGCACGCGCACGCCCTACGTCGATACTCGCTTCTTCGACTTCGAGTATCCCACCCCGGGCGCGGGCGTGCGTGACATGGACGCACAGTACTGGTCCGCCGACCTCTACGTCGGCACCACCATGCGCGACGAGAGGAGCGCTTTCGGGTTCAACTTCGCGGACGGGCGCATCAAGAGCTACCCCCTCCAGCGCGGGCGCGCTCGTCGCGGCAGCCGTGCGCCCCACGTCAAGAAGTACGCGCGCTGTGTGCGCGGCGCGCCCTACGGCGTGAACGACTTCGTGGACAACGGGGACGGGACGGTCACCGATCGCGCCACCGGCCTGCAGTGGGCCAAGGCGGACAGCGGAGAGGGCTTGAACTGGGAGCAGGCTCTGCGGCACGCGGAGGACCTGGAGCTGGCCGGTTTCGACGACTGGCGGCTGCCCGATGTCAAGGAGCTGCAGAGCATCGTGGACTACACGCGCGCGCCCGACGCGCGCTCTCCCTCCGCCCGCGGTGCCGCCATCGATCCGATCTTCGGGGTGACGGAGGCGGAGTCCTGGTTCTGGAGCAGCACCACGCACCTCGAGCACCGCGCGGGGGCCTACTACGTCTGCTTCGGCCGTGCTCTCTCCGCTCGCAAGTGGGCGGGCGAGGAGATGAACGCACACGGCGCCGGAGCCGTACGCAGCGATCCCAAGGTGGGCGATCCCGCAGATTGGCCCGACGGGCTGGGACCCCAAGGCGATCAGATCCGAATACTCAACTACGCTCGCGCGGTGCGCGGCGGTGTGCCCGAGCGGCGTCCGTAGCCCCTCGGATCGCCCCTCTCCACCGGACACGCCACACGGGCTTTGCGCACAGCGGGGCCAGAGGCCGTCGTGGTGGTGGGGGCGTATCGCCGCATGCGCTACCGCCTGGAACCGCGAGGCTCGCTCCCGCTCTGGCGTGCATTCCCGAACACGTATCCGAACACCGAGCCTTCGGCCAAGGTCAGTTCTGGTCGACGTCGGCGTGGAGTACGTATCCGTTGGAGAAGAAGAGCATGAGCGCGCCGTCGTGCGGTTCGTCGAACGACCAGTACATGTCGTAGGCGTCGGAGTTGGCCGCCTCCGCTCGTGTCGGCGCGCCGAAGCGCTCGATCGCCTCTCCGGCGGTCATGAGCTGCAGCGCGTCGCGCACCGCGTCTCGCGCGCCGGTCGCGTCGAGCGCGATCATTTCCGAGACGGCCGCGACGATGATCGGCGTATTCAGGGCCAGCCCCTCGGGCATGGAGCCGGCGACCACGACGCCGCGCCGGTCGAGCCTGCTCAGGATGCGCTGGAGGAGCCGCTCGACGCGCGCGGCGTCGGCGCTGATCTCGACCTCGACCTCGTCATCGCTCGGGGCGTGCTGCTCGACCTCCAGGCGCGCCGGCCGCGCCGGCACGCGGACGAGCGCCTCACCCGCGAGCGCGCGCTCGACCCGGGCGAGCAGCGCGGCGAGCTCCCCGTCCGCGGGCACCACGACCCTCGGCTCCACCGTCTCGGACCCTTCGCTCGGCGCGAGCATCGTCGCCGTCACGAGGCTCGACAGGATGCTCGCGGTCACCACGATTCCGGTCGTCACGAAAAAGTCACGCGCCATGTCCTACCCCCGCCGCGCATCATCGCTTGCGAACCGCGCGGGTCAACACTCCTTTCCCGGCAGGACACGCCGAGCGCGGCGATCACCTCCATGCGCTCGTCGAGTGGGACGTAGGTCCGGCCCGCGCCCGAGTTCGCGCGCACGCTCCCGTCGGTGCCGACGCTGACGAGGGGGAGCTGCTCGTCAGCGACGGCGGCGACGATGCAACGCGGATAGGCGAAACGAGAGAGCTCACCCAACGACCGGGCGTGGCAGGGTCGTGGGGGGAGGCCTATCACAAGAGTGCCCGTCAGCTCTGCCGACGCAGGTCTACTTGAACAGGGTTACGTCGACGTCTTCGTACTCTCCCGCGCGAAGCTCGACCGGCACGCCTCGGTTCGCATAGCCCGGCGAGATGAGCACGAGCCGGTAGCGTCCAGGGGGATCGGTCCACTCGACTCGTGGGTCCCGTAGGGGTGGATCCTCGAGGTGGTTGCCCACGCGTCGCTGCCCGGTTTCCACCGGTCGCTCACGAGCAGCACGAGACGTACCCGGCTCTCCGAGTCGTCGTAGAACTCGTACTGGCCGGACAACGGCTTGCCGTCCTCGTCGCTCAGCGAGACGCGCAGGCCCGCGCCCGACCGCATCCTGATGGACCGCGTGACCGCCACTCGGGGACATCCGAGTCGGCGGTGACCCGGCAGGGGGGGCTCCTCCCGGCCGTGTCAATATTCGCACGGTCTTTCTGTAGCTACCAACGCGAGATGGGCTAGGGTGTGGATTGCGCGATCCGTGGGAGGTTCTCCGGAGAGGCACACATGCCCGAGCCTCCGCGCCTGCGCCACAGGATCGCCTCCAGGTTTGCACGTATCCACACCGGTGCGGGCCCACTCCCCAACGCTCGACACAACAAGGCAATTCATCATGCAACGAAAACTGCGCTCACTCGTCTTCCTGGGCTCGTTCACTCTCTGCCTGGGACACGTGTCCGCCGACACGTTCACCACGGCCGCCGCCGGCAACTGGACCAGCGGGGCGACCTGGGTCGGCGGGGTCGCTCCCGCGACGGACGTGGACGGCGATGAAATCCTCATCACCCACGACGTCACCGTCGTGAACAGCAACATCAAGCTCATCGGTGGGGCTTCCTTCGTCGCGACCGACGTCAGCTTCACGATGCTGAACGGGAACTTCGTGGTAGAGCATGGCTCGGCTGGCTTCGTGGGCTGCCAGGTCTTGATCGAGCACGGCTTCAGCATTCAGATCACGACGACAGCCGGAACCCTCTCCATGGTGGGGTGCGAGGTCGACGTCGGGCAGAACTTCCAGAACTCGGAAGGGGTCCGGTATCTGGAGGATGTCTGCCTGATCGTGGACGAGAACTTCCAGAATGCGAAAGGTACGGACACCCTGATCAATGTCTGTGCCCTAATCGGCAATAGCACCAGCGGCAATTTCCAGAATGACTCGGACTCACTGATGCACATCGAGGACTCCGAGTTTCACCTTCCCAACGGGAACTTCCAGAACCAGAGCTCAGCCACGCTGTCGGGGAGCATCACCGCGATCTGGTTGGAGAATGGAAACCTGCAGAACGCGGGCACGTGGACGGCTCAGGTCGAGAACTACTGTGTTTCGGGTGACGTGTCCGGACTCAGCGGGTTCCTGCCCGCGGCACAGGGTTGCGCGGACATCTCTGCGTTCTTCGACCCCTGCAACTGCGACCCGCGCTTCGAGCCCGTCTGCCTGGGGACGAGCGGCTGCCCCTGCGGCAACAACGTCGGCGACGGTGAGGGGGGCTGCGCGAACTCGACGGGCACCGGCGCGACTCTCAGCGCCTCCGGGAGCACCAGCACGGCCATCGACGACCTCGTGCTGACGGCGAGCAACTTGCCGGCCGACGTGTTCGCGCTCCTCCTCGCGGCGCAGGGGGCCGAGATGCAGCTTCCGCTCGGCGACGGCAACCTCTGCATCGGCGGACCCGGCCTGAAGATCGTTCGCTACCTCCCGGCGACCAACTCGGGGCCCGCGGGACAGGTGACGCTCGGGCCCGGCATCGTGGCGCTCTCCTGCTCGGGGCCCCTCGGTGACCCCGAAGTGACCTGCATCGACCCCGGCGAGACGTGGTACTTCCAGACCTGGTACCGCGACCTCGGCGGCCCCTGCGGCGGTGGGGTCAACACCTCGAGCGCGCTCGGCGTGCTCTTCCACTGATGTGGATGGACGTGTCAAACACCCGTCCCGGGCCGCGACTCGCGCGCCCGGGACGGGGGTGCTCCGTGTCGCTGCGCTTCGGTCTGGGCCGGTGCGCATCGAGGACGCCAACTCGACCTTCGCTCGCTCAACGAAAGGTGGTCGACACTGCCTGCAGGGAGTCGCCCACGTAGATCGCCGAGTCCGGGCCGCTGCCCCACAGATGCACGGTGTGTATCACGTGCCCGCTTCGCGAGCGGCGTGCAACTCTCGAGACGCCGAGGCGCTCTTGGCAGACATTGCGAATCGGATGGACAACATTGCTTGGTCATTTGAAATCGTTAGCGATCTCAAATGACGCCGACCGGTATCCAGCCCGGGAGGTGTCCACGAGCCCCCTATTAGTCAGCCGTGCTGCCGGTAGCGCGTCGTGACCGTCGACCGGCGCCTCGTCATCGGGTCGGACTACGAGCTCGAGCGCGCGCTCGCGGAATCGGAGGACTCGTCGAAGCTGAACACGTCGTTCATCGAGCGGCTCAATCTGACGATCCGTCGCGGTTGCTCGTACTTGGCACGGAAGACACCGGCGCATGCGCGGCGACGGTCGAGGCTCGCGGAGCAACTCGAGCTGTTGCGCTGCTACTACAACTTCGTCCGCCCGCACCCGGGCTTGCCTGGTCGGGGAACGCCGGCGATGCCGGCGGGGTTGGCGTCACCGCGGTCCGAGTGGGCCACCGGGGAGATTGCATGCGCCGCGTAGCAACAGCCGATGAGCGAAGCACCCCATTGACCTACGAGCCTCCCCCGACGTCACTCCCGCTTGCGGCGGGGTGTGGTCGCGGGCGCAGCTCGGCTCGCGGTGAGCGGGTCCAGTGCCGGAGGACCTTCTCGAGGACCTCGATCCGGACGGGCTTGGTTACGTAGTCGTCCATCCCGCTATCGAGGCAGCGCTGGCGGTCGCCCTGCATCGCGTTGGCCGTGAGCGCGATGATGGGGATATCCTTCAGCGCGGGTTGGGCGCGGATGGCCCTCGTCGCCTCGAAGCCATCGAGCCCCGGCATGTGGCAGTCCATCAGCACTGCGTCGTAGTGGCGCCGCGCGACGGCCTCCACCGCCGCCGCGCCCGTCTCGACGACGTCCGCCGAGATGCCTAGCCGCGTCAGCATCCGGGTGGCGACGACTTGATTGACGCGGTTGTCCTCGGCGATCAGGACGTGGAGTTCGCCGGCCTGCTCGGCCGCCGGCATGCCCTGGGAGCGGCGTTCGTCCCGACCGGGCGCATGGCCGGAGGCGATCACGAGGGCCCGCGTCAGTGCCGTCTGCAGGACGGGGCGCGTGACGGCGGCTGACGCCCGCTCCGGGAGCCTGCCCTCCAGCGCGCTCCACTCGCGCTGCAAGATGAGCTGTACGATGGGGAGGTCTGCGTCCTCGAGCGCCGAGTCGAGCGCCGCGTCGGATGCACCGACGATGGCCAGGTCGAACCGCCGCCCGAGCGCCCGGGCGTTGTCGAGGGCCGTGAGCGCCAGCGCCACATTCGAGGCGGACTCGAACGTCATGCCGCAGGCTTGTGCTGTCTCGACGAGCGTTCCGCGCGTACCCGGGTTCGACTCCACGACGAGCGCATGCTTGCCGCGCAGCGCGCGGACGTCAGCGGCCTCGCCGGGCGGCGTCACGACGTGCAAACGAGCGGTGAACCAGAACGTGCTTCCCTCGCCCGGCCGGCTGTCGAGGCCGACATCGCCACCCATCAGCACTGCCAACCGTTTCGAAATCGAAAGACCGAGGCCCGTGCCGCCGTACTCACGCGTCGTCGAGGAGTCCGCTTGCGTGAAGGCTTGGAAGAGCTGGCTCTGCCGGTCGAGCGGCACACCGATGCCGGTGTCGCTGACCTCCAATCGCAGGACTATCTCGTCGGCGTGCTGGTCCGCGAGGGACGTTCGGACGACGACCTCGCCATGATCGGTGAACTTCACGGCGTTCCCGATGAGGTTGACGAGCACCTGTTTCAGTCGTGTCGGATCGCCCCGCACGATCGCGGGGACGTCTGCGTGCACACGGCACGCGAGGTCGAGGCCCTTCGAGTCGGCCGCGGCGGCCATGAGGCTGGTCGCGCTTTCGATCGTCCCGCGCGGGTCGAATTCCACGTGCTCGAGCACGATGCGTTGGGCCTCGATCTTGGAGAAGTCGAGGATGTCGTTGATGATCGTGAGCAACGATTCGCCCGACTCCTGAACCATGGCCACGATGCCGCGTTGATCGTTGTTGAGCTCGGTGGCGAGCAAATGCTCGGTCATCCCGATCACGCCGTTCATCGGTGTGCGGATCTCATGGCTCATGTTGGCCAGGAAGAGGCTCTTCGAGCGGTTGGCCGACTCCGCCGCGTCCCTCGCCTCCTTCAGTGCCATCTCGGTCCGATCGTACGCCGATACGGCGCTGTCGAGCTTGCAGCTCATCGAGTTGAACGCCACTCCGAGTCGGCCGAGCTCGTCGTTGCCTTCGCACAAGGAGGTGTCGTATTGCCCGGACGCGATCCGTTCGGTGGCCGAGACGAACCGCGCGAGCCTCCCTGCGATCTTTGCGCCGTAGAACCACGACAGGACCGCGATGCCGGCGAACAGCGCCAACGCGGTCTGCACCATCGTTCGCCGTCTTTGCGCGAGGCGCTCGGTGAGCGGGCGTAGGTCGAATGCGATCTCCGTAGATCCGGCGACCCGAGCGGCGTCCATCACTTGCGCCGAGGCCAAGACGTACTCGGTCCCGCCCGCCGTCCAGTCGATGCGGGAGCCGCGCGTCCACTCGAGCAGCGGAGTCCCCGCGTCGTTCGTGACGCGGCACGCGTACAGCTCGGGAACTCGTCCGGCCAGCTCCTCGATCGTCACCCGGAGTCGCTCGCCATCCTCGGTCAAGATGTCGAACAGCGAGTAGACACCGAACTGCGTGGCGTGGACCTCCGCAACCTGGGTCTGTCGCGACACCGCCGCGTCGAGATCGCGTGCATTGAGGTAGATGCCGCCCGCCGCGAGCATGACGAGCGTCGGGACCGCGGAGACGACCGCGATGCGCAGACCTAGCGGCAGCGAGAGTCGGCTCACCGTGCCGTCTCTCGGTCCCTGCGGCCGTGCAGTTCCGGAAGCGCCGCCTCGAGGAGGAGCAAGAAGGACTGCACGTCCTTCTCGGCGTTTTGAGCCCAGTGTTTGTTCTTGCCGTACTTACGCTCGGTCGGGAGGTAGTTCAGGGGCTTGTCGAGCGTCTTCTCGAGCGCAGCGGAGATCCGCTTGCCGCTGCCCAGTTCTTGCTTGCCCTTGCGCACAACCTTCTTGGCCTTGATCAAAGGGGTGAGAAAGGTCAGCGCCTGACGTGCCTTCAGGAGGCGCGATTTCGTGTCCTTGGCGGTCGAGAGCCGCCCAACCGAGATCGGCTGCAGCAGGTCGCGCGTGTCCCAATAGAGGATCTTCGTCAGCGCGCGCAGGGTCTTTGCGTCGTCGCGTTGCTCGAGCCCCTGCTCCAGGGCTTGTGCCTGGCCGAGGCCGTGTTCCTTGTCGAGCGCGCGCGCGAGCGGAAGGATGACGGACGCGGTGAGCTCGACTCGCCGCCAGTCGTCACGGTCCAGGTACGTGCAGAGCCGCGTGCTCACGGCGACGAGCGACGGGCGCAATGCCGCCCGAGCCTTGGCCGGACCCGGTGGCACCTGACCGGCCAAGAACAAGGCCGTCAGTACGACTGTCTTCCACGGTCCCACGGTGATCAGAAGTCCAGCACGATCTAAAAGAGGAGCTCGTAGTCACTCACCAGATCGGCGCCGTGCCGACCCTCGAAGGCGCGTCCTTCGAGTCGATACTTCACGTTTGCGTGCTTTTGCCAAGTGGCCGCCAGGTTGTAGGCGGTGAAGTCCTCCTGGTCGACGACGTCGTCGTTCCCGTCGAGGATGTCGAGCCGGGCGCTGATCCAGAGGCTCTCCTCGTCCCGCGCGTAGATCTCGCGCCCTAGCTGCAGGTACAGCCCCGCGCGCATGAAATCGCCAGTTGGCAACGAGCTGGATTCGACCCGGCTCTGGACGCCTTCCGCGCGCGCGAGCCAGGGGCCGCGCGCGTATTCGACGTCGACTCCGAGGAAGTCGATCCCCTGGTCGGACTCGTAGCCCATGGTCGCGCCGGAGATGCCGAAGCCGAGGCCTTCACGCGGCGTGGCGCCGATGCGCCCGATGACGGCCTTGCCGGTGCCGTTGTCTCGGGACTGGCGGGCATCACGCACGTCCGTGTCGGCACCGGCGCCGAGGCCGTTCGTCACGGCGAGCTCGGTCTGTACGCCCCAATCGCCGATGCGCCCGTCGTGCTCCAGGCGTGCGCCGGTCTCGTACCAGTTGCCGGGCACGATCCGCCGAAAGGCTGCCGGGCGTGAGACGAATGCGTTCGTCGGCGGGTACCAGCTTCTGCGCTCGATCCCGAACGGGGCGTAGAAGCGGCCGAAGCCGACGGTCGTGTCGCCGCTGAAGATGCGGATCTCCGCCTGATCGAGCTCGACAACCTCGCCCGCGTGTTCGTACTCGACCTCGATCCAGCCTTGCGCGTGGGAACCGAGGTCGGCCGCGAAGAACATGTTCGCGTGGTGCAGATCGAACTCGGAATCGGAGCTGTCCGCATCGGCGTACTCGAAGTTCAGGAAGCCATGCACCGCAAGGCCCGACGAGTTTGAGCCGTAGGTCTCGGTGTGCTCCGCCGCCTCGACGTCGGAGAGGAGCTCACTCAGCGTCAATGCGTCCGCGTCCGGGCCTTCTTCGTCGCTCGAGACACCGAGCTGCTCTTCGACCTGCTGCAAACGTTCTTGCTGGCGCTCGAGCTGCTCGCGCAGAGCGGTGAGCTCGTCGTCCTGGGCCGACGCGGGACGAGACCATCCGAGGCTGACGAGGAGAAGTGAAGTCGGGATCAGGCCGAGCGCCCGCTGTGGGAAGTTGTCGTACATAGGGAACGTCGAGGGAGGGCAACATCCCTCCTCGCCATTCCGTCTGCCCGGCGTTAGGGCTATCGATCCGTGGCCGGGGCGGGGGATTCACGCATCCCGATCGTGGGACGAGCGAGTCGGTCGGCTGCCCCCCCGCTCCCCGGGTCTTGGGACACGATGGAGAGACGTCGCGCGCTCGACGCTGCACCCACTCCGCGACCTCATTGGACGGATAGCGCAGGGCAATCCGTTGTGGGGCGCGCCCCGGATCCACGGCGAGCTCTTGAAGCTCGGGGTCACGGTGTCCGAGGCTACGGTTTCGCGGTACCTCAGGCCGGATCGCGAGCAGGCAACACGTTGCAGTCCGGCTTCGCGCTGCAGCAAGCCACCTTCGACGCTGCAAGCGCTCGATTCAGGGGCCGGGCGCCGACGACGGCGGCGCTCCATGGGGCGTCGCTGGGGCTACCGAGTCGCGACGGGTAGAAGGATGGGGCGGCGCGCGCGCCGAGCCGGCCTCTGGATGTGACGGCGGTCTGAGAGCGGAGGCGAGGTGGGAAGCTACTCTTGCTTCCGGCCATGATCCCGATCACCGACCTCGATCCTGCCCTTCGCTCCCGAGCGCTCGAGTGGCTCACGGTCCACGCGACCGAGAACCTCGGTGCCGAGATCACCCTTCGCGCCGACGCCGCGCGGCGGAAGGCCTGGCGAAGCGAGGTCCTGACCAGCGAAGCGAGTGGCGGCATCGCCGGTGTGTCGCTGCTGTCGTCCACGGGCCTCTGGTTCCTGCACGCCGCCGACCGTCCTGCGTGCGACGCGTCGCTCGCCTCCGCACTCGCCGCGGGACCGGTGACCAAGGCCAACGCCGCGGGGAGCATCAAGAGGATGCTGCGCGCCGGGTTGGCGGAGCGCGGCGTTCCCGTCGTCCGTGAACACGACCTCCTGGTCATGCGCTGCGCGCGCTCACCCAACGGCGCCGAAGGCCGCTGGGCCGGCGAAGCCGACTGCGAGCGGCTCGACGGGTACCAGGTGCTCTACAACCAGGAACGCGGGGGAAGCGCACGCAACGACTGGGCCGCGCGGGTGCGCGCCGGCGAAGTCGCCGTGCTCGAGCGCGACCGGCGCATCGTCTCGGTCGTGTGCCGCTCGGGCGCGACCCCCGACTACGCGTGCATCGGCGGCACCTTCACGTTCCCCGGGTACCGCCAGCGCGGGCTGGGCCGGCGCCTGTGCGCGTTCCTGGTCGCCGAGCTGCTGCGCGATGCACCCGCCGTGCAGCTGATCGTCGACGACGACAACGATCCCGCGATCGCCCTCTACCGGAGTCTGGGATTCCGCACCGCGGGGTCGTGCTACATGGCGTACCTGGACCGCCCTACAGGAACGTGACGATCCTCGTCTCCGAGAAGTCGCTGGCCGGCGTCCCACCTGCTGCTACACCAACGGTTTGCCCCTGCCGTCCGGCTCGGTTGCCAAGGTTGATGTCGACGGTTCGAATCCGTTCAGCCGCTCCAATTCCGATCGCGCGTGAAACGGCCTCCGAGGCCGCTTTTTCGTGCCCTGGGTGGTCGTGGATGGGGGGGAAGGATGCATCGTCGACATGGGGAAGCTCAGCCTCCGGGCACCCACTGGGTGGAGCTCCTTCACTTCCGCCACGGCCACCCGTCGCTCAACGAGTTCCACGCACCCGAGCCGCGGCTCGTGAACGTCGAGTCCGGCAAGGTGACCGAGGTGGTGTTCGAGCTCCGAAGGCGATGATGTTTCGCCGCCGGGGGGGCCCGCGACCGGACGAGCTCCCGCGCCTGCGTCGCAGGTGCGGGAGCCCGAAACAAGCGTGGATCGGGTCACCTCGTGGCGTCCCTCACTCGAACTGCACCGCGGCCGCGCCGGTGAAGTTCGAGGTCCCGCCGGGATTCACGTCTCGGTACCAGCACTGGAAGTGCCACGTCTCACCCGGTTGGATCAGGTCGATACGTTGCCCGCCAGTTCGACCGAATAGCCCCCGCGCGATGCCACCCAGTGGTTCGGCCCGACCACATCCACGTTGCCGGGGGAGATCACTTCCCAGGGCAGGAGGCAGGTCTCACCGGGAAACAGGGTCACGATGTCCAGAGGCATGCAATCGCCCTCGAAGCTGCCGTTGAGAACCAGGTTCTCGCCCACACAGTTCGGAATCACGAGCTTTCGAAGCTCGGGGACGTTCCGCAGGTTGCCGAGCATCTTGCACGCCTGGCACTTGGACACGTTGCTCCGCTCGCAGTTGTAGTCCATGTAGTTGTTGGAGCAGTCGGGCCCGCACCAACAGTCGTTCGTATCCGGGGTGTCTTGACATCCGTCGTTGCCGAACGCGTGACCCAGGCCGAGGCAGTGAAAGAACTCGTGCGCGAGCACGCCGGCGATCGTGCGCGCAGTGTTCGAGCTCGCATTCAGGTACTCGTCGTACGGTCCCCACATCACGACGGACTGGGCGCACACGATGCCGCAGGCGACCCCCTGCATGCGCGTGTCGTTCAGGGCGAGCGGCTCCTCGACGAAGAACACGTGAATGGCGTCGTCCTTGACCGGGATGTCCGTGTTCAGCGTCACGTGCCGCTCGACCATGGGCGCCCACTTGCCGAGGTTGGCGAGGACTCCGTCGGTCCAGTCCCATAGAGCCGCGCCGTCCCCCGGGTCGTCGTAGAAGTGGATCTGGCGCAGGATGAACTCCAGCTTCAAGTCCGTGACGTAATCCTGATCCCCCGGAACCAGCTTGTTCGGCTCCAGATTCTTCAGCCGGTCGTTCAGCTCTCCCATCATGTCCGTGGTCAGGAAGGCGATGTCGGCCGGGTTGTCCTGGAAACCCCGTTCCCCCGCCTCGTTCCGAAGGATGTGGAACTCGACGGCGACTCTTGTGACCTCCGTGCAGTCGAGGGGAGAGTAGTCGGGAACGCACCCGGAGGACCACAGTGGACGGCGGGCCGTCCGTGAAGCACTTGAACGACTCGTCGGCTTTTTGGGCCTGAGTCGCCTGCACGAGGACGAGCACGGAAAGAGGAACGATCAGGAACTTCATCATGTTCACCTTGCCCGGAACGGAAGGGGTACACGGCGACGGTTCTTCGAGGTGACGTCAGGGCGCCGCCATCCCAACCGAAGGCCGGTGCCGCGCGGCGATGCGCGCGAGGCCGACTCCAATTGGGGCGGCAGGCCGCGATCTCCGGCCCAAACGACGAATCCCGTACGCCTCGATTCTCCGGAGTCGAAAAACGCCCCTCGCGTCGAAGACGCGAGGGGCGCGGCACGCACACGTCCATCCGTATCAGAAGAACTGGATGTTCACCCCGTCGGTGAAGTTGCTGGTCCCCCCCACGTCGCGGAACCAGGCCTGGAAGTTCCAGGACTGCCCCGGCGCGATCGCGACCGGAGGCCCCGTCGCGATGGGCACGGCCGTCAGGTCGATCGGGATCGAGAAGCTCCCCATGTCGCCGGAGTTCTGCGTCATGTCGTTGTACCGGCCGAGCTCTCCGGTGACGCCGAGGCACAGGTTGCCCAGGCTCCCGCGGTCGTCGAGCGTCGCGAGCACCGATTCAGTTGAAGGTGACCGACAGAGCGTCGGTGAAGTTGCTCGTCGCCCCGACGTCGCGGTACCAGCACTGGAAGCTCCACGTGTCCCCGGGCTGCACGGCGACCGGAGGATTGACGGGGACGCTCGTCAAATCGACGAGCAACGAGCCCGCGGGGCCTTGGATGATCTGCGCCAGTGCGTTGAAGCGGCCGACGTTGCCGGCGAGGCACAGGAAGCCGCTGCTCAGCGGCGGCTGGACGTAGCCGTTCGTCTCGCTCGTGAGGAAGTAGCCGAACTGTCCTGGCGGGAGCTGGCTCGCGAGCAGCGTGAAGTTGTTCGAGGCGGTCATCAGCGATCCGCTCCAACTCACGGCGCCGGGAAACCCTGTGCTGTTGGCGACGGCGGGCGCGCAAAACGTGCCTCCGGTCGGCGACGTGTAGAGGTCGACGACGTTCGTGGCGCCACTCGTTACCTCGCCGCCGGCGAACAGTGCGACGTTACCGACGCTCGTCGCGGCCAGGTCCTCGCGGGCGGCCGACAGGCTGGCCGTGAACCACGTGCCGGTTGCGTCGTCGTAGAGGTCGACGGCCGCACTGAGCACGCCGTTCGGCCCCACGCCTCCGGCGAAGATCGCGACGGTGCCTACCGTCGTCGCCGACAGGTCGCGGCGTGCGGCCGACAGAAGCCGCGTCGACCACGCCGCGGCGCTCGTCGGCGGCCCGAGTGCCGCGTCGTAAATGTCGATGGTGGCGACGGGCCCGTTGTTGCTGCCTCCGGCGAAGATGGCCTTCGTGCCGACCGTCGTCGCGACGAGCTCGCCGCGCCCCACGCTCAAGGTGTGGGTCGACCACGCGGCGGCGGATGTCGGCGCGCCTAGGGACGAGTCGTAGATGTCGACGCGCGAGCTTCGGGACGTGCCCGTGTACCCGCCGGCGAAGAGGGCGTAGGGCCCGACCGCCGTCGCAGCGAAGTCGGCCCGCGCCACGGACAGCCGAGGCGCCCAGGACCAGCTCCCGGTCGAGGCGTCGTAGGCGTCGACGACCGTCGTCGTGCCGCTGAAGCCGGCGCCGCCCGCAAAGATCGCGTAGCCGCCGACGCTCGCCGCGGCCATGTCGGCGCGCGCTTCATGCAGCGCGCCCATCGTCCAGGTGTTCGCCGCGGCGTCGAAGATCTCGACCTGACCGGTGTAGGCGCCGGACTGCCTCCCACCGGCGAACAGTGCCTCGGAGCCGACGCTCGCCGGCGTCAGAGCGTTGCGCGCGAGGAGCGCCATCGGCAGGGTAGAGAAGGCTCCGTTCTCGAAGACGAAGATGTCGCCGCTCGCCATGCCATTCGCGTCGCGCCCGGAGGCGAAGAGCGCCTTCGAGCCGACGGTCACGGCGCGCATGCTCTCGCGGGGCGCGGGCAGGGTCGTCGTCGACCACTGCCCCAGCGCCGGCGCGCAGGCGAGAATGGAGAGGACGTGGACGTGTGCCTTCATGGGGTAAACGAACCTATTGCAGCACGACCTCGAGCCCGTCCGTGAAGTTCGAGGTGAGCGTTGGGTTGTTGTCGCGGAACCACGCCTGGAAGTTCCAGCTCTCACCCGCCAGTATCGGCGCCGGTGGATTGACGGGGATCGCGTTCGTGTCGATGTCCAGCTGGAAGGACCCGGACAGGCCCGATGCGCCGATCTCGGACGGCGCGTTGTACCGGCCGATGTTGCCGTTCAGGCAGATGAAGCCTTGGCTGCCCGGCGGGTTGAAGAAGCCCTGGGTGCGCCCCGCCAAGAAGTAGCCGAACTGGTTCTGCGGCAGGTCACGCGCGATGAGCGTCAGGGGGTTGCCGCCCGCGAGAATGCTGCCGCTGGCCGCGATCGTCGCGCTCAGCCCGGACGAGTTGGGCAGGGAAGGACCGCAGTAGTTCGTGCCGATGCTCCCGAAGCCGCCCTCCATCCCGGCGACGTACAGCTCGTTCGCGGCGGTCGGCCGATCCCAGAACAGACTGAGTGCGGTTCCCGTCAGGTCGCTCGCCGCGAACGTGCGCCCCTCGTGCACGTCTTCGGAATCGACGTCCGGTCCGGCGCCGACCACGATGCTCGGCGCCAGCCACGTCTGGCCCAGGTCGTTCGACACGACGTAGGCCAGGCCGTTGCCGCCATTCACGCCCGTCTCCATGTGCACGAAGACCTGGAAGTCGGTCGCGACGACGGACGGGCGATTGTTGCGCCGCGCGTCGGCCGGGTCGAGGGGCACGTCGACGCTCCACGTCGCCCCCGCATCGTTCGAGACCGCCGCGTAGACCTTCGACGCAGCCTGCCCCGTCGGCCCGCTCGGACCCGTCGCCTGCACGGCTTCGCTATCGTCCGCGTAGACGGCGTACACGTTGTCGCCCTGCGTCTCGATCCCGAGCCAGATCGCGTTCGAGAACTGGGTGGCTTCGACGCGCACCGAGAGCGAGATCTCCGAGCCCCAGGTCAGGCCAGCGTCCAGGCTCACGAGTGCGTGCGCGGCGTAGCCACCCGGGAAGAAGTTGCTGTTGTCGAGCCACGCCAGCACCATCAGGTCGCCATCGGCGGATGCGAGCGTGCCGTTGACGTCTCCGGCGGTGTCCGTCTCGACGAGCTGCATCGCAAACGACTGACCACCGTCGGTCGAGTGCCACACGTACACGTCATCCGCACCACCCGCGTCGGAGATCGCCGTGACGACGACGTTCAGGCCGGAGGCGATGACCTTGGGGTCGTCGACGTCGGGGAGCGGGGCCGCGGTCGTGGTCAAGATGAACGGAGCACTCCATGTGGCTCCCGAGTCACCCGAGGCGGTGAACCACAACTCCTCGGCCAAGCCCAATCCCGCTTGGCTGTCCTCCTCCCACACGACGAACACGCGGTTCCCGGAGGTCGTGATCGAGGCACGGTCGATGTCGCTCGTCACGTGTGCGCCCGCGGTCGGCGTGTTGAGCGGGAGCGCGGCGGCCAGCCAGGTGACGCCTCCGTCCGTCGAGCGGTTGTAGAACAGGTCCTCGTTATTGCTCCCCTGTTGCGCGGCGTCCTTCTTGTCTTCGAAGATCGCGACGATCGTGCCGTCGTCGGTGATGACGACTTTCGCCTCTTCGGTGTCGGACTGGTTCGGTGCGTCGCCCGTGTCGATGCGCGCGGGGAGGCTCCACGTGATGCCGTCGTCGTCCGAGACCGAGACGAAAGCGTCTTGCGTCGCGGCAGCCGTGGCGAACTGGTCGCACCACACGGCGACGAAGCGTGCGCCTTGGACGGCGAGGCCCGCGCCGTCCGACCGATTGTCCGAAGCGCTGTTGTCCCCCGTCGTATTGACGCGCTGAGCGGGGCGCGGGGTCTGGGCTTGCGCGAGGCTGGCAAGGGACAGAATCAGCGGCAGCAGGCTGGCACGCACTGAGCTCATGACGATTACTCCTTCGTGGCGAACTGTGGTGCTTCCAGGCTAGATGGAACCGGCCGACAGCGCTCGGCAGGCCCGAACAAACTCCACCACGCATGATTGCACCCCTCCTCCTCACGCTCCCACTGCTCGCGCCACAGGACGAACCGCTGTCCGCCGAGCTTCACGCTGCCCTCGACGGCTGGCTCGATCTGCGCTGGGGGGCGAGCGGCGAGGACACGGACAGGTTGCTCGCCGCGCTCAAGGGCGCCGGCGCAACTCCTAGTCAGGTGGAGGATGCTCTGTCACGTTCGGCGAGCGCGAGCCGTACCAGATCGCCGACTTCAATCGCAAGATCGGGGCTTGGATGGCGGAGCGCGAGTACCCCTGGACGTTCGTCGAGAAGAAGGGCCGCGGCCACGAGATCCTTGCCGACGAGCTACCCAGGGTCGCCGACTTCTTTGCCGCGCATCCACGCGACCTCTACCGCCACCGCGTTTGGATCGAAGCGGGTCGCACGCTGCTGCTGGAAGAGTCGGAGGCCAAGAGGCCGCGTTGGCCCAAGGCGTACGCTTGGGTGAAGGGCCGGCCGCTGCTCTACGACACGTGCCACTGGGCGGGTGTCCACCCTCTGGACGAGGAGTCCGACGAGCACGGCTGGCGGCAGCGCGCGCTCGTGGAGCTCGCCGGTGCCAACGAGGTCCACGTGCGCTCGCAGAACGTTGCCGCGCTGCGCCTCCATCTGCACCCGCGCATGTTCGATCTCGCCGCGCCCCTGAAGTTGGTCGTCAACGGAGAGGAGCAAGCGCCGGTCGCTCTCCCGCAGCCGGACCTGGGGCGTCTGCTCGAGTCCGTTCGTCGATTCGACGACCGTGGACGGGTCTTCCACAACTGGGTCGACGTCGACATTGCCGACGATGCAGCGACTCTGCCACCGCCGTCGTACGCCGAGTAGCCCGTGCAATCCTCGGCGCTGTTGTTGTTCGGATCGCCACCGACGCCGGTCGCGTCGCTGTCTTCTCGGTACGCGCCGACGACGATCGTGTCGCCCGCGACCGCCACGGAGTAGCCGAACCAGTCGTCCGGTTGTGTGTTGGAGGCCTTGAGGTAGGCCTCTTGGCTCCAGGGGAAGCCCATGTCGCGCGTCGCCGTGCAGTGACAGGGTCCGAGCGGAATCTCCTATCGACTGGCCCGCGCGGCGGACCTGGAGGCGGCGTCCAAGGCGTCAGCACATTGGTCTAGAATCGCCGCATGCCCACTCTCAAGCTCCTCTCCGTGCTCTCCCTGCTCGCGTTCACCGCTCCCGCTAGCGCGCAGAACTTCCAGTTCCCCGACTTCTCGAACACGAGCAACCTCGTCTTCAACGGAACTGCGGCGACTGCTGGCAACGTGCTGCGCGTGACGGCCGCGAACATCTCGGAACGCGGGTCGGCGTGGTACGACACGCCGGTCGACGTCTCCAGCGGTTTCGAGACGACATTCACGTTCCAGATCTCGAACCCGGCCGCCGGCGGCGGCGACGGGATGGCGTTCTTGATCCACAACGACGCCGCGGGCCTGGCCGCGCTCGGCAACCATGCGAGCGCGATGGGGTACGGCGGCTTCGCGGCGACGCCGCAGAACGGTTTGGACAGCTCCCTGGCGATCGAGATCGACACCTACAACAACGGGAACGTCGGCGACCTGGACGCGAACCACATCAGCGTCCACACGGGTGGCCCGGGCGACAACAGCCAGGACGAGGTCCTCTCGATCGGGCGTGCGCCGGCGAGCTCGGACATGAGCGACGGCCTCGTGCACACCGTGCGCATTCGCAACTCCGGCGGCGTGCTGGAGGTCTACCTCGACGACCTCACGACGCCGCTGATCACCGCGAGCTACGACGTCATCAACGGCGGGACGTACTTGACCGGCGGTCCGGCGGCCGGTCTGAGCCTGATCGGTGGCACCTCGGCCTACGTCGGCTTCACCGCGGGCAACGGCGGTGCGTGGGAGGATCACGACGTGCTGTCGTGGACTTTCTCGGGCGGGGAGCTCGGCGTGCCCGACGCGACGTGCGACTCGCTGACGCTGCCGAACTCGACGGGCCTGCCCGCGTTGATCGAGCTCGCGGGCTCGGGCGTCGCCGGCATGCCGATCCAGGGGACGGTGAGCCAGGGCCCGCCGGGGCAGTTCGGGTTCTTCATCACCGGGCCGAACGCCGGCTTCTACATCGTCCCGCCGGGCTCGAGCGGCACGATCTGCATCGAGAGCCCGCAGTTCCGGTACAACAGCGTGCCGCTCGGCCAGGTGTTCCAGTTCGACGCCGCGGGCGTGAGTCAGGCCGTGGTGGGCGGTGGACCCTCGCTCTTGCCGACCGACGGCTCGTTCGGCGGCGTGCCCGCGGTGCTGTCGGGCGAGACGCGCTTCTTCCAGGCGTGGTTTCGCGAGACGGGCTCGAGCAACTTCACGAGCTCGCTCGGCGTGATGTTCCTGTGAGGGTGGATCGCGCCGGCGAACGGTCCGACCGATCCGGCAATGGCGCCAACGGTCCGTCGCTCGAGTGCAAACATGGATAGACCCCCAAGCCCTTCCCCGAGTCTGCCCATGAAGCTCTCGAGCCTCGTCCTGGTCCTGGCCCTCTCCCATCACGCCGCCGCACAGGCCACCTACCGCGTGAGCCTCGGCCCGGCCGGCGCGGAGGCGGACGGCGATAGCTCCTTTGCGAGCCTGTCCCACGACGGTCACTGCGTCGCCTTCCTCAGCGAGGCGTCGAACCTGGTGCCGGGGGGGAACGGCCGCAAGCACCTTTACCTCGTCGACCGCACGGACGACACGATCGAGCGCATTTCGGTCTCGACCGCCGGGGACGTGGGGAGCTTCGACAGCCTGGGGCCACCGACCGTGTCGGCCGACGGCTCGCGCGTGGCGTTCTCCAGCTTCGCGTCGAACCTCGTCGCCGGCGACACCAACAACGCCGCCGACGTCTTCGTACGCGATCGCAGCGCGGGGACGACGACGCGCGTGAGCGTCAGCTCCTCGGGCGCCCAAGCGATCGAGCGGTGCGACTTCCCGGCGATGTCTGCGGACGGCAACGTCGTCGCCTTCGGGAGCCTCTCGGCCAACCTCGTTCCAGGAGACACCAACGGCCGGTTCGACATCTTCGTCCACGAGGTCGACACCAGGACCACGACGCGCGTGACCGACGGGCCGGGGGGAGTCGAAGCCAATCACAACTCGATTTCACCCTCCGTCTCGGGAGACGGTCGCTACGTCGCGTTCGCGAGCCGAGCGACCAACCTCGTCCCGGGGGGCAGTCCACCGCTTCTCGTCAAGGTCTTCGTCCATGACCGCCAAACGGGAGCCACGAGCCTCGTGAGCGTCGACTCGAACGGGGTGCCCGGCAACGGCGACGACTTCCGGCCGTCGATCTCCGACGACGGCCGCTTCGTAGCGTTCGCGAGCGGCTCGAGCAACCTCGTCTCCACGGACACCAACGGCGTCGACGACATCTTCGTGCACGACCGGCTCTCGGGCACGACCACGCGCGTCAGCCTCGGTCCGGGAGGGGTCGAGGGCAACGGCCTGAGCGGAGGTACGCCGCCCGATCTGTCGAGCGACGGTCGTATCGTGGCCTTCGAGAGCCGCGCCACGAACTTCGCACCTGGCGTGAGTGCGTCGTGGCCGCAGGTGTACTACGCGGACCGGGTCACCGGACGGGTCGAGCTCGCGAGCATCAACCTGAACGGGGGCGGGGGCGTACTCGGCTCGAAACGAGCCGCGATCTCGGGCAACGCCCGGTACATCGGATTCGATTCGTGGCAGGACGAGCTCGTCCCCGGTGACACGAATGATGTGGGCGACGTCTTCGTACGCGATCGCGAGCTTCTCATCGCCACGTACTGCACGCCCGCCGTCCCCAACTCGTCCGGCCTACCGGCGCGCATCTCGGCCAGCGGGATGAGCGACGTCGCTCTGAACGACATCACTCTGACGGCGCATGACCTACCGAACGGCGAGTTCGGCTACTTCCTCGTCGGCTCGAACCAAGGCACGTTCATGCCGCCCGGAAGCCAGGGCGTCCTCTGCCTCACGTGCTCGGGCTTCCAAGGCTGCGCGGGCATCGGTCGGTTCAACCGCGCCGGTGAGATCATCCAGGGCCCGTCCGGCTCCTTGACGACCGACCTGACCGCCCTGCCGCTGACCCCACCGACGACCGTGCTGCCGGGCGACACGTGGAACTTCCAATGCTGGTTCCGGGACGGTGCGACGAGCAACTTCACGGACGCGATCTCGATCATGTTCGTGTGAAAGCGCCGGCGGTCCTCACTTCGAGGCCAAGGGACCGAGATAACCCGTGCTGACCGCGACGTCGTCGTACCAGACCGTGTTCTCGCGGACGGCGCGGTGGACGTAGATGCCGATGTCGAAGCGCTTGAGCTTCACGCGCTCGTCCGTCCGCCAGCGAAAGCCCTTCATGTGCAGGTACAGCTCGCCGTCGATCCAGGCGGCGAGTTCCCCGTCCGCCGCGCCGGGCGTGTTCGCCGTGATCATCTGTTCGAGGCAGACCCACTCTCCGCGCTCAGGGACGCGGCGCCGCTCGCGAGCCGGCTGGAACAGGTTGCCCCACCAGTTGCCATCCTTGTCGCGCTCCATGTCGACCCAGTAGGTGTAGAGGCTCATTGCACCCGGCGCGGCGTGGCGACCCCCGTCGCGCCATGGGTCGCGCCACGGCTCGAAACCGCACGTGAAGCGGTCGTCCCCGCGCGGGCGCACACCTGCCTTGCCCATCCCGTCCCACTTGCCCTTCCCGGCGACAGCGGCCAGCCCGCCGCCGGTGTGGTTCAGGTTGCCCTGGTCGTAGTCGTCCGCGAACCGGATGTAGCGCCGGAAGTAGACCCGGTCGTACCCCTTGGCGCCGAGCCAACTGCTCGCACCCGACCCGGAGGAGCTTCCCTCCGCCGCCGGTGCGTCGAAGCGCATCGCGCCGCACCCGCGATGGGCGAGCTCCTCGCCCTCCACGCGCCGCGCGCGCCCCTCGTCGCGCCCGCGGATCTCGAAGTACTTGGCGAGTGACTCACTCGACTCGAAGTCGTCCTCGAAGAGCACCTTCCCTGGGGTCTGCAGTGCGCGCAGCGCAGCGGGATCCGCGAGCGTCTCGAGCGTCACGTCGCGCGGACGCGGGTTGACGTCCGCCCGGGCTTCGGTCGACTGCGCCGGCGCGGGGGGGGCGCAGGCCAGCGCGAGGAGGACGAAGGTCGTGCGGCGCATGACGCTTCAGAAGCTCACCGAGACTCCATCGGTGAAGTTCGACGTGCTCGTGGGGTTCGTATCCCGGAACCACGCCTGGAAGTTCCAGGTCTCGCCGGGGCCGACGTCACTCGGGGGTGTGGTGGGGATGTTGCGCAGGCCGACGTCGATCCAGATCATTCCCAGGTCCCCGGAGTTCTGCACCAGGCCGACGTAGCGGCCGATCGTCCCGTTCAAGCACAGGTTGCCCTGCGACCCTCCGGGTCCGGCGACGAAGCCCTGCGTCTGACCCGCGAGGAAATAGCCGAACTGGTTCGGCGGCAGATCGCGCCCGTAGAGCCGGATCGAGCGGTGGTGCCAGGACGCTTCTCCCTCGGCCTCGATCCTGGCCGGGATGCCGCCGGAGTGCGGGACGGCCGGGCCGCAGTAGCTCGAGCCGATCGGTCCCCAGTCGTGCATGGTCATCTCGACGCGGTGAAAGCGGGCGCGGCCGGCGATGCCGGGCAGTGTTCCCCAGCGTAGCCCCGAGCCCCAGACCGCGAGTCCCCAGGCCGTCTCCTCGACGACGCCCTGGAAGACGCCGTCGTAGAAGAGATCGAGGTAGAAGCTGCGGCCGGTGAAACGGAACTCGTGGTACGCGCCGTCCGCGGCGTTCGGGCACACGACCGGCGTCGGGCCGCCGTGATGGACGACGATGTCGGCGCCGACCAGCTCGAGCTCGAGCCCGAACACGCTGTTCGTGATCAGGTCTCCGGAGTCGATCTCGACGTAGATCGTGCCCGCCAGCGGCCGCATGACGAGCTCTACGTCGTAGAGCTCATCGGCCCAATCGTCCTTCTCGTAACGCGCGTAACCGGGCCCGAAATCGTTGATTTGCCACGCGTTGATCATCGCGCTGGCGTCCGGCGACAGCGGCTGGAGGGTCACGGTGCCGGTGAGCGTCTGGCTCCAGCCCTGGAAGGTCGGGGACGGGGCGAGGGGCGGGGTTCCAGCAGGGCCGGCGTCGTAGAGCATGGACTGGCCGGCTGCCGGCAGGATGAGGATCGAAGCAGCGAACAGGTCGGTGGGGCGCATGGGGGCAGGTCTCCTGGTAGGGAACGCGACGAGTGCCCCTTCCGAGCCCGCCGCGGGCGTTTCGTTGCACGCAGATTGGCGTATCGAACGTACAACAATGATCGGAGAGCGCCACGTTTCCCTGAGCGCGTGGCTCGCGGTCAAACTCGTGGCGCGAGGTCGGCCGCGGCGAGCCGTTCGCGCTCCCAGCCGGCCACGGTGTCGTGAATCGCGAACTTCTGGATCTTGCCCGTGACCGTCAGCGGGAACTCGTCGACGAGCCAGATGTAGCGCGGGGCCTTGAAGTGCGCCAAGCGCTCGAGGACAAGCTCGCGTAGCTCGACCGGCTCGGTGCGCGTCCCTTCACGCAGGCGGACCCAGGCACCGATCTCCTCGCCCATGCGCTCGTCCTCGACGCCGAAGACGGCGGACTCCGCGACGGCGGGGTGTTCCCCGAGCACGGCCTCGATCTCGGCGGGGTACACGTTCTCGCCCCCGCGGATGACCAGGTCCTTGAGGCGCCCAGTGATGCGCAGCGAACCATCCGCTTCCATGACTCCCAGGTCACCCGAGTGCAGCCAACCGGCGGCGTCGATCGCACGGCGCGTCGCGTCCTCCTGCTCGAAGTAGCCGCGCATGACGTGGTAGCCACGGAAACACACTTCGCCGATCTCGCCGCGGCGTGTAGTCCGTCCAGTCTCGACGTCAGTCAACTTGACCTCCTGGTGGGGGAGGTTGCGCCCGACCGTCGTCGTGCGCCGCTCGAAGGTGTCGTGTGGGTCGGTGAGGTGGGTGAGCGGCGACGTCTCGGTCTGTCCGTATCCGATCAAGAGCTCACGGCAGCCCATTTCGTCGAGCACGCGACGGACGAGCTCCGGCGGGCAAGGCGCTCCCGCCATGATCCCCGTGCGCAGGCTCGACAGGTCGTAGTCGCCGAAGTCCTTGCGCTCGAGCTCGGCGGTGAACATCGTCGGCACGCCGTGCACCGCCGTGCAGCGCTCGTCTTGGATCGCCTGAAGCGTCGCGCCCGCCTCGAAGTGCGGCGCGGGAATCACGATCGCCGCGCCGTGCGACAGGCACACCAGGTTCGACACGACCATGCCGAAGCAGTGATAGAAGGGAACGGGCACACAGAGGCGGTCGTGTTCGGTGAACCGCATGGCGTCACCCGCGAACCACGCGTTGTTGAGGAGGTTGTGGTGGGTGAGGACAACTGCCTTGGGGACGCCGGTCGTGCCGGACGTGAACTGGACGTTGACCGGGTCGTCGGGGTCCACTTCCCGCGCTCGTGCGGCGACCGCGTCCGCTCCGATTGCGGCGCCGCGCTCGATGACCTCCGCCCAAGTGTGAAACCCCGGCGCGAGGCGCTCGACGCGCTCCGGTTGGGCAGGGTCGAACAGAACCAGTGCACGTAGGTCGATCAGCTCCGGCGCACGGAACGCCTCCGGCCCGTCACGCGTGGCTGCGGGGCACACCTCGCACACCATCTCGGCGTAGCGCGAGCTGCGGAAGGCGGGCTCGAAGAACAGCACCTCGACCCGTGCTCGCCGTAGCGCCTGTTCGAGCCCCGCCGCCTTGCAGGCCGGGTTCACGTTGACGAGCACCGCGCCGATACGCGCGGTGGCGCACTGCAGGAGGACCCACTCGAGGTTGTCCGTCGACCAGACTCCGACGCGTGCTCCGAGCGTGACGCCGAGAGCCAAGAGGCCGGCGCTCAAGCGCTCGACCTCTCGATCGAGCCCCGCGTAGGTGATCCGTCGCTCCTGCGGAATGGCCACGACGGCCTCGCGTTCTGGAAAGCGAGCGACGACGTCTCGCAGGTGCTCGTCGAGGGTCTTGAACCACAGCGGCGTTGCGCCCCCGCGATGGACGTACGCACGTTGGTCGGTCGCCGGCATGGCCTCATTCTAGTGGGGTGAGGCCAGCGTGGCGCGCGGGGACGCGGACGGTGCGGACTCTCAGCGACGACGGGCGTTCACGCCGTCAGGCGCGGAACTCGAGGTAGGCGACCTCCTCTTCGCGGATCGTTGGCGTGCATTGCGCACCCTAGCGCAGCGTGCTCTGGACGACGATCGGTCACGCTGTTGGAAACCCAGATCTGGAGGGGGTCATGTTTCACCCGCAAGGCTGCGTAGTCGCCGTCATCGCTGTGGTCGCCTCGGCGCCGGCACTGGGGCAGTGCCGGGAGGCGCGTCTGGGATGGGAGCCGTATCCCGATGCCACGACTCTGTTCTTCCGGGACGTGGCGATCGACGGGGACACCATCGCCGTCGCGCGCAGCACGCCCAGCGAAGCCGCCGTCACCGTGCACGAATGGCAGGGCGACGCGTGGGTGCACACCCAGACGCTCACCAACCCCGACCCGGCCGAGCCGAAGCTCACAGGAGCCCTCGAGCTGACGGCCGGCTGGCTGGCGGTGGCCGACACCAACAACGAGAGCGATCCTGTATCGCAGCTCGGAGGGGTGTACGCGTTTGAGGACGCCTGGCTCTGCCCCGGCGCGACCGTCGGCGCGACCACCTGCGTCGCCGGTTCTCCCAACTCGACCGGGCTCGGGGCATCCCTCGAAGGTCACGGGAGCGCGGTCGTCAGCGACGACCTGTTGGGGCTGTGGTCGAGTCAACTACCGGCACACCAGTTCTGCGTGCTCCTTGCGGGCATGACCCCGGGACAGACACCGCTGGGCAGCGGCACTCTCTGCTTGGGTGGCACCACCGGTCGCATCCTCGATCAGCTGCAGGCCTCCGACATCCTGGGGCAGGCGCGCTTTCGCGTGCGCCTCGACATGGATCCGACGAATCCGGCACAGCCGATCCTTTCGGGACAGACGTGGATCTTCCAGTGTGCCTACAGGGATCTGGACCCGGGCCCGACGTTCAACTTCTCGGACGCGGTGGCGGTGATGATGCAGTGAGAGCGGGACAGGTGCTCTACTCCCGCACGAGTTGGATGCCATCGACGACTACGTACCCGGCCGTTCCTGCGGTTTCGATCGTGACCCGAGCCGGACCCCGCGTGAAGTCGTAGCTGCCGAGGGGAACGAACAGTCCGTCGATGGTGGGTCGTCGGCGTTGGTCGACGTGCACGGTCGTGCTTCCCTTTGCGTGCTCGATCGTCACGGGAACGCGGCTCGCGCGGTTGGGGTGGGGAGCGTAAGCGAGCCGGACCGAGTACCGCCCGGCGTCAGGAATGCGCACCACGAAGCGTGCGGACTTTTCGCCCTTGAGCTCGTTCTGGTCATGACGATAGCCCTGCTCCAGGAAGGACGGCTGGGAGCTGCTCACCTCCCAGTTCCCCTCGAGCTCGGCCTCGGCGTCGTCCATGACGAGGCCTGTGAGGCTCGTGCGCGCGGTCGACTTGTTCCGGTTCTCTGCCGCCCCTTCGAGAACCTGCCCGTCGGCGAGGAGGCGTGCTCTCAGTTGCTCGTAGTCCACGTCCTGCACGAAGCATTCCTGGTCGATAGCGAGGCAAGCGGCGGTCGCGGCTGACTGGCCGAGGACCATGAACACGGGCTCCATGCGAATGGAGCCGTAGGCGATGTGGGAGCTCGAGAGGCAGACGGGCACGAGCAGGTTCACGCACTCCTCTCTCTTGGGCACGAGGGCGTCGAAGGACACTGGGTAGGGGCCGCCCGGATGGACCTGAATGTCCCCCTCGTTGCGCACGAACGCCGTACCGTCCTCGTCGTGGGCGACGTAGCGCTGAACGTTGTGGGAGTCCATGTTGTACGACCCCATTCCCACCGGCCGAGGAGTCGGCTCGAGCCCGCGTAGGTGGTGCTCGGTCATGACGAAGTCGCTGACCATGCGCCGCGCTTCGCGCACGTAGATCTGGTGGGGCCAATGATCGTTCTCGACGAACTCGTCCTTGGCGAGACCCCAGCGCCCCATGCGCGACCGCACCTCCTCGGGCACCCGCCGATCGTTGCAGAGGAAGTAGAAGTAGCCGCGTTGGTAGAGCTCGTGCTCCTCGAGGATCTCCCGCCGCCGCTCGTACGACGCGGTGGGGTAGTCGTAGTTCATCCCGATGTTGTCGGTCGAGAAGGAACCATGGTTGTTGGTGTCCGTCTTGCGGTTGGGCGCCGGGTCGAGTTTGCCGAAGACGTGGGTGGAGCCAGCCAGAAGCGTGCGTAGGAGGAGCTCGTACTGCGCCGCGTCGTACCCGTCGGGCTTCACGAACGGCACGCGATTGCCGGGGGCGTCGGTCATGCACAGCCGATAGGTGTAAGCCTGCACCCGGTGATCGCCCGAGTTCTCCACGCCCGGCACCCCGGCGTGGATGCGTGGCAGTAGCCCGCTCGTCGGATCACCCGGGACGACGTAGGGGTCGATCTTGTGCTCGAATTGATGGGACACGGCTCGGCGGGTCTGCACGCCGTTGAGCGTCTCGCCGTAACGCTCATTGGCCTCGCGCCCTACTTGGAAGCTGACGCCGGCTGCATCCAGGAGATCACCCTCGTACGTCGCGTCGATGAACATGCGGCCGCGGTAGACCGTCCCATCCAGCATGCGAATCGACTCGATGCGTCCGTGCTCGATCTTCACGCCCCCCGCGCGGTCGAGCCAGCTGTCGCGTTCGACCGGCACGTCCAGGCTCGCGATCCATTCCTCGAGTACGCGCTCGGCGACATGCGGCTCGAACACCCACATCGCATCGTCTGCTGGACGATAGCGGCGGTACTCACTCGCCTTCTGCTGCCGCCAGGCCCGCGGCTGATCGTAGTGTTGTTTGAGCCTCTGATAGAAGGAGCGACTCAGCCCGCCGACGACCTCCTTGTCGCCGCTGTCAGTCCAACCCAGGCCGCTGGCGGTGAGGCCGCCAAGGTGGAGGTCGGGCCCGACGACGATGACGCTCCTGCCCATGCTGCGCGCCTGGATCGCAGCGATGACGCCGGCGGAGGTCGCGCCGTAGACGACGAGGTCGTGCTCAGACGAAGCTTGGGGGGATGCGATTGCCGACGTGGCGATCACGCCGGCAGCGAGAGAGTGACAGGCGATTGCACGAAGGCGCGAGCGGCGACGTTGGTTCATTGGTTCCCTTGAGCAACATACTTCTGGTGCTCGGCGTTCCACTGGATCTCCCGCGCCGCGATCGCCGCTCGAACCTGATTCCATTGATCTTCCGTGGGCGGCACGATCGATTGGAGTTCCCATCTCCCTCGCGGGGTGTCCACGACACTATAGCGCGTGGTGCGGGGCCGCGCCGAACGACACCGGCTATCTCGGTCTCTACGAGCGCGGTTCGCAGCAAGCCGCTCGATCAACGTCGTGCGCGTGGCTCTCCGGCCGCGGATCTTGGGGGCTGAAGTCCGGCACGGGACCCGAGAGAGTCTCGCTCTGCGGATACGGCCCGGGGGGCTCGTCCACTTTCAGGATGTCCGCTGACTGCCGGCTCCAGATCGCCTCCAGCGCTGCGTTGAAGTGTGTCGCCAGCTCTTTCAGCTCGTCATTCTTGCGCAGATGGACTTCGCGCGGAGCCTCACCGTTCGCGATGGCCTTGAAGGCGTTCTCGAAGTTGCGCAGGGGACCGACGACGCGGTGGGAGAGCAGCACGCCGAGGGAGGCGACGATCGGAGCCAGGGCCAGGAAGGTGACGATCAGGTTCGTCACGACCATGCGGGGCATCGCGTCGAGAAGGTGAACGCCCTCATCCTCGGGAAGCGTGGCCGCGATGCGGTGGACCGAGTAGATCGTCGCGACTCCCTGGAGCAGCAGGGCCGTCACGGTGAACAGCAGGCAGAACAGCACCAGCCGTGTCTGTAGGCGCGGGTTGACGAACTTGATCGAACGGCGGTTCATGTCTGCGGAATCCATCGTTGGGGGGCGCGAGGCCTTACGGTGAGAGGCATCGGGTGTCCGACGCAGTGGATTGAGGGCTTTCTGCTGCTCCGGGAACCGTAAGGACCGACCCCGAGACGATTAGGGGTTTGCGGGCCTGTACCGAGATGGGCCAAACGGATGGAACCCTGCGCGGCTGGAGCGGGCCAACGATTGACCCCTCACACCGTGATCGGTAGATCCATCAATCCCAGGTTGCGCCACTCGACGTTCGTTGTGGGGCGGGGATCACGATCAGTTGGAGCGGTGGAGCACGACACGCTCGACGGCAGGACGGCGACGACCTCGAACTGCTCTGGGGCGGGATCGAAGTCCACTTCGTCGCGGACGCGGGGGACCTGCTCTTCCTGCACGCGGGCGGGAGCCCCGTCTGGTCCGGCGCGTACGCCGACTGCGAGCGCGTGCCGTCTCCAGGAGCTCGTCGCGCCGGCGTCGATCGTGATCCCCCCGGGTGGCGAGGCGATTCCTTTCGCCGAGCTCATTCCGCTCGGTCCCTATCAGTTCGGCATACTTCCTCCGTCGCCCCTCGATTGTCTGGCGGGGATGCCGTACGCGGCGCAAGCGGACCCTGCGCTCGTGGCGGCCGAGTTGGACTTCACCGGTCCCGGCCTGGGGATCGCCAAGGCCGACGTCTACTTCCTGTTCGACATGCTGGCGCCGCTGGGGTGTGCGTGCGCGGGGATTCGATCTCGGTGTCGGAGCGAGATGTGCGAGGAGCTATCCTGAATCCGCTTCACCCGGGAGAAAGAGATGAGATTCCAGAACTCGGCGCTCGCCGCCTGCCTCGTGGCGTTCTCGACCTCGTGCATCGCGCACGAGCAATACCGCAAGGACTACACGGTGTGCACGAGCGCGGAGCCCGCCGACGAGTGCGGGGCGAGCGCGCTGCACGGGCACGAGAGCGCGGGCGGCAAGAAGGACTTCTTCCTCGGCTTCATCGAATTCGATGATCAGGGAGCGCTCTGGGATCGAGACCAGGCGAGTGCGGTGATCGATCACCTCCTCGTGGCGTCCGGTCAAGAGGAGCTCTTGCTCGTCGTCTTCGTCCATGGCTGGAAGCACAGCGCGGCGCCGGGGGACGAGAACATCAAGCTGTTCCGAGACAACCTGGCCCGTCTCAGCAAGATCGAGTCGCGCGTAGCCAAGATGACCGGAGCGCCCGAGCGCAAGGTCGCCGGCGTGTACCTCGGTTGGCGCGGGGGGTCGGTATCGCTTTCGGGGCTGGAGCAGCTGACGTTCTGGGACCGCAAGAGCACTGCGCACACGGTCGGCCACGGGGACGTCGTGGAGGTCCTTGGGCGGCTCGAGCAGGTGCGTGACGTCGCGCACGGCATCGATGAGGGGAGCCGGACTCGGCTCGTCGTCATCGGGCACAGCTTCGGTGGCGCGGTGGTGTATTCGGCGCTCGCGCAGATCTTGCAGGAGCGCTTTCTCGAGACGACCAAGCAAGGGACCGCGTCCAGAGCGACGCGCGGGTTCGGGGACCTGGTGGTGTTGATCAACCCGGCCTTCGAAGCGCAGCGCTACTCCTCCTTGAGCGACATGTCGACCGACCGCGGCGACTACTCGGGCGACCAGCTCCCCGTGCTGGCGATCCTCACCTCCGAGGGGGACGCGGCGACGCGGGTCGCCTTTCCCGTCGGCCGGTTCTTCTCGACGCTCTTCGAGAAGGAGCGCATCGTCGAGCGGCCGAACGGCTACTACGGAGAGACCGAGCTGATCGATCAGGGCGCCGCCAACGTCCGTGCGGTGGGCCACTTCGCACCGTACCGCACGCACACTCTCGAGCCGGACTCGAGTGTTCCCCTCGACGACCAGGCGGCCTCCATCGCATTCCTCGACGTGAGCGAGGCGTGGGAGAACGACCGTGCGGGCGAGACGATCACCTTCCCGGGGACCGTCCTGGAGCGCTCGGAGACCTCCGCGCCGCGCAGTCCCTACCTGGTGATTCGCGTGAGCGACGAGATCATTCCCGATCACAGTGACATCGACGACGAGCGCGTCGTTCTGTTCCTGTCGCAGCTCATCTTGCTGTCCTCGCAAGAGGGCGACCCCAAGTTGCGCGCCGCGGCTCGGGGGCGCGCGCGGGAAGAGCTCTGAGGGGCTCTACTAGTGAAACAACAACTCCACCGCGTCGGTGAAGTTGTTCGTGTTCCCCACGTCGCGGTACCAGCACTGGAAGTTCCAGGTCTCGCCCGCCTGGATGGCCAGGGGCGGGTTGACGTCGATCAAGCTCAGGCCGATGTCCGCCGAGTCGCTGGGCCCGCGGATGATGCGGTGCAGGGAGTCGAAGCGGCCGACGTTGCCGACGACGCAGAGGATGCCGTTCGAGGTCGGGGGCATGAACGAGCCCTGGCTCACGCTGCCGAGGAAGTAGCCGAAGGCCCCCGGTGGCAGGTCGGTCACCGTCAGGCGCAGGAAGCTGCGTTGAGCCTCGGGGGCGCCGCTCGCGACGAGCCTTCCCGGGGCACCCGTCGAGTTCGGCACCGCGGGTGAACAGTAGCGCACGCCGATGTCCTCGCATTCGTCGGGCAGGCCGTCGCCGTTCGTGTCGAGGGACGTGCCCGACGCGATGTCGCAGTCGTCGCGCACGAGGTTGGCGTTGCAGTCGAGGTACCCGAAGATGCGCGCTTCGCCCGCCGCGGAAGACTGCGGGGCGGCGGCAACGAGCCGCGGGCCGTCCAGCTCGAGAGCGGTGCCCAGGCCCAGGGCCGAACCGTCGAGCTCCTCGACGAGAGCCCAGACGGCCGGGATGCTCGAGTAGTCCCGCGCGAAGACGAACACGGTCCCGCTGCCGGGCGCGCCGCTTGTGTGCTCGGGAGCTCCGATCGCGAGCCAGCGGTCGACGTAGGCGACGCTCGATCCGAAGCGATCACCGGGGCCCGCGGTGCCCGTCGGGAACTGTGAGACGGTTGGGAAAGAGAACCCGCCGACGAAGTACACCGCACCCGAGTCGACGCCGGCCGCGTCCGCGCCCGGCGCGCCGACGACGATCGAGTGATTGATGGCGAGGGCGCTGCCGAAGTGGTCCCCGGCGAGGCCGTTCGCCGGCGCTCCCCGGTATGCGAACAAGATGCCCTGAAAGTTGATGATGAAGCCGTAGACCGCGCCCGAGTCGATGCCGGCAGCATCTTCGCCGGGGGCTCCGACCGCGAACCAAGTCCCGCCTCGGGCTCGCTGCCGGGTGAATTGCCTGCGGGCGAGGCCGCGGCGGCGGCGCGCGACGTCCCCGACTCGGCGTCTCGGAGGGAGCGAATCACGGTCTCTGGCAAGTCCTCGAGCTGGATGATGGAGCCTTCCGACATCGCGAGCGCGTGGCGCATCGCGTGCTCGAGCTCGCGCACGTTGCCCGGCCAAGGGTGCACGGGCAGCTGTTCGCACAACTCGGCGGGTAGCTGCTTGGGCAGGCCACCGCTCTCCGCCAACGCGTTGTCGAAGAGGTAGCGGGCCAGCGCGGGAATCTCCTCGCCACGTTCGCGTAGCGGCGGAATGTGAACGGGGATCACGTTGAGGCGGAAATAGAGGTCTTGGCGGAAGCGCCCCTCGTCGACCATCGCCTCCAGGTCTCGGTTCGTCGCCGCGATGACGCGCACGTCGACCTGTTGATCCTGCACGCCTCCAAGCCGCTTGAACTGACCGGTCTCGAGGACCCGTAGCAGGCGTGCCTGCAGCTCGGGCGAGGCGTCGCCGATCTCGTCCAGGAAGATCGTCCCGCCGTCGGCGAGCGAGAACAGCCCCTGCTTCTGCGCCGTGGCCCCGGTGAAGGCCCCGCGCTCGTGACCGAACAGATCGGACTGCACGAGGTTGTCGGAGCCGACGTCCGAGGTCAACGCGACCTCCACGAAGGGACCGTCGCGGCGGCCAGACAGTCCATGGACCTGCCGTGCGAGAAAGCTCTTGCCCGTCCCCGACTCGCCGCGCAGCAGGATGAGCTCATCGCTGCGCGCCGCTCGGCGCAGACGATGCCAGGTGGCGCGCATCGCGGCCGATGCGACCAGGGTGTCGGAGGCGGCTTCGGCTATCGCCCCTTGCTCGTGCTGGCGCTCTTCCAGCTTGCGGATGCGATCCGCGAAGGCGTGGATCAGCGTCTCGTAGTTGACGCGATCGTCCTCGCCCACCGGGATGTGGACGCGGGCGCCGTCCGAGCACCACTCCACTCGGAAGCGAGAGGACTCGTAACGCGTGGTCAGCCGAGCGGCGAAGTGCTCGACCGCGCCGGCGATGTAGCTGAGGCTGTTGCGCAGGGAACGCCCCCGGTCGCACCCGTACTGTTCCAGGTAGGTGCTCATCCCCTCCGGGTTCCGCCAACCGAGGTGGATCAGGATCTCTTCGGTTTCGTAGTCGACGTGGGCGAGGTACTTGTCCCCCGTGAAGCGCACGAGGTACGAGCGGACCATGTCCACCATGGTCGACTGAAACGAGCCCGGCGGCGCCAGGGCGGCGTGCTCCAGCGGAGCGGGGTTCTCGGCGAGCAGATGCTGCGCGAAGTCCTGCCCGGCCAGGAAGCAGACCTCGTCCGCCAACTTCGCCGGCACCAGCGTGCGCGCGATCTCGTAGAGCTCCTGGAGCTGGTGGTAGAATATCGAATGGCGCGTGCGCGCGATCGCCGTCAGGTACTCCGCGTCCTCCGGCCCCTTGGACTCGCGGATCGCCTTCATCACGGCCCGCTCGTCGCGCTGCGTGTCGGAGTGCCGAGCCACGGTGCGCAGGACCGCGACGGCGATGTCGTAGGGGACGCGGTCGTCGGGGCCAGGTCCCAAGGCGCTCGGTACGAAGACGTCGTTCATGGGCTGAGGTCGGCGTCCATCCTAGACGAATCTCAGCTCGGGCCGAGCACGGCGAAGATGCGCGGCGCAGCCGCCGGTGCCTCGAGGGCAGCGGTCGTTTTGTCGGGAGTTTCTACCGAACGCCCTGCCGTGCCCGCGCCTGATGAGCTCCAGGGAGGTGTACGGCGCGTGGCACGCGACTTGTTGAGGGAGGGTGTACCTGCCGGGCGCAGGTCGGAGTCAAGCGATGTCCCGCGCCCCGTTTCGAAGTCGCCGGTGGAGGACTCTCGTCCCCGCCCCTTCAAGTAGAGAGAGCTATGAAGAAATCGATCGTCCGCACCGCCGTGTGCCTGTTCGGGATCGCGATTCCCTACGCCCACAGCCAGAATGCTGACCTCTCGCGTCTCGTGATCGTCGGCGATTCGCTCGCTGCCGGTTTTCAGAACGGTTCACTCCTCGGGAGACAGCAAGAGAACAGCTTCGTGAACCTCGTCGGTCACCAGGCCGGTGTCTCCTTGCGGCAGCCATCCATCGGATGGCCCGGGATTCCCAACGTGCAGCAGCTCGTCGACCCGGGACCGCCTCCGATCGTCGAGCGCGTACGCGGAACCTCTTCCGGTCGCATCTGGCCCACCGTGCAAGCGGCCAACCTCGCCGTCCCCGGGCACACGGTCCAGGATGCGTTGACGCTGCGGCCCGACTTGGCCTTCGACGACCTGACCGACCTCGTGCTCGGCCTTCCCGGGCTCTTGGCGGGGATCTCGTTCAGCCAGGTGGAGTGGGCCGAGGCGCTGCAGCCGACGATGGCTGTGATCTGGCTCGGGGGCAACGACGCGCTCGGCGCGGCGCTCTTCGCCGATCCGGCGGCGATGACCCCCCAGGCCGACTTCGAGCTCGCCTTTGCCGAAGTGATGAGCCGCGTGGCCGCAACCGGCGCGCAGCTCGTCGTCCTGAACGTCCCCGACGTGACGACGGTGCCCTACCTGACATCGGCGCAGGAGCTGGCCGATATGCTCGGCCAGCCTCTGGGTCTCATCGGCCCTCCGCTCGGGATCGCCGCCGGCGACTACGTGACGCCGGACGCCATCCCGCTCGCGCTCGAGATCCTGACGGGGGCGATCCCAGGGCCGCTGCCCGCTGACGTGGTTCTCGACGCCAGTGAAGTCGACGTCGCGCGCAACGTCGTCGCCGGCTTCAACGCGTTCATCGTGAGCCAGAGCCAGCAGCACGGCGCCGCGCTCGTGGACGTGCACCTGTTGCTCGACCGACTGGATCGGGGTGGCTTCCCGATTGGCAACTACGAGCTGTCGACGCGGTTCCTCGGCGGGATTTTCTCGTTGGACGGAATCCATCCGACGAACAGCGGTCACGGATTGATCGCCAATCACGTCCTGCGCTCCATCGAGCAGACGTTCGGTGGCGGCATTCCGACGGTCCCGTTGCTGCCCATCGTCGAGAGCGACCCGCTCGCCTTTCCCATCGGCGCCTTGCCGTTCACGACGTCACCGCCGGATGCTGACTTGCGCCAGCTGTTGGGTTGGATGGTGCGGCGCTGAGAGCCGGCGGCCGGCATGCACGGACTCGACTCGATCCATGATCCGCACCTCGGATTGGGCTGGTTCTTGATCCTGACCGGCCTGGTCTCGGGTGCCGTGCTGGGCTCGCGTTTCCATCGTGAGGGATTCCTCGGTGGTTACGCGAGCCTGCCGCGCCGCTTGCTGCGGCTGGGACACGTGGCGCTCATCGCGCTGGGCACGCTCAACGTGCTCTGGGCCCTGACTCCGTGTGTGCATCCGGGCTCGCGAGCGGAGCAGCTGTGCAGCGTCGGCTTGCAGGTCGGATCCCTGGCCATGCCTCTGGTGTGCGCGGCCGTCGCCTGGCGGCCGACGCTTCGACCGCTGTTCGCCGTACCCGTTCTCGCCCTCCTCGTCGCCGTGACGGCGGCCTTCATCCACCTCCCCTGAGCTCGAAGGAACGCAATGCGCATCGGATTCCTCGCAATGAGCGGGCTGCGTGCCCACGACCCCGAGCTCTTACGTCGCGGCCTCACGCTGCCCGGTTTGATCGAACGCGGGCGCCAGGTGGCAGCGCTGCCCAGCTTGGGGTTGCTCTCGATCGCCGCCTGCACACCGCCGGGGCACGAGCTCGTCTACGCCGAGGCCTTGGCTGGCGAGTTCCCTCCCGAGCTGGAGGATTGCGAGCTGATCGCGATCAGCACCCTGTCCGCGCAAGCCTTCGAGGCGTACGCCATCGCGGACCGCCTGCGGGCCAGCGGCGTGCGGGTCGCTCTCGGCGGCTTGCACGCCACCGCACTTCCCGATGAAGCGGCGCTCCACGCCGACTACGTGGTCGCCGGTGAAGGCGAGCGGGCGTGGCCCGAGGTCGTGCGGCTCGCCGAGCGTCGCGCCGCGCCCCGCGTCCTGCTCGCCGATGAGCTTGCACCCGTCGACGTGGGGCGGTTGCCGGTGCCGCGCTACGATCTCCTGGGTCGACGCCGGTACGGGCGCTACACGGTCCAGACCGTGCGCGGTTGCCCGTGGCGTTGCGACTTCTGCGCGTCGACCGTGATGCTGCGCCGCCCGTATCGCAAGCGGCCGGTGGCCCACGTCGTGCGCGACGTCCGTGCGGTGCTGCGCGAACAGCCGGACGCTTTCCTCGAGCTGGCGGACGACAACACGTTCGTCGACCGGTCGTGGGGCCTGGAGCTGTGCCGTGCACTCGAGCCGTTCAAGCTGCGCTGGTTCACCGAGACCGACCTCTCGGTTGCCGATGACCCAGTGCTGCTCGCAGCGATGGCGCGCGCCGGCTGCCGCCAGGTCCTGGTCGGCCTGGAGAGCCCCGATGCACGCGCTCTGCGCGGGATCGAGCAGCGCTCTGACTTCAAGGCTCGTCGCGCGACGCGCGCGATTCAGGACGTACGTCGCATCCAGGCCCACGGCATCACCGTCAACGGTTGCTTCGTGCTCGGCCTGGACGGGCAGGATCCATCGATCTTCGAGCGCGTGCTGCGCTGCGCCGAGGAGGCCGGGCTCTACGACGTTCAGGTCACGGTCTTGACGCCGTTTCCGGGAACGCCCGTCCACGCCCGATTGGCGGACGAGGGGCGCATCCTTCGACCTGGACGGTGGGACCTGTGCACGCTCTTCGACGTCAACGTGCGACCCGCGGGCATGACGCCCGAGCAACTGCGTGAAGGCCTGTTGTGGCTGTGCGACCGGCTCTACGAAGGGGATCGCCAACGCCGGCGTCGCGCGAGCTTCCGTGCTCAGGTACGCGCTCGCATTTGCCGCGGCGACCCGTCCGTGAGAATCCTTCCGATTCCAACGGAGATCTCGGCTCGCCGGTCCGAGTGCTGACGAGGTCACCCTCGAGGCCGTTCGGTCAGAGGTGGTTGGCCTCGACCGAGGGGCCCTCGTCGCTGCCCCCCATGGAGCAATACCAGGATCGGAGAGAAACATGGATGTTCACCGCTCACTCGTGCGCTTGGCGTGTGCCGGCTTGACGGTCGTCGTCGCCGTCGAGTCGAGGGCGCTCGCCCAGAACGAGCTCTACTTACACTTCTCCAAGCAGACACCAGGGGCTGCACCGTCGCGTTACGTCTTGCCCGGAATCGAGGCGGACAACGACGGCGGCGGGCACGGAGCGCCTTCCGGGGTGCCCGTGCCCTGCAACGACAAGAACACCAACCCCAGCGTCGTTCGCGTGTGGCTCACCGACGAGCTCGACGAGACGCCCTGGCGCTCTGCACCTCCGGGAGACTTCGAGAACGTCAACTTCGAGTACCACGTCACCCTGCAGCTCACCGGCACCGGCGGCGTGCAGTACGGATGCGACTATGAGCTCTACACGTACCCGGAGGGCAGTGAAGAAGACGGGTGCCCCGTGGAGGTGATCGTCGACGACGGCGATGAGTTCATCGTGCTCGAGATCCCGGTAGGAGCGATCGACACCGCGGACGAGCGCGCTATCGAGATCCGGTTCCTGAGCGATCCCGGCCTCACGCCCGAGAACCTCAGGTCGGTCTCGCTCGACATCGTCAGCGCATGACGCATGCCGAGCTGATCTCGGGATCCGGTGACGACCCGCAAATCGGGTGGAACGGGCTGGCCAGGTGGCTGGTCATCAACTGAGGAGGACGACGAAAATGGAAAACAAAGCAAACATCTTCACGGTCCTCGCGGTTGCGGCGGCTTGCGAGGCGGGCACGGGCGCGCTCACGACTTCGGCATGGGGCCAGCAGCTGCTGTTCGATCAGCCGCTCATCGTCTCGCACCCTGCCGCGGGCTTCGGCGAGCGTCACAATTGCTTCATGGGCCACCAAGCCAACTCGTTCCGGCAGGACGACAGCGTGATGGAGGACGTCACCATCAGTGACGTACCGAACGGGTCGGGTTGGCTCGTGAAGCGCGTCCGCGTCTTCGCGTTCGCCTGCGACGACGGCCAGACGTCGCCGCCCGCGTCGACGATCACGCGGATGGGGGTGCGCTTCTGGAACGACGTTCCGTACAGCCCGGGGGCCGAGGTCGTCGCCGGCGACCTCGGGGAAGACGTCCTCGAGGACACGGGTTGGACCGGCTTCTTTCGCGTGCCGGGTCCGGGCACCCAGCAGCTCACGAACTGGCCCATCATGTACGCCGATGCCGAGGTCGAGGTGTACTTGGAGGAGAACGCCACGTACTGGGTCGAATGGGGCCTCGACTCCTCGGGCGTGGGGGAGGCGTGCGCGAACCAGCCGGCAGTGCCGGCGAACTACGGGGTGCCGGGCAACGCCCTGGTCAGGATGAGCGGGACCTCGCCGCGGCCGACCGATCCGCGCGCGTTCGGTTGCGCGGGCAACGCGCAAGCTTCGTTCGACGAGCTGCCGCTGCAACTCATCGGCGATCCCGTCGGCGACCCGAGCTTTCCCGATCTGGCCTGCATGGCGTTGTCGAACTCGACGGGCGTACCTGCCGAGCTCCACCTGCTCGGCACCGGTGTGGCCGGTGATTCGCTCTACGCGTCGGTCGCGCAGGGACCGCCCGCCAACTTCGGCTACTTCCTGAGCGGCCCCAATGCGGGGCTCTACATCGTGCCCCCCGGAGCGGCGGGCCTGATCTGCATCGGGGGACCGCAGTTTCGCTACAACCAGGCGGCACTGGGTCACGTGTTCCAGTTCGACGCTGGCGGCACGTCACAAGCTACGGCCGGAGGGGGGCCGTCGTCCCTGCCGACAGACGGTTCGTTCGGGCCGGTGCCCGCTGTCATGGCTGGCGAGACGCGCTACTTCCAGGCTTGGTACCGCGACGGTGGAACGAGCAACTTCTCGGACTCAAGCGGCGTGGCGTTCCTTTGATCCGTGCTGCTCCGGGCACCGTCGATTGACGGTGTTCGGAGCGAGCTGGCTCGGTCGCAGGCGAGCATACTGGGCCAATGCTCGATCCAGCACCAGACGATCCGCCGGACGCGCTGCGCGCGTACTACTCGCACGTCGCCGAGGACTACGCCCGCTCCTGGGGCCCGGTCCTGGCCCCGCTGGGAGAAATGCTGGTGGCGGCGCTCGCTCTCGAGCACGCGCGCGTCGTCGTCGACGCCGGCGCTGGAACCGGGTCGCTCCTGCCTGCCCTCGGGCGGCGGGCTTCCGGTGCGTTGGTCGTGGGCGCGGACCTCTCTGAGGGCATGCTGCGCGTCGCTCGCTCGCGCTCGCGCGACGCTCCCCTCGCGGTGATGGATGCACAGCGCCTTGCGCTCGGAGACTCTTGCGTCGACGCGCTCGTCCTGGCGTTCATGCTCTTCCACGTCCCGGACCCCGTGCGGGCGCTGCGCGAGGCAGGTCGGACGCTCCGACCGGGAGGGGAGGTCGGCCTCGCTACTTGGGTGGAAGACCGGCTTCCGGGCGCGGTGCTCTTCACCGAGGAGCTGGACGCGCATGGCGCGAGCGAAGACCCGATGCCGGCGGAAGTCCGCAGACTCGCGGAGACCGACAGCGAGGAGAAGCTGGCCGGGCTCTTGCGCGCAGCTCGGCTGACGCCCGTGCGCACCTGGACGGCGCACGTCGATCACGCATGGACCGCCGCCGAGCTGCTCGATACGCGCGTGCACTGCGGCGGACACGCGCGTCGGCTGAGATCCCTCGCGCCCGAGGCGCGCTCGAGCTGCGTGGCGCGCGTCCGGGCGCGACTCGAGCACCTCACTCCCGCGGAGCTCGTGCACAAGATGGAGGCCGTCTTCGCCGTTGGCCGACCGGTTTGAACGGGTCCCGGCTGGCGGCGAAGTCCGGAGGCGGCCGGGCTTGAAGGGCGCAGCGAGGTGGAATCGAAGCCCCCCTTCTCTACGCACTTTGGCGACTCCTCCTGTCGCGTGCGACGACTACGGTAGGTCGAAGGCCATACCCGATCGTATCCAGCTTGCGGGAGGTGTCGATGACCGGGCGCAACGAGGCAGTGACGAGCGATGTCGCCGAGGTGGTGCCGCTCTCGAAGAGCGAGGCCGCGGCGATGTTGCGGCAGGACGCGGGCGGCGCGCTCAAGGAAGCGTACCGCTGGATGGCCGGCGTGACGTGGTTCTACCGGCTGGGCGCGCTCGCCTATGCGCTCGTGACACTGTTTGCGATCCTCGCCCTCGCGCGGATTGAGGTTCCCCAACGCGGAGGTGTGCAGGTCGTCGCGCTGACGACGCTGCTCTCGGCCCTGCTGGTCATGGGCGCGCTGCACATCCTCTTCAAGCCGTTCGTCTGGAACGTCGTGATCGCGACGCTCGCCACGGCCGTCGCTGTGGCCCACTTCGTTGGCCCCAACCCTCTCGGCCTCGCGTTCCCCGCGAGTGCAGTGCTCGCGGTCCTGCTCTGGGCCGCCGTCATCCCGACGCTGCGCTTCCGCCGGCTGATCGAGAGACACAAGGACCTCTACATCTTGCACCACGCGAGCATTGCGACGCGTCGCTCGCTGAAGGGCCGCACGCCCGAGGAGCGGCACGAGCGCCTTCTCGGCGCGATGCACCGTGCAGCGACGCGCACGTGGTACGCGTCGGGCGCGGCCGTGGCCGCGATCATCCTTGCAAGCGCGATCGGCACGGGCGCCGTCCTCGGGGGATTGCGTCCACCGGAGCTGGCTCCCACGCTCGCTGAGTTCGAGGCGGCCTGGAACGGCTCGGACCTGGCGACCGTCGGTGGGCACTTCGACGAGCGCGTGCGCGAACAGCAGATCACGTGGCTCGACGGTGTCCTCGATGGCCACGGCTGGGGAGACGCCCGACCGCACCTTCCGGTCGGGGCAATCCGCGAGGACGCGGGCGAGACGCTCGTCGACTACGCGCTGGGGGAGATCACGCTGACGGCGAGCTGGCAGCTGAAGGACCAGCGCTGGTCGCTCTTCCGTCTCGATCTGCCGGTGCCCCCGCTCGAGCCGACCCTCGCGAAGTTCCTCGACGCGTGGAAGGCGTCCGACCCGGATGCGATCGCGGTGTTCTTCTCCGACGACAACCAGGCGCGCATGCGCGACTCGATCGAAGACGCTGCGCTGGGCCGGATCTGGTCGAAGTTTCCCGCGGTCCTCGACACTCGGGCGAGCGACTACGCCAAGGGCGAAGCCGACGTGACGCTGGCCCTCGCCAATGGGGATGGCGAGGTGAGGACGAAGTGGCACTTGCGCGGGAACGGGACCTGGGGACTCAACGAGCTGCGGTTCCCGAAGCGCTGACCCGGCCGACTCGGCTCGGCGTTTCGGGGTCGAGCCGGGGCTGTAGGGGCGGGATTCTTGGTACACCCTGTGGGCCATGAATATCTGGTCCCGACGTCGGTGGATCGTTCTCGCACTGGCGCTCAGCTGTTGGTGGGTAGGGTGGCGGGCGCCCGGCGTCTATCGCACGCACGTCGAGCAGGAGTTCGAAGACTTCATGACGAGCATCGTGCCTGGCGGGGCGTTCCATGTCCTGGAGACTCGTTGTGTGGGAAAGCCATCGGCTGGAATCGCGCTTCGCCCCATCGCGGTATCGAGGTTCACCGGGTCCTATCCATACATCGATGAGATCCCGGGACCGCGGGACCGGGCATACATGGAGACCATGTACTGGCACGGCTATTGGCTGAACTATTGCAAGAGGGTGAAGACCAGCGAGCGCGATCTCATTGCGTACTGGAGCTTGAGGCAGGATCGCTGGTTCGAGATGGAGTGAACGTCAGCAGAGGATGATGGAAGAAAGCGGTCTTCACGCCCCGATCCTGCGCTCCTCAGAAGGGCTGAGGCTCGCGTTCCGGACGTGTGGCATGTCGGGCTCGAGCACGCTGAGTTAGGTTGGTGCGATGCACACCGCCCCCTTCTGCGAGCCCTTCGTGATCGCCGCGCTCGTCGCTCTATTCCCGGGCGTTGCGGCTGCTCAGTGTCCCGTCGCCGAGATCCCCATGCTCGGGACCCAGATCCAATCCGCGCCGATCGCGCTGTCGGACTCACCCACCGGACCCAAGGTGGGTTTCGTCGACAACATCGGCGGGCACGTGGTCGACGTTCTCACCGGACAGGAGATCTTGTTCGTTCCGCCCTCGCCCATCACCGGGGCGCGGTTCTCCGACGTCGGGATCGACGATCAGTACGTCGTGTTCGGGGATCCGTTCGGGGACCTCGACTTCGCGGGCAGCGCGCCCGTGTACCACTACGACTCCGGTGTGCTCGTCAATGTGCTCGCGGAGCCGCCCGGGTACTGCGATCACTACGGCGCGCGGCTCGACCTGCTGGACGGCGCGGCGCTCGTGTGGGAGCCCGAGGCGATCGCGCCGTGGGCCGCGAGGGTCTACTACTACTCCGACGCAGCGACGGCGATGAGCTCCGACTTCCTGCTCAACAATCCGACCGGTCTCGGCACGTACGGGTGGGAGCTCGGACTGGGCGAGCGCGCGGGCAACGTCGTCGGCGTCGTGGTCGGTGAGGACAAGACGACCTGGAGCGCGTACGCCCACGACATGACGACGAACACGCCGCTCGCGGCCATCGCGGGCCCGGGCCGCATCCTCGCGAGCGCGATCGGCGGCGATCACGTGGCGATCGGCACCCAGGACGACGTCTGGATCCACGACGTGACGACTGCGGACGTCGTTGCGCGCCTCCCGCTGCGCCAGCGCGGAGACCTTCCGCGGCGGGTGAGCCTGCGCTTCTCGGACGGCCTGCTCGCGGTCGGGACGTCGAGCCCCTTCAATGGGGGGGATCTCGCGCTCTACGACACGGCGACCTGGTCACTCGTGCGCCTCATCCCGGCGCCCGTGAATGCGACCGAGTTCGGGCTCGACGTGTGCATCGACGGCGAGTACGTCGCGACGGTCGCGCGCGTCCCATTCCAGATGCGCGTGCTCGTCTACTCGGTCCCGCGGACTGCGAACGACGCGAACGCCAACGGCTGGGATGACGCGTGCGAGTGGCAGCCGGGCCCGACGGTGGGGCACTGGTACCGCGCGACGCCCACGCTCGACTGGCCGACGGCCGAGGAGCAAGCCGTCCTCTGGGGCGGGCACCTCGCGACCGTGCGCGACGATCTCGAGAACACTTTTGTCGTGGACAACTTCACCCAGGGCGGCCCGCCGTGGATCGGCTACACCGACCAGGCCGTCGAGGGCACGTTCGTGTGGTCCAGTGGCGAGACGCCGGGCTTCGAGCACTGGCGCGTCGGGCAGCCGGACGATCTCGACGGAGCCGATTGGGCCGTGGTCGGCCTCGGTGTCGGACGCTGGCGGGACGAACCGGCGTCGCCTGCGCGTCCCGGGGTCGCCGAGGTCGTCTCGGACGACTGCGACGGCGATGCGGTGCCCGACCTGTACGACATCGCGGTCGACCCTGCGCGCGACTGGAACGGGGACGCGCTGCTCGACGACTGCGTGAGCCCGAACTACTGCGTCGCGACGAACAACTCGACGGGTGTGCCCGCGCGCGTCGAGGCCTTCGGCACGCCGGTCGTCGCGTTCAACAACGTGCACCTGCGCGCGCTCGACTTGCCTACGAACGAATTTGGGTACTTCCTCGCGAGCGCGATGCCCGGCTTCGTGCCGCTGTTCGGCGGCAGCGCGGGCAACCTGTGCCTCGCACTTCCCATCGTGCGCTTCAACCAGCCGCCGGGGGGCGCGATCCTGAACTCGGGCGCGGCGGGGAGCTTCGCGTTCCGCCCGGACCTGACGCTGCTGCCGCCGGGCGTCGTGTTCGCCCCGGGCGAGACGTGGCACTTCCAGGCGTGGTTCCGGGACGGGGCGACGTCGAACACGACGGACGGGATCGCGGTGCTGCTGCGCTGATGGGAAGTGCTCAGCGCTGATCGAAGGGCAGTGACGTCGGCGGGAGTACCCCCGCGACCTTCGCGTGGAGCGCGGCCCAGAGCCGCGTGAGCTCGGCCTTTTGGCCCCGCCCGCGTGGATAGGTGAGCGCGTGGTCCCAAGTCTGTTTGCCGAGGCGCACCTCGAGCGTCTCGTAGGACGAGTGCATGGCAACCGAGAAGACGCGCTTCTCACCCATCAGGCCGAGCTTGCGCAGCTCGCCCCGAAAGCGCTCGACGCCCTCCTCGCCGACGAGTCCGATGCGTTGGCCCTCGCCCGGGTCAGTGGGGTCGAGTGCGTGGGTGACGGTTCCGTCCTCCCACATCCGCAGGATCGGACCGTGGGGGCCCAGGCCGCCGGGACCGGGGTAGCCGGCCTTCAGGGCGAACGTCAGGAACGGCTCTTCGGACGGCGGCGCCGTGTGCGGCGGCGGCGGGATCGGCCCGCGCACGATCGGCAGGGAGCGGAGGTTTCCGAGCGTACCGTGCGATCCGTGGACGGTTGCCTTCAGCTGCTCCCCTTCCACCCGCACCAGGATCGCGTGACCGGACGCGGCGAAGGCAGGGAGCGTGCGTTCGATCCCGCTCTCGCCGGCCCACTCGCGCTCGTCCCAGAAGTACGCGGCGGCGCCCGGCGCATCGTCGTCGCGGAACGCAGCGTGGAAGATCGCGGCCACCTGGTACGGGCGGAGCGCCTCGAAGTACGCCGCGCGCTCCTCGCGCGACCAACCACGCGGCGCGACGTCGGGGCCGGTGCGGTCGTAGAGTCCCAGGTGGTGGAAGAGCACCACGGGCCGGCCGCTCTCCCCGACGTTGTTCGCTAGGTCTCGGCGCAGGAACTCGAGGCTGTCCGCCTCACCGGGGTACAGGTTGAGGTGGACGCAGTGCACGTCCTCCCAGTCCCACGAGTAGTGCAGACCGTTGCGCGACACGGCGCGCAGGCCGGGGCGCGCTAGGTTGCGCTCGGCGACTCGTGCTTGGGTCGTCTCGCCGTCGCGGTCGCCGTAACCTTCGTAGGTGGGGACGCCCGCGGCGCCGCCTTCGCTCAGCGTGTGGTCCTTCGCGAACGCAGGCCAGCCGGTCTCGGCGTCGACCGCGAGGTCGCCGACGACCACGACGCCACGCAACTTCCGGCTCGATGCGGCGACGCCGCGGAGAGCCGTCGCGTGCGACTCGTGCACGGCTTCCGTCGAACCGTAGTGCGGACTTGCCGTCACGATGAACGCGAAGTCCGGGGGCGCGACGCTGGGCGTCTGCGCGGCGAGAGCGACCGAAAACGTGAGGGCCAGCATGGCGAACAGCATCCCACGCTTGCCGCGAACTGCAAAGCACTCCCTCGCGCTCGAGCAGGCGGCTTGCAGTGGGCGGTGTTCGAGCCCAACGGACCGAGCCCCTGGGTGAACGTCCGCTGCACCTTCGGCCGCTTCTTGCATGGCGAATGGAGCGCGGGCGCTCTGCGCCGCGGGCGCCGGGCAAGCGTGTCGGTTCAGTCGACGATCGACAGTCTTTGCAGTACCTCGACCGGCGAGCTCGCGCCGACGGGGACGTACGCCGAACCCGGTTCGAGAACGCCTTGCCTGACGAGATCCTCGACTTCGAACTCGCGCACCGTCATGTCACCCCACAGAACGACGGTTGAGGTGTGGTGGTTCCCCTCCGGATCGTTGTCGTCGGCGACCAGGACCTCGTCCTTGCAGCGCGGGAAATCGACAGGACATCTCTTCATGTCTCGACCCGCGTACGCTGAATGGGCCGGTCCGATCGCGGCCGCGTCGATGTACCAGTCTCTGCGAGGGATGCCGTCTTGGTACGGCGTGAGGAAGCTCTCTTCCACGGAGGGGCAGGAGAGCTTCTCTGCGTTCTTGTCCGTCGCCGCCCAGACCCCATCAGCGATCAGCGCACCGAAGAACCCGACCCCGGATACGGGCGGCAGCTGGCGGTGCTTCGCCCTGTACTCGAGCAGCCGCTGCGCGATTGCACTCAGGTTGGCCTTGCACGCCGTCACTCGCGTGCGGTGCATCGCAATCGGAAGCTGTGGCGCGATGAAGGTCGTCAGGGCACGAGCATGAGCAGCAGTACGAGCCCTATGGCGTGCTCCGCGAGAACGGTTACTGTCATCGAGCATGAACCCTTCGACCGATCCGCCAGGCGCGTCCCGCTTCCACACGACTCGTTGGAGCGTCGTCTTCGCCGCTGGGAGCTCGCCGGCCGACTCGCGCGAGGCGCTCGAGGAGCTGTTCGGTACGTACTGGCGACCGGTGTTCTCGTTCATCCGGCGCCGGGGCAACGCGGCGGACGAGGCCCGCGATCTGACACAGGGGTTCTTCACCTCGTTTCTCGAACGCAAGGGCGTCGAGGGCCTGGATCCGTCGCGTGGACGTTTCCGTGCCTACCTCCTGGCGGCGGTGAAGAACTTCCTCTCGGTCGAGAAGGAGCGCGCGCGCGCGATCAAGCGCGGTGGGGGCGCACAGCTCTTCTCACTGTCGGTCGCGGACCATGCGGAGCTGGCCATCGAGCCTGCGGACACGCGCACGCCCGAGAGCGACTACGAGCGGCATTGGGCGCTCGCGCTCCTGCGCCAAGCGCTGGAGCGGCTGCGGAGCGAGCAGGCCGCCAAGGGGCGGAGCGAGCTGTTCGAGCGGCTGAAGCCGACGCTCGCGGATGAGGCGATCGACGGGGGCTACGCGGCCGTGGCCGCCGAGCTGGAGCTGACGACCGTCGCCGTCAAGGTGGCCGCCCACCGGCTCAAGAAGCGCTACGGCGAGCTCATCGTGGAGGAGGTCGCCCGGACGTTGGAGCTGCCGCAGGAGATCGACGACGAGCTGAACCTGCTCTTCGAGGCCCTCGGAGGGTGAGATCCGGTTTTTCCGTAACCTGCGCGGGCGCTTCCTTCTGAAGGGGGTGCGAGCAGTACCATGTCCGATCCCCGTGAACGAATCGAGGGCCTCGAGCCCAGGCAGCTCTTCCGCGCGGCGTTGGGGCCTGACGCGGGCGATCCGGAGGCCGCCGAGCGCGAGGTGGCGCAAGAGCGCCGTGTGCGTGCCGAGATCGAGGAACGGCTGCCGGACCTCGAGCTCTTCGAGCTCCTGGGGCGCGGCGGCATGGGCTACGTCTATCGCGCGCGCCAGAAGAGGCTCGACCGCGAGGTGGCGATCAAGGTGGTCGCGCCCGGTGTGGAGCAGCAGGCGGGCTTCGCCGATCGCTTCGCGCGCGAGGCGCAGGCGCTCGCGCGCCTGAACCACCCGGGGATCGTCGCCGTGCACGACTTTGGCCAGGACGGGTCCTTCTGTTGGCTCGTCATGGAGTGCGTCGACGGCTCGAACCTGCGCGACCTCATCCGCGCGGGGAAGCTCGAGCCCGCGGAGGCGCTCGTGCTCGTGCCGAAGATCTGCGACGCGCTGCAGTACGCCCACGATCACGGCGTCGTGCACCGCGACGTCAAGCCCGAGAACATCCTCGTGGACGCAGAGGGCGGCGTGAAGATCGCCGACTTCGGGCTCGCGAAGCTGATCGGGACGCCGGCCGCTCTCGTCTCCCTCACCGGCAGCCAGCAAGTCCTCGGCACGTTTCGCTACATGGCACCGGAGCAGCTCGACAGCCCGCTCGAGGTCGACCACCGGGCCGACATCTACTCACTCGGTGTCGTGCTCTACGAGATGCTGACGGGCGAGATCCCCATGGGGCGCTTCGATCCGCCGTCGCACCGTTCGTCGGCCTCGCCGGGGATCGACGAGGTCGTTCTGCGCTCGCTGGAGAAGGAGCCGGACCGCCGCTACCAACGCGCTTCCGAGGTGAAGCTGGACCTCGAGTCGATCGAGCGCGCCGCCGGCCCCCGCGTCGCCTGTCTGCGCCCCGAACCGGCGCATACAGGCGACGGGGGGGCGGAGGGCGAGCGCCCCGCGCAGCCCTCGATGCGCGCCGTCGGGGCCGCCACGCTCTTCGGCGTGGGCGCGATTCCGTTCGTGGCCGTCGTCGCGGTCTGCCTCGTCGCGATCGCGTACTTCAACGGTGACACGGCATCGACCTCCCCGGAGTTCCGCGTGTCCTTCCTCGCGCTCGCGGTAGCCCTGATCGGACTCGTCAGCCTGATCCTGATGGGCGCCGGCAGCGTGCTCGGATTCCGCGCGCTGGGTGAGATCCGCCGCGCCTGGCCGCGCGTCTCGGGCGCGGGGTCGGCGATCGTAGGGGCGTGGGCGGGGATCCTGCTCGTCGCGACCACGGGCTTCGTGGTCGTGACCTGGTCCTTTCTCGTCGTCCCGGGCGAGGCCGAGACGACGACGCTCGTCGTCACGACGTCGCTGCTGCTCACGTGTGAGGTCGCCTTCCTGCTCGCGCAACGCCGTCGCTTTCTGGAACGTTGCGCGACGGGGAGCGGACACAGCGGTTTCTCGTAACTTCGCCGGCCGGTTCCTTCTGAAGGGGGTGACACGTTGACGCCCTGACCGAAGCCCCGGAATCGTCCGATGAACCGTCCGATGAACCGTACCCCCGCCCGCCGCTCCGCCGCCTCGATCCTCTCTCGGTACGCGTCCGCCGGACTGCTGGCCCTGACGCCTGCGGCTGCTCGGCAAGCCGCCCCGCACGACCTTGCGACCATCACGGCATCCATCGAGCGGGAGATCGAGAGAACGCTGGAAGAGACCAAGATCCCGTCCGTCTCGCTCGCGCTCGTCCGTGGCGGGAGCGTCGTGTGGACCGGCGCCCGCGGCTACGCCAACGTCGGAGCGCGCGTCCCGGCGACCGCGGACACGTACTACAGCACCGGCTCCACGTTCAAGCTCGTGACGGCGACCGCGATCATGCAGCTCGTGGAGAAGGGGCAGCTGACGCTCGAGACGCCGCTCAACGCGATCGTCGGCGAAGAGCTCGCGGTCGCGGGCGCGGGCGATGTCACCGTGCGCCACCTGCTGAGCCACCGCTCGGGTCTCGACGCGTTCGCGTTTGCGCGGCGCCTCAACGCCGAAGGGCCGAAGTCGACCGTGCCGCTCTGGAGCCGGCGGCCGTCGATCACGCCCGAGGAGCTGCTTGCCAACACCCGGCGCGTCGGGTCGCCGGGCACGGATTTCCGCTACTCCAACGACGGGTACGCGATCGCGGGTTACCTCGTCGAGGTCGTGTCGCGCCGATCGTTCGACCGCTACGTCGCCAAGAACGTGCTTCGGCCCCTGGGCATCGACGTCGACCGGCCTTCCGTCCCGAGTCCAAGCGTGGTCGAGCACATGGCGTTGCCCTACGTCGTTGCCGGCGGCGAACCGACGCCCGTCTCCCAGGTCCGCTACGACGGCTTCGCCGCGGGAGACGTGTACCTCAGGGCGTCCGACATGGCGCGCTTCGTGGCCGCCCACTTGAATGGTGGTGAGTACGAGGGCGCGTGGATCCTGAGCCGCGCGTCGACCGAGGAGATGCGCCGCCCGCAGTTCGACGGCCGGCCGTACGGGCTGGGCGTCCGCAGCGCGAACGTCGCCGGGCACGAGGTCATCCACCACGGCGGCTCGATCCCCGGCTTCCACGCCATCTACGTAGCGGAGCCTGCCAGCGGTCATGGTGTGTACGTCATGGCCAACGCAGGGAACGCGGGTGACGCCGTTGGGCAACTGGCGCACTACGCGCTGCGGCTGATGTGGGGCGAGAGCGATGCGCCGCCTTCGAAACCCACCACCGATGCCGTGGTCCCGGTAGACACCGATCTCCTCGACGAGTACGCCGGGGTGTACGTGGCCTCGCCGAAGTCGACGTTCGTCTTCTCACGTGACGTCGAGCGGTTCTTCGTCCAAGTGAACGGCGGCGATCGCCAGGAGCTGTTCGCCTCGAGCGCGACGGACTTCTTTCTGCGCACGGGCTCGGCCACCGTCGCCTTCGGTCGGGACGAGCCCAGCGGGCCGGTCACGCACTTGATCCTCCACAAGGTGCGGGGGGATCAGCGGGTCGACAAGGCGAGCGGATCGGAGGTGTAGATTGCCAGCTCGGTGGACCGGCTCGCGTTCAAGGCACGAACGTCACGAACACGGCGTCCGAACCGTTGAAGCCAGCGCCCGTCCCAGCGTCGCGGTACAACAGCTGGAAGTGGTGCGTCTCGCCCGCCGCGAAGAGGGTGCCCGGGGCGGGGACCGAGCTTTCGATCGCGCCCCCAGCAGATGCGACCGGACCGACGATCGGCAGGATGCGGTTCAGGTTGCCGCCCTGCGCGGAGATGCACAGTGTGCCGTTGCCGAAGGGGCTCGACGCGGGGCTCAGTCCGTGCACGAAGATGCCGAAGCTGCCCAGAGGCAGGTGCGTCGCGTGCAGCTCGAAGCCGGCGGCGCCGAGGCTGCGGTCACCGAGAAACGCGATCTGGCTGCCCTCGCCCGTCGAGTTCACGGCTCCCGTGCAGGTGCGGCCTTGGTCCGCTGAGCTCGGGCCAATCACCGTCATGTCGTACGTGGTCGGCAGGTAGTTGTAGCTCTGCGACGACTCGTTCAGGGTGTCGCCCTCGACGATGTGCAGACCGCCGACCTTGCAGTCGATCAGGATCCGGCCGTCACTCGTCTGCACGGCGTTGTTCTCGAAAGCGCACACGCTGTGCTCGGCCACGAACTGCCCCGATGCCGAGAACTCGTAGATGAATGCGCCACCGATCAAGAGCACGCGCCCGTCGGTCATCAACACGATCTGAGTCGGGTCGAGGAAGGACGTCGGCGGCGCCGTTCCGAACACGCCCAGCGGCGTGAGGTCCTGGGCGTAGCGCCGGATGCTGTAGCCCACGAGCACGTAGAACTCCGTCCCCGTCCAGACGATGTCGCGCGCGAAGAACGAGATGGGCGTCGTGGCGAGCAACGTGCCGTCCAGGGCGTACTCCTGGAACTCCAGGTCCCTGGCGGCGACGACGCGCGTCCCGTCGTACGCGAAGCCGCGCGTGTAGCTGCCGATGCCCTGAGCGTGGCGCCCGAGGTAGGCGAGGGTCGCAGGGTCGAAGCGTTCGATGCCGAAGTTCGACGAGACCCACAGCTCGGGACCGACCCGGTCGACGCGTTGGATGAACTGGATCGGCGGCGAGCCCAACGCGTTGAGGGGCACGATGTCGACACCGACCATGCCGGGGCCCGCATCGACGACTGCGAGATAGGGCTGGACGTCGTTCTGCGTGCCGATCAACGCGATGCGCTGGGCGTGGGTGGGTTGGGTCAGTCCCAGAGCGGGGACGAGGGAGAGGAGAGCGTGTCGAATCATGGTGAATCCTCGGGAGAGTCCGTCATTGGAGGTGGGCACCACTAGGGTGGGGCAAGGGCTCATGATTCCCAGGATTCTTTCCTGCTCCGCGGCGACCTACTCCTCGGCCCCGGGCTGCAAGTGCCTGCGCAGCCAGGCTCGCGCTGTCGTCCATTCGCGGCGCACGGTGCGCTCGCTCATGCCCAGGACCAGCGCGGCTTCGGGCTCGGTCAAGCCGCCGAAGAAGCGTAGCTCGACGATCTGGGCGCCGGCCTTGCTGATGCATTGCAGGGCCGTGAGGGCATCGTCGAGCTCGACCGGGTCGACCGCTTCGCCTGGTCCCGCGAGGCGCCCTTCGTCGAGTGTCAGGCGTGCACCCGCGGCGCGTCGGTCGGCCTTGCGCCGGCGTCCGCGTCCAGGATCCGAATCGAGCCCGGATCCTGGGGCGAGAGGCGCTCGAGCACGAGCACCTCCAACCCGGGCAGCTCGGGAAGGAAGTCGTCGACCTGGAAGAGCTCGATGATGGGCGTCACGTTGGAAGGCATCGGCCCGGGCGGAGTCGCGTCGAGGTCTTTGGTCGCCCACACCGGCACCTCTGGGGCATCGACGCGGAAGGCTTGCAGGCGTTTCGTTCCGCCGAAGTAGATGATCGCTAGATCGGGACCGAGCTGGCCGCGGTCGAGGTAGTACGCACTCACGACACCCGGCCAGCGATGCAGCTCGGCACCGATGCGCGAGACGAGCGATGCCCAGCCCGTACCGCTGTGGACGACGACGGCGCTCGGGCGCCGCGCGAGCCACCATATCGACAAGGCCGTCAGCCCGATCGTCGTGAACGCGATCGTGAGCGAGCCGACGGCGGACGCGGCAATCGGATGCCGCGCAACCCAAGCGACGGCTCGCCGCCATGGACCGGGGGCGCGCGCCTCGACCGGCAGCCCGTCGCGCCAACGACGCAGATCGTCGGCGAACGCCGAAACGGTGGCGTAGCGCGCGTCTGGTTGCTTGCGCAGCGTGCGCATCACGATCGCTTCGAGCTCGGCTGGGAGGCGCCGCCCGTCGCGCTGGGGTCGGCGCGGCGGACTCTCGCAGATCTTGCGTGCCGCTTGTACCAACGTAGTCCCGTGCAGGTCGATCGGTCGCTCGGACGTCAGCAGCTCGAAGAGCACGACGCCAAGCGAATAGAGGTCCGAGCGCACGTCGGCCTCCTGGGCATCCGGCGCACACTGCTCGGGGCTCATGTAGGCCAGCGTGCCGAGGATGGGGCGGCGCGAGCCCGACGCACGCACGAGCGAGACGCGCTCGTCGAGCGGGCGGGCAACGCCGAAGTCGACGATCTTGGTGCGACCGTCGCCGTCGACGAGCAGGTTGTCGGGCTTGAGGTCGCGGTGCAGGATGCCGCGCTGGTGTGCGTGCTCGACGGCGGCGCAGACCTCGAGCACGAGGTCGACGATCGCTCCAGGGGCGAGGCGCTGCTCGCGCACCCAGCGATCGATCGGCACTCCGTCGACTTTCTCCATCAGGAAGAAGGGCCGGCGCCAGCGCCCGGCGTCCGTTCCGGCCTCGAAGACGCGAGCGATCCCGGGATGCTGGAGACGGGCCAGGGCTTCGATCTCGAGCTGGAAGCGCGTGCGTGCCGTGTCGTCAGCGAACGGGTCGTCGAGCACTTTGAGGGCCGCCGTTCGCCCCAGCTCGGCCTGGCGCACCTCATACACCACGCCCATGCCACCCCGGCCGAGGAGCCCGATCACCCGATAGCCTCCGATCTCTTCCGGGAGCTCATCGTTCTCCAGGTCGAGGTCTGCGGCGAGCCCGGCTGGAACTGCGGGAGGGGCGGCCAGGAAAGCGTCGTCGCGATGGTGCGCCAAGAGCGAAGCGACTTCGCTTCGCAGCTCGTCGTCGAGACCGGGATGCGCCGCGAGCGCCGCGGCACGGTCACCAGGTGGAAGCTCGAGCAAGCACTCCAGTGCCTGCGATGCGCGCTCGTAGCGAGACGTGCCCATCTCAGTGCGCCAGAAGAGAACTCGAGATTCGTGACCGGATCCGCCGCCGTGCTGCGCTTAGGACGGACGCAATGAGAACGTCCTGAGGTCCTGTCGTGCCACGCGATCGCGGACCGCGCGAAGAAGAGAATAAGGAAGATCCACCCATGCAGAGATCCTACAGGCTCGCTTTGAACTCGCTCGCGGCACTGAGCCCCTTCCTGACGCCCGGCGCGGCATCCGCGGAGCCGGGCCCCGCTCTTGGCGCCAGAGCCGGGCAGACCCTGTTTTTCGAGGACTTCGAGCTCGGCTGGAACGGTTGGTACACGGACAACGGGGTATGGCAGGTCGGAGATCCGACGGCTGGGCCGCCAGGCCCGTTCTCCGGTACGAAGTGTGCCGCAACCGAACTGCACGGCAACTACGACGCCAATGCCGACAGCCGGCTCATCGGCCCGAGCATCGTGCTGGATCCCGTCGTGGGTGACGAGGAGCTTCACCTGCGCTTCCAGGAGTGGTTCTCGTATGAGCACTGCGACGCCGGCTACGTCCAGATCTCCACGTTCGATGCGGGCACGCAAGTGTGGGGCGCTTGGACGACCGTCGGGGAGTTCGTCGAACACACCTCACCTTGGTCGCTACGGGACGTCGACCTGACCCCGTTCGCGGGGGAGCAGGTGCGTCTGGGCTTCTACCACACTGCCGCCTACGGCGGTGGCTGCGGCGGTTCGAGCACTGGTTGGTACATCGACGACGTCGCGATCATGAAGTGCAGCCCCGTTCTCGGTGGGAGTTTCGAGTCTGGCTGGGAAGGCTGGGGAGCCGACCGCGGTGTGTGGCAGGTCGGGTCTCCGACGACGGGCCCCGCCGCAGCGTTCGAGGGCACGAACGTCGCCGGCACGGTCCTTGACAGCAACTACGGCGCCAACACGGACAGCCGGCTCGTCAGCCCGACCGTGCGCCTCGATCCGGTGGCGGTGGGTGAGGAGCTGCACCTGCGCTTCCGCGAGTGGTTCTCGTACGACCACTGCGACGCGGGCTACGTTCAGATCTCCACGTACGACACCGGTACGGGAACGTGGGCGGACTGGGTGACGCTGAGCCCCTACGTCGAACACACCTCACCCTGGTCGCTGAAGGACGTCGACTTGACCGCGTACGCG
>JAAELL010000475.1 GCA_024226735.1 bacterium | reverse complement strand
GCCCGAGGACCTGATCCAGGACTTCCGCACCAGCTACAATCCGCGCATCGCCGTCACCGTCGACATGATCGCCACCGGTACCGACGTCAAGCCGATCGAGATCGTGATGTTCCTGCGCACGGTGAAGAGCCGGGTGCTCTATGAGCAGATGAAGGGGCGCGGCGGGCGGGTGATGAAGTCGGACGAGCTGCGCTCGGTGACCCCGGACGCGAGGGTGAAGACGCACTTCGTGCTGATCGACTGCGTCGGGGTGTCGGAGAGCCCGATGAACGACGCCCGGCCGCTCGACCGCAAGAAGTTCATCTCGTTCAAGAAGCTGCTGCAGCACGTGACCCACGGCGGCGCCGACCCGGAGATGGTCAGCTCGCTGGCCAGCCGCCTCACCCGCCTCGACCGGCAGCTCGGCCCGCCGGAGCACGAGCGCGTCGCCGCCGTCTCGGACGGCTCGTCGGTACGGCAGATCACCCGCGGCATCGTCGATGCGCTGGACGCTGACGCCCACGTCGAGCGAGCGCG
>JAAELL010000474.1 GCA_024226735.1 bacterium | reverse complement strand
TGACGGCGAGGGCGATGTCGCCTACCGTTCGATCTCACGGCCGATGATCGACCTGGTCGAGAAGGAGAAACTCCCGGTGGATGTCCACGTCCTGCGTCCACCGACCTTCGAGCGCCTGCGCGAGCACCTCGAGGAACGCCCAAGGCACTACCACATCCTCCACTTCGACGGCCACGGTGCTTTCGGCCAATCTGCGGCGAACGACGCCCACACGGACGCCTCATCCGGCAGCATGAGCAGCTTTCAACTGCGGACCCTCGACGCGCACCGGCTCGAGGGCTACCAGGGCTGCCTGGTCTTCGAGGACGCGATCGGCGCCGACGATCCGATCGACGCCCCCCAGCTCAGCGGCTTGCTGCGGCAGCACGGCGTGCCGATCGTGGTCTTGAACGCCTGCCAGTCGGCCATGCTCGACGACGCCGCGGAGACCGCCTTCGCCTCGGTGGCGGCGTCGCTGATCAAGGCCGGCACCCGCAGCGTCGTCGCCATGGCCTACTCGCTCTACGTCAGCGCCGCGCGCGAGTTCCTCCCCGACTTCTACCGCGGGCTCTTCGCCTCGGGC
>JAAELL010000473.1 GCA_024226735.1 bacterium | reverse complement strand
CCCGTACCCGCCCGCTGCTGCGTTGTGCCTCCTCCGAGACTTGCAGCGAAGTCGCGTCGTCGCTGCGCCTTGCAGCGAACGCGTACGCACCGACCAAAATGCCGCACAAGAGTGACTCACACCACTAGCCCCGGAGGGCTTACGGGATGCAGGCGATCCGCAAGAAGAGGGGCTTCACCGTTTCGTGTGGGTTGACCGGTGAAAGGTCGAGGCCACCGAGGTGAAAGCAGATGGCGGGACGGAAGCGTTCGTAGGCTACGCCCGGAACCCGGTGCCTAGCCACCGCACGAAAGCGGCCGGACAAATGCGCCGAACTTTCGACTCACACCACTAGCCCGGGCCAGCCGACTCGGGGCGACGCACGGGCCGGCAGAAGTAGGTCTTGACGAGTTCTCCTCGCTCCACCGACCAGGCCTCGAATCCCTTCTCCTTCATGATGTCGATCCCAGGGGCCGGGAGATATGTCGTGACCAGCTCGACGATCTCCCCCGCCTGCGCCGCCTGCGTGCGCCGGAGCAACGGGGTGAGCGGCATCACGTCCGGGGCGAGATCGCTCTCGACGATGGTCTCCACGACCTTGCCCTCGTCGAACCACTCCGGCTGATCCGCGAAGTACCCGTGCTCTTCGCTCACCTGGGCCGTGCCCCCGGTCTGCGGCTGCCCGACGGAGGCTCGCAGTCGGTTGACCAGCTCGTCGACCGGGATCCGCCCGACGGCCGCTGCCTGGCGCAGCGAGGCGACCTTGGCGACGCTCTTGCGGAGGATCGGGTTGCGGAGTTTCTTGAAGGGCGGCGCCATTTCGATCAGCACGTCCTCGAGCTTGGGGTAGTGGTCGAGCAGGGCCGCGACCTTCGTCCCGGGCTCGATGGGAAAGTCGTTCGACATGCGGGGGAACTCCAGCGTGGCGTTGGGGCATGGACCGAGACGCCGATCGTACCTCGGAGGGGCGGTCGGCGGCGTTGGTGTGCGGATCCGGGCACGGATCGTTGTGCCTCCCGAGAATCCCGTCCGAGGCCATCGCGCCCGCCTGGGCGGGCCTTCGAGCGCCGCAGCCTGGACACGGATGCACATCGCCGGCGTGACGGCGAACCCAAACGACTTGTTCATGGGTCGCGCGGCGGAGGCGTCGCTCGGCTTCCTACGCGGCAAGCGGTTCGTCCGGATCTGCTGCGAGTGGGGGAGGTCGGTGTTGGGAGTTGCGCCCTTGATAGGCTCTCCGCGTGAACCAACGCCACGCCAAGGTGACATGCAGACCTGCAAGCCATACCGTTAGCGATCGGACTCGGGGAACACGCACACCCCTTCAAACGAGACTTCGAGGCGGTGTTCGATGTGCTCCCCCAGCCGACTGAGGCCGACGCGGCAGACCACCGGGTCTTCGGGTAGATCCTCGGGACGTTGTCGCTCACCGGGCAGGGCGACGTCCTGGGAACGGCGCGCTACATGAGCCCCGAGCAGGTCGTCGGGGGCGCCAAGGAGCTCGACGCGCGATCGGACGTGTACAGCCTCGCCACTGTGCTGTTCGAGCTCCTGACCGGGCAGCTCCCGTACCACATCGACAGCCAGACGCTGCCGGAGGTCGCCCGCATCATCGTCCAGGAGGAGCCGACCCGCCTGGGCTCGGTCGACACGCGCTACAGCGGCAGCCCGCTGGAGGTCGTTCTGGCGAAGGCGCTGGAGAAGAGCCCGCTGCGGCGCTACGCCGACATGGCTTCGTTCGCCGCCGAACTGCGGCGGTACCTGAGCGGGCAGAAGGTCCTCGCCCGCCGCTTGCCCCTGGCACGGCGTGCGCTGAAGTTCTCGCGGCGCAGCTTCTGCTCGAGCGCACGCTCGGACGCTGAGTGGGAAGACGAGACAGCCCCGCCGCGATTCGCGACGGGGCTGAGCCCGCCCCCGCTCGCACGGGGGCGGGGTCGAGAGAGCGAATCAGTACTGCGTGCAGTTGAAGGTGCGCTCGACCGCCCCCATGTCGACCGTCAGGCCGATGACGGTGCGCCCGGTGTTGGGCACGCGGATCGTGTTCACCACGCGCGGCTCGTTCTCGATGTCGACGGGCACCGTCTGACCGTCGGCCATGTCCGACCAGAACGTCGTGTCCCCCGCGTCGATGCACGGCGAGCTGCGCTGGAGGCGGTAGTCGTTGACGAACGGGTCCACGAACCTCGGGTCCGCGTCGATGTTGCCCTCGCCGGCGAAGCCGCCCTGGACGTCGCTGTAGGTGATCGTGACGTTCCCGTTCACGAACCCGCCGCCGAGCCAGAGGATGCTGTTGATGATCGTGCTCGCGCCGCTCTCCTGGGCGATCGCGTTCGCGTTGTTGCCGTAGAACGTCGAGTTGGCGATCTCGAGCGAGGAGCTCTCGGCCAGGTGCAGGGCCGAGCCGAGCGCGACGGCCGTGTTGCCGGCCAGGATCGAGTTGCGCATCCAGCCGGTCGCGCCTCGGGTCAGGAGCATGGCTCCCCCGCTCGTGGCGTCGTTGTCGAGGAACGAGCAGCGATCGATCTGCACGGTCAGGCTCTCCGCGCCCAGGCGGACGGCTCCACCGTCGGCCCCGGTGTTGGAGCGGAAGAGGGTGTTGCGGATCGTCAGGCTGCGCGCCTGCACGTCGGTCCCGACGAGCTCGAAGGCAGGGTCCCCGGTGTTCGTCAGGAACTCACACCCGTCGAGCGTGACGTCGCCGCCGGCGATCCGGTTGTCGATCCACAGCGCGCCCCCGGCGCTGTTCGAGAACCGGCAGTTCTCGAACGTCGCGCGGGAGAGCTCGGCGGAGACCACGGCCGCGCCCTGGGTGGGCTGGTTGTCCTCGAACACGCAGTCGCGGACCGTGACGTCGGCGTGGAAACAGTAGAGCGCCGCGTCGGCGTCGTCGCCGCGGAAGGTGAATCCCTCGATGACGGTCCCGGAAGTGAACGCGCCGGCAGACACGGCCATGATGTGGTTGTTCGCCAGGCTCCCGTCGAGGATCGTCTGGGCCGGGCCGCCGATGCCGCTCACGGTGAGGATCTTGTTGACGTTCACGAAGGCGCTCTCGGTGTACGTCCCGGCGTGGACCCAGACCTCGTCCCCGCCGGCGGCCGCGGAGACCGCCTCCAGGAGGCGATCGACGCCGCCGTCGGCGGGGACGAGATCCTCCTGAACCCGGGGACCTACAGGGAGAACACCTACTACCACATCGACGGCAAGGTCCTCACGGTCCGCAGCTTGACGGGTCCGGCCGACACGATCCTGGACGGCAGCCTGAGCCAGGACTGGACCCTCCTGTGGAGCTTCGGCTCGACGACCGCCGGTCCCGTCGTCGAAGGTCTCAGCTTCAAGCACGGCGCCCACGACGTGTACCCGTTGAAGATCTACCGCGGGAACTCGACCGTCCGGAACTGCGTGTTCGAGGACAACGCCTCGGACCCCGGGAGCGGGGTTCCGGCCGTCGTGGACCGAGGCTCCGCCGCGTTCATCGACTGTCGGTTCTCGAGGAACACCGACGGCGCGGTCACCGTCAGCCGCGGGAGCGCCTCGTTCGAGCGCTGCCTCTTCGAGGACAACACGGGGAGAGCGACACTGACCGCCTCCGCGATCGGGACCCCCTCCCACTCGATCTCGCTCACCGACTGCATCTTCCGTGGAAACGTCCGTACGCCGGGCTTAGGATCCGGCGGCGGTGCCATCTCGCTCGGGCACCAGGGCCTGTCCCTGCAGATCGATCGTTGCACGTTCGTCGAGAACGACGCCGGCAGCCGCGGGGGCGCCATCCATCGCGTGTGGGGGGGAGCGGGGGGCTGGGTTCGCAATTCCCTCTTCGTCCGCAACACCGCCACGCAGGGTGGCGCCATCGCCCTCGAGGACGGGACGACCCTCGATATCTCCAACTCGACGTTCGTCGACAACACCGGACGCGCGATCTGGCAGGAGAACTCACAGAGCACGGTCACGAACAGCATCCTCCGGAACAACGGCCCGTCCGAGGTGCAGGGCAACGTCGCGATCACCTACAGCAACGTCATGGGCGGCTCCGCCGGCACCGGCAACATCGACGCGGACCCGATGTTCGTCGACGCCCTGAACGACGACTACCGCCTCCTCGCGAGCTCCCCCTGCATCGACGCGGGCGACACGGGCTTCTGGGCCGCGCTGGCGGCGACCACCCCCGAGCCGCTGGACCTCCTCGGCTTCGCCCGCGCGGGCGACGTCGCCGCGGTGCCGAACACCGGCTTCTCGGTCCTGGGGATGACGGTTGACATGGGGGCGTACGAGCGCCCGGCCCTTTGCCTTGGGTCGTGGTAGGAAGAGCCCCGAGCCCAGAGCTCGAACGACGACGCGAGCCGAGTCGGTCGGTGCAGGCCCTCTTGAAGGGGCGCTGCACCGACCGTTTCGGCACTCCAGGGCCCGTGGTGCTCGCGTCGTGCATTCACACCGAGGCCGTGGAATCCGAGGCCAGGCGGTCGACGGGGCGGCCAACGCGGGTACGCGGACGTCGCGACTTGGGGGTGCCGGCGACGACACTCGATCCATGCACCAACTTGCGCCAGGCGAAGCCTGGAGTAAGGGAGTCCCACGAAGACCTTGTCACCCGCCACCGCCGTGCCACGCCCATGTCGGGTGATACCTCCGGCGCTCCTGATCAGTCGCGCGACGCCCGTCCACGCGCCCCCGTCACGGTCGAAGACGTAGGCGGTTCCCTCGGCGAAGCTCTGCGCGGTGTCCTGCCAGGCGCCGATCACGGCACGCTCGCCATCGAGCGCCACGGATTCGCCGAAGGTCGCGGCGACATTGCCGCTCCAAGCTGTCAGGAGCGCCTCGAGGGTCCACGCCGACCCGGCGCGAGTGAACGCATAGGCCGCGCCGGGGTCGTTGACATTGGTCGCCCCGACCAGAGCTAGTGGTGTGAGTCACTCTTGTGCGGCATTTTGGTCGGTGCGTACGCGTTCGCTGCAAGGCGCAGCGACGACGCGACTTCGCTGCAAGTCTCGGAGGAGGCACAACGCAGCAGCGGGCGGGTACGGGCCGACCAAAATG
>JAAELL010000472.1 GCA_024226735.1 bacterium | reverse complement strand
CTTTCGTGTGGGGGCAAGGCGCCGGGTTCTGTGCGTAGCCTCTGTGCTACTCACACCAGGGATAGATACTGTCTTGGGGCAACGCGGCCACCGCGCGAAAGCGGCCGGACAAATGCGCCGAACTTTCGACTCACACCACTAGGGCGTTGGACTCCAGTTCCGCCCGTCCGCGACTCGATAGAGCGGGCGACTGCTCATGAAGTACCTCTACGGCATCCTCGTGGCGGTGATCTTCGCCGTCATCGCGACCAAGCTCACCCAGCACCTACGCAAGACCGAAGACGATCTGCGGCTCGCGAAGGTCGAGGCGACCGAGGACGGCACGGAGCCGTTCGAGATCACGCCGGACGCGATCCTGTCCGACTTCGAGCGCACGCGCGAAGCCATCGAGCAGGAGCTCGAGTCGGCCAAGGCGGCGATCGACAAGCTCGCGCGCGCCAAGCAAGACGCCGAGTCCGAGCTCGCCGCGGCACAGCACTACCACGAGAGGGGCCAGGACACGCTCCAAGCCTTCCGCGACGCGTTCCAGGACGCCGAGCAGGGCTATGCGTACCCGGTCGAGGTCCAGGGCAGGCCGCTGCACCGCGACGACCTGCTCTTGCGCGCCGAGCTGACGCTCCTGATGTCGGAGAACACGGCGAAGTTCCTGCCGATGTACAAGAACGTGCTCGATTCGATCTCGCAGCTCGAGGGACAACTCGACGATCAGGTCCAGACGGCGCGCATGCTGACCAGCTACCTCGCCCACGACCTGACGCGCCGGGAGCTCGAGGCGAACAGCTCCAAGCTGCGCCTGCTCGCCCACCAGGTCGAGACGTTCACCGTGGACAACCGCCAGATCCTGTCTCAGATCGATCAGCCGGTCCCGACGCTCGACGACATGATCCAGACCATGGAATTCGAGCCGTCGGACGACGACACCGATCAGCGCGTGCTCGACTTCCTGAAGCGCCGCAAGCCCGGCGGTTCGGCGTTGGAGCTGTCCGGAGGGGACTGAGCGGAAGGCCCTGAGGGGAGGGACCTGAGGGGAGGGACCTGAG
>JAAELL010000471.1 GCA_024226735.1 bacterium | reverse complement strand
TCGCTGCAAGGCGCAGCGACGACGCGACTTCGCTGCAAGTCTCGGAGGAGGCGCAACGCAGCAGCGGGCGGGTACGGGCCGACCAAAATGCCGCACAAGAGTGACTCACACCACTAGTGAGCGGCTCCGGGACCTTCCTTGGGACCCCGCACCGACCTCCGAAGTTCCGCGGCAGCTTCGTCTCTGGGACGAACGGTGACGTCGGATGGTCCTCACCCCCATCTACAGGTTTCGCGCTCGATCCCGACGTACTCGGGAGCGTGCTCGGCAAGAGGCCTGCCCGAGCAGGCGCAAGGCCGGACGATCACCGTGCGCGAGGCGCTCGACGCGCTCGCCTCCGACCTGCCTCCGGAAGTGACGTCCGATCCGCTCGTCGGGACGACGTCGACCGCTTCGATGCGCCCCGACGCCGTCGGCCAGTCCGCCGTGGCGTTCGCCGCGAGAATCAGCTGCGGCCCGTACCGAAGAGCCGTCCACAGGCCGACACAGAACAGCGGGACGGCGAGCAGGAGGTCGCGCGTCTTGCCCGTCTCCCGGTCCTACAGCGACACGGGGTTCGCGCCCCAGATCTGGAACTCGCGGTGCCCGCTCTCTTCGGCGAGCGCGAGCCGCTCCTTGCCGGCGACGGCGCGCACGCGTTCGAAGACGCGCTCGCCCACCGCTTCGATCGTCTCGACGCCGTCGATGACGCCGCCCGCGGACAGGTCGATGTCGCGCTGCATGCGCTCGAAGGTCGGCGTGTTCGAAGAGAGCTTGATGACGGGCGCGATCGCGTTGCCGATCGTCGTCCCACGGCCCGTGGTGAACACGACGACGTTCGCGCCCGAAGCGACCATGCCCGGGACCGACTCCTGGTCGTAGCCCGGCCCCTGCATCAGCTGCAGCCCGCGGCCCTTCGGCTCCATGCCGTAGGGCGTCACGCCCTCGACGCGCGTCGTGCCGCCCTTCGCGATCGCGCCGAGCGACTTGATCGTGATGTTGAGCAGACCGCCGGCGATGTTGCCGGGGCTGGGGTTCTCGCCGAGCTCGGCGCCGCCCGTGGCGGCGTGCTCCTTGAACCAATCGACCATCGAATAGATCGCGCGCCCGACCTCGGGGTCGCGCGCGCGGCCGGCGAGTACGTGCTCCGCACCGCACCACTCGGGGACCTCCGACAGGATCACCGTGCCGCCCGAGCGCACGAGCCAGTCGGCCGCGTGGCCGAGCGACGGGTTCGCCGAGAGCCCGGAGTAGCCGTCCGAGCCGCCGCACTCGACCCCGAGCACGAGCTCGGACACCGGCACGTCCTCGCGTTGGGCATCGGCGGCGAGCGGCAGCATGCGCTCGAGCTCCTTCAGCCCACGTTGGATCGTCGCCTGCGTTCCGCCCGAGTCCTGAATCCCGATCCAGGCGTGCGGCTTGCCGAGCCCAGCCTCGTGGGCGAAGCCCAGGTGCTTCTCCATCTTGGCGCGGTTGGTCTTCTCGCAGCCGAGGTCGATGAAGAGCACCGCGCCGACGTTCGGGTGCGCGGCGTACTTGCCGAGCACGCCCAGGACGACGTCGACGTTCGTGCCGTCGGGACAGCCGCAGCCCTTGTTGTGCGGCAGGGCGACGACGCCGTCGATGCCGGGGTACTTGCCATCGCCAAGCAGCGTGTGCTCGGCGAGGAAAGCGATCTGGGTCGCCTCGTGGCTGGCGCACATGCTCGTCGGCGCGATGACGATCCAGTTGCGCGTGCCGACGCGGCCGTCCGCGCGGCGGATGCCGCGGAACGTCGCGCGCTCGGACTCGGGCAGGTAGTCGGGCGCCGGCGTCGCCAGGCCCTCGGCGAGCTCGCGCACGACGGGCACCTCGTTCGACATGTTCTCCGGCGTCACCGGGTCGCCGGCAGCGATCCCACGCGAGGTCCCGATCGGCTGGCCGTACTGGCGCACGAGCTCACCCTCCGCGATCGCCTCCAGCGCGAAGCGGTTGCCCGCCCGGACGACCCCGGTCGTCTTCAGGGCGCTGCCGCCGGAGAGCTCGACGGCGGTGCCCGCCTCGAGCTCGGCGCGGACGACCGCGACGTTGTCTTCGGGGCGAACCCGGACGGCGATGCGGCCCAGGGGCTGGGGCGGAGGATGGACACTCATCCCGCCATGCTAAGGGACACCCATCCCCGTAGTAACTGGCAGCCCCCCTCCGGCGGGCCACGGACCTCACGCGCACGGTAGCTTCCTGTGGAATTTGGACTAGACTCGTCGGCCGTTTCCCCCAGCCAGGACCCCAGAGATGTACGACCCGCAACTCGTTCAACCCTTCCGCGACGAGCTCACCTCCGTCGGTGTCGCCGAGCTGCTCGACGAGTCGAGCGTCGACACCGCGATGCGCGAGCCGGGCACGACGCTCGTGTTCGTCAACTCCGTCTGTGGCTGCGCCGCGGGCAGCGCCCGGCCCGGCCTACGTCTCTCGATGATGCACGGCAAGAAGCCGGACCGCGTCGTGACCGTGTTCGCCGGAATGGAGCGCGAGGCGACCGCCCGGGCGCGCGACTACTTCAAGCCCTACCGGCCCAGCTCGCCCCAGATCGCCCTGATGAAGGACGGTCAGCTCGTGCACATGATTCAGCGCCAGGACATCGAGGGGAAGCAGCCCGACGCGGTCGCGCACAACCTCACCGCGGCGTACGACGAGCACTGCTCGTAGGTGACCCAATGTCGGAAGCCACGCTCGATCGCCAAGGCCTCGCCGAACACTTCCTGCAGGAAGCGGTCTACCGTTCGCGCGAGCAGCAGGCGTCGAGCACGACCCTCGCCGGCGGCGGCGGCAACTGCGGCCTGGGCGACAAGCCCGCGGTCGCCCTCGACCGCAAGCGCAACCACTTCATGAAGGACTTCCGCCACGAGCACGGCTTCGACCGCGCCCAGTACGACGCGGAACAGGCGGCGGCGTATCGAGCGGGGCTCGACGCGGTGGACGCCGAAGTGGACGCCGAAGTGGACGAGGGGCGCGCGGCGGCGGCGAGGGCGTTGCTCGAGCTGGAGTAGGGAATCGTTCAGTATCTCCGTGCACCTCGCCGTGGTCCTCGTTCAAGCACCTGGACGGGGTCCCAGCGGCTTCGACGGCGTGCGGGTTCCTTTCTCCTGAGGCGTGCAACCCGCCCGAAGTCACCGGCAGCGATCAAACGAGCGCAGCTCCTTCTGCAAGGACTCGCCGCAACCTCAACCGTGCCGGCGTCGCCAGGCCCCGTCCGTGTCTCTTTCCGCCGACCCTCATTCGGGGTCGATGCCGGAGCCGAGAAAGCGCAGATTGCCGGGCTCGCACGCGACCGCGGGCAGGCTGTGGTTTCTGAGGCGCGCGAGCAGCGCCATGACCTCGAAAGGTTCGAAACCCTTGACCCCGCCCTGGATGATTCCCTTCCCGGGAAGCGGCGTCTGGATGTTCGGCAGCATGAGCAGCTCGTCGCCGACAACGATTCCGAGGAGCTCATCGACATGGGCACCCGTGAAGGCCTCGAACGCCTCCTGCCGATCCTCGCGCAGCTCGAACCCGCACGCGAGCCGGCCGAAGTCGTCCGACGAGGGGTAGACAGAGTCCACGTCCGCGGACCCGAAACGCCACGCCGGGTCCTCCTCGACCATCAGGGCCACCAGCCGCGACTGGAGATCGCCTTCGGTGTCGACCGAGTCGAGATACCAACGCAGCCGTCCGAGAACCCCGTCGCGCCCCGCGATGGTGCGGTTGTACGCGCCCAGATCCTCGCCCCGCTCGACACCGATCCACGTGGACGCGGCCTCGCGCTCCGACTCGAGGTCGGCGTCCGTGCCGGTGAAGTGGATCTCGCGCGCCTGGATCAAGAAATGCAGCTCGCCCGAGTCCTCGAGCAGCTCTCGCAGCAGGTGAAGCTCGCGCTCGGAGCCGTGGTCGAGCGACTTGATGCGCACGGCCACCGCCCCGGTCGCCTCATCGATCGAAACGATGCGCGAACCGTACGAATCGACGCGCTGTCGCCAGACCTCGAACAACTGCTCCCGCGACCCCACGTCGAGTGCGCTCACGTTGTAGTCGAGCACGACCGTCGGCATCCTCGCCAACTTGAACGCCGACCAGGCGATCATCACGACGAAAACGGCGATAAGAGCCGCGGCCAGTACCGCGAAAGGGACGAGGATCTTGCGCATCGTGTGCGTCTCCGTTGCCTACCCTACACCGCGGGCGCAGCGGCATTCTCACGGGCCGGCGCGATTCCCCGGCAGCGCCGAGACGCTCGCTGCGCAGGTCCCTCATCGACATCGGGGCGTACGAACGCCGAGGCCGTTGGTAGACTGGCGTCGGCGTTCGCGCCCGCGGGAGTGGCGGAACTGGTAGACGCGCAGGATTTAGGTTCCTGTGGAGCAATCCGTGGGGGTTCGAGTCCCCCTTCCCGCACCAATGCCGTAGCGCCTGTTTCACAGGCACTTGCGTGCGACGGTACAAGAAGCCGAACATCACGGCACGTCATTTGGCGTCACGATCTCGGGTTTCGTAGGGGGACCTACAGGGGGACCAAGCCCTGCCCGATCGGCCAATTGGCACAGGTTTTCTGGCTCTCCTGCACGTTTAATGGCTGTGACGTGGTGCGACTCCGGAACGGTGGTCCAGTGGCAAGAAGCCGTCAAGGACTTGCGATAGTGGACCTCGGCATGCTCGAGTTTGAGCGCAACGAGATCAACCGTGGTGAAACTCGTCTCCACGCTTGAACCGAGCCGCCCCAGCCAAATAGGGTGATGCCCAGCCCGGGAGGCATACGAAATGGCGATCGGCAAACGAGACGGAGTGCGGCAGGAAGAACTCTGGATCCCTTCGAGCGACCTGGCCAAGTCGCCTGGGCACCCATTCTACGAGCGGGTGAACAGCCTCCTTGCCGAGGCCAGGTTCGATGAATACGTAGAGGGGCTGTGCGCGAAGTTCTACGCGGGCAACGTTGGCCGGCCCGGTCTAGCACCCGGCGTGTACGTCCGGATGCTCCTGGTCGGCTACTTCGAAGGAATCACGTCGGAGCGCGGGATCGCTTGGCGCTGCGCGGACTCGCTCGCCCTGCGCGGCTTCCTCGGGTTGACGCTCTCCGAGTGTCCGCCGGATCACTCGACGGTGTCTCGCAGTCGAAGGCTGATCGATCTGGAGACGCACGTGGAGATCTTCTCCTTTGTGTTGAAGCTCCTCGCGAAGCGCGGCTTGGCGAATGGCCAGACAGTAGGTGTGGACGCCTCGACGCTGGAGGCGAACGCCGCGATGAAGAGTTTGGTGCGGCGCGACACTGGGCAAAGCTACGACGATTTCCTGATTTCCTGACGGACCTCGCGAAGGCCTCGGGAATCGAGACGCCGACCCGCGCAGACCTGGCACGAATCGACCGCAAACGCACGAAGAAGGGCTCGAACGACGACTGGCAGAACCCGAACGATCCCGATGCGCAGATCACGAAGATGAAGGACGGTCGCACGCACCTGTCGCACAAAGTGGAGCACGCGGTGGACATGGACAGCGGCGCGATCATGGCGGCAACAATTCAACCGGGGGCCGCCGGTGACACGACGACGATCCAGGAGACCATTACGGCCACGGTCGCGAGCGTGGCGACACTGCGGCGTGATCCCGAGCTAAGGATGGAGGGTGCGCCTGCGGAGTGGGTGATGGACAAGGGGTACCACAGCAATGATGTCGTGGTGACGATCGAGGATCTCGGCAAACGCGGCGGATAGGAGTTCCAAGGGGTCTCACGCCACGACCGGTCGCTGCTGGCGACCCACTGACCCGTAGTCCGTAGGAGGGCCTGGCTCAGGCAGCGCCTCCCACTCGACCTCGTCGAGATCGAGGATCGACGCCTCCTGGGCG
>JAAELL010000470.1 GCA_024226735.1 bacterium | reverse complement strand
GCATTCTGGTCGGTGCGTACGCGTTCGCTGCAAGGCGCAGCGACGACGCGACTTCGCTGCAAGTCTCGGAGGAGGCGCAACGCAGCAGCGGGCGGGTACGCATCGACCAGAATGCCGCACAAGAGTGAATCACACCACTAGAGGTATGGCCGAAGATCGTCGAGAGCCGGAGCGGGACCTGCTCCATTCGGGGGACGCCGCCGACTGGGATCGTCTGATCGAAGCCGTCGGTCCTGCCTCGCTGCTCGTCGTGATCCGCTCGTCGATGAGCAGGCGACTGATGCGCGACTACGCCCCGGAGGACGTTTTGCAGGAATCGCTCCTCTATGCCTGGCGCGACCGGGAGAAGTGCGAGTGGCAGGGGGTGGGGGCGTTTCGGCGCTGGCTGCTGCGCGTGATCACCAACCGCATTCACGACCTGGTCGACCGCGTCTCCGCGCAGAAGCGTGGAGCGGGCAAGGCACCCCTCGAGTTCAGCGCGCTGCAGTCGCCGGGAGCGTCCACGATGGGGGCGTCGCAGTGGGCCGGGCCGGCGGTGACGACGACGCCGAGTCGGGCCGCGATGGCGACCGAGCAGGCGGACCAGATGTCGAAGGCGCTGGCGGGTCTGCCGGAGGAGCTGCGCGGCGTCGTTCACTTGCGGCTCTTCGAGGACCTGACGATGCAGGAGGTCGCCGACCGCGTGGGGATCGGCGTCTCGGCGGCGGCGCACCGGTTCCGCAAGGGGGCGAGCCTCTATCAGGGCCTGTTGTCGAGGGCCCACGGGGGCGAGCCTCGGGAGTGATGCCTCGGCCGAAGGCCGGTGAAGAACTCACACGAACGTGATCGCGATCGCGTCCGTGAAGTTGCTCGTCGACGAGTCCCGGAACCAGCACTGGAAGTTCCACGTCTCACCCGGCTGCACGGGCGCCTGTGGCGTCAGGTGCAGTGCGCTCAAGTCGATCATCAGGGACCCGGATGGACCCTGGATGATCTCGCCGGCGCGGTTGAAGCGCCCGATGCCCGCGCAGCCCTGGAAGCCCGAACAGGTGAGGCAGAGCACCCCTTGACTACCCGGCGGGACGAAAGTGCCTTGGTGCGAGCCGACGAGGAAGAAGCCGAACTCGCCGTTCGTATCGCCTGGGACGAGCTCCGACGAGAAGCTCGTGAAGGCGACCCGCTGCCCGTCACCGGAAACCGTCGGAAGCCTGCTGGCGCCGTACGATTGCCCGGCGTTCGAGATCGAAATGTGCTCGCTGGTCCCGCTCGTGCGGTCGCGCAAATAGACCTTAAGGATCCCGCCGGTGCTGTCCGGGACGATGTTCGAGGCGACGCTTTCGAACGCGACGTAGTTCCCGTCCGCGGAGACCGTTGAGCGGACGGAGTGGTGGTTGCCTTCTACCCCGCCTGGACCGAGGCTGACGAGCTCGGTCGTCTGGGCCGACGCGCTGCTGCCGACGGCGCAGGCAGCGAGAGATGCGATGAGGCGGGTTTCCGATGCTGCGCATGTTCGCGACCGACGGTGGGCATAGCTTCATGCACCTGCCGGTGGATGAGGCCGTACGTTGGCTCGATGGCGTCACGTCCGGCGAGGTCGAACGCCTCGTGGCGTTCGCCGAGAATGCGTTGGCAGAGGACGCGTACCGCGACGCGGCGGCCGCGGCACTACGCGTGCTGGAGCTGGGAGCCAAGGGGGAGTCGAGGCGGCGCGCCGAAGAGGCCTTGGCGGAGGTCGATAAGGCCGCGGCGGCGGAAGCGCGCAAGCTCGAGAAGGCCGTCGCCCACAACGCGAACGGCGACTGGGTCGACGGCTTCTGGGAGTTCCGGCGTCAGTTCGCCTTCGCTCCGGTCGCGGGGACGGTCATGGCGTCCTACCAGAAGCTGCGCGACGAGCACGAGCCGCCCGCGGAGAAGGCCTTCTGGGCGGTACGCCGCGAGTCGGATGACGACGTGCGTAAGCGCAAGTACCTCGAGATCGTCGATGAGTACTACCCGTCGAGCTTCTACAAGATGATCAAGCGCTGGTACGAGTAGGGTGGTGGCCCGATGGCGAGGTCAGCGCAACCTCGCCATCGCAAGCGTATCCACGTACTCCCCATCCCGGTACGCATACTTGCGCAGCGTCCCCTCCCGCTCGAAGTCGAACTTCTCGTACAGCCGAATCGCGCGCTCGTTGTCGACGAACACCGTCAGCTGGAGTCGGTCGAGGTCGAGCCAGCGGTCCGCGAGCTCGATCGCGCTCTGCATCAACGCGCTGCCCGCTCCCTGACCGTGGAAGTCGGGGTGCACCTTCATGCCGATGTTCGCGGAGTGCGCGCGGCGGCCCTCGTAGCGGCGCAGCGCGAGTAGACCGACGGCGCGGCTCCCGTCGGGGAGCAGCGCGAGGAGGCGGTGCATGTTCGGCGGCGGGTTCTCGAGCTTGCGCTTGACCTCGTCGCGCGATTGATAGGGCAGCTGCAGCGTCCCGTAACAGCATTCGGGCGCGAGGAAGAGGTCGGCCGCATCGGACCAGTGGGCCATCTCGAAACCGGTTACTCGGAAGTTCGTCACTGTGCTCCTTGTCCGCTTCGGCGACGCGAAGCTACGGCGGCTGGCAGGCGGCGTCCACGGACCACGCCAAAAGCTCGACTGTCCGCGTTACGCCGTCGGACGCTGCTCGCCTGTTAGGGGTGGAGGACGAGCCGAGCCTTCCCGGCTCACCGAGCGCGAGCAATCGCACGCCGCTCGTCCCTCGCTCGCGGCCCAGGGCTTCGCTCGGGGACTCCGCTGCCCCTTTGGACCAGGAAGTAGACGTTGGATCATGAGACGCACGAAGTCGATTCGGACCTGTGCCTTGGCCGCCGTACTTTTCGCCTGCGGCTGTAGTGAGCCCGAGGCGGTCCCGGAGGAGCACCGGCGCGTGACCGAGCTGCTCGACCAGGTGACGAAGGATCTCTACACGGGCGAGGTCGACCCCGTGCGGATCGTCGACCTCGTGACGATGTACCTCGACGTCCTCGAGCTGGACGGTCAGAGCTACGACGGCGACGACCTCGTCGTGCCCATGGCGCAGATGAGCACGATCGAGAACGCGCAGCTCACGGTGCGGCGTTTCCCCGAGCACGACATGCGGCAGTACGAGTTCTTCGTCGAGCGTGCCGCGCAGGAAGAGATCCTCGATTTCGACCCGCTCAGCGTCTCGATGCTGCGCATCGGGTTCGGCGTCGACATCGACGGAGAGCTCCAGTACTGCACGGCCCTGCTCGAGAGCAAGCTCCCCTCACTCTGGGAGAACCTCACGTACGGCGAGGGGCCGAACAGCCTCGTGCGCATCGGCGGCCTCTGCCAGGTCAAGCTCGAAGGCGGGTCGCGGTGGCAGCCGATGCAGGTCCGCGGGCACTACGACGAGGCCGGGCAACCGTCCGCGACGAAGGAGTTCGGCGACGAGCTCCCGATCGAAACAGACGTGCTCCAGGGCGCCGGGGCCGAGCACGTGCTCACCGTACTCCAGTACATCGCTAGCTAGCGCTGTGATGCAGACAGTTGCAGTCGTATCCCGGCCCGCATGCACACGCCACGGCGTTGCGGCTCCTGCGAACAATCCCAGTATCACCGTATTGGCAGCGAAGTTGCGTCGTCGCCGCGCCTTGTGGCACGCACACGCGAACTCGGGATAAGACCGCAACTGTCTGCATCACACCACTAGCGCTGTTTTCGCAGCAACAACACCGAAAGGAAAACCAATGAAAGTTCTGCTCCTCGCCGGCGTCGCGGCTCTGTCGCTCTCGGCCATGTTCTTGCCCTCCTCGGCGGAAGCCTCCGCTCCGAGTGCACCGCCTGCGTGTCTGAAGTGCTGGGGATATCTCGACGTCTTCGGCTGCATCCGGTTTGCCTGCATCGCGGGCGCGCCCGGCCCGGGCGGCTCGAGCTGCCTGATTCTGCGCAGCCCCTGCAACTGGTTCTGCACGACGACGAACCCGGTCTGCCCGTAGGCCGGCTACGGGGGGGCTCGCGCGTCGCGGGCTCCCCTCATTCTCTTGGACGCCGGGACCCGTAATGGACAAACGACTCGCGCTGCTCTCGATGTCGGTCACGATCGCCGTGCTGCTCGCGTGGACCACCGAACTGTTGTCGCCCGCTCTGGTGCCACAGGCGACGGTGGCGGCCCCCGACGGGTTCCAGGCGGCTGGCGTCGATCGGGCGCGGACTGCGTCCAGCGCCGAGCCGGAGGTGCGCCGCACGGAGTTGCGCGCCGCTACGGACGCTCCGCGCACGAGCCGTGCTGACGCGGCGGACACAACCGAGCCCCAGGCCTCCGAGCTGCTGGCGAGCTGGGATCGCATCGTGGCCTCGTTCCGCACGGACACACCCCAGACCCAGCAGTTCAACGACCTGCTCCTCACTTTGGCAGCCAACGCGGAGATCGTCGCGGGCAGCGTGCAGCGCGACGAGGTCGGTGTGATCGGCGGCGAGCTTCGGATCCCGGGCGCAGACCTCGAAGGAAGCTTCCACGTCTCCGAGGAGGGCTACGTCTCGCTCGGCCTCACGCGCGCCGCGAGCGGCGACGGGTTCGTCGGTTCCGAAGTGTCGGTCGGCTTTCCGCTCGAGGAGGGCGGTGCCTACGGTCTGCGCTCGGCGCTCCTTTCGCGGCCCGACCTCGAGCACGCATCGGAGGCGAGCTTGGGCGCGAACGGGGAGCGGCTCACGGGTTGGTCACTGGACGTCGACCCCGCCGGCACGGCGGTCGAGCCCATCGTCCTCGCGCGCCACGGCGCGCGCGGGTGGCGCATCGGCGCTTCGGAGTCGATCGCGACCGTGCAGGAGCCGGGGGCGTACGACGTGCGCGCGCACGATCAGTGGCGGAGCGTGCTTGACCCGTACCTCGATTGACCGGCTACTCCATCTCGTACACGACCTCGCCACCGACGATCGTGTACCGCACCTTCGCTTCGCGGATCTCGTCCACCGGTACGCGCAGGATGTCGCGCGTCAGCACGACGACGTCGCCGTACTTGCCGACGCTCAAGGAGCCCTTCACGTCCTCCTCGAACGCCGCGTAGGCGCAGTCGAGCGTGTAGGAGCGCAGCGCCTCCATGCGCGTCATCGACTCGTCGGGGTAGAAGGCGCTACCGTCCTTCGTCAGCCGCGTGACGCTCGCGTGGAAGCTCGCGATCGGGTCGACGTCCTCGACCGGGGCGTCCGTGCCGTTCGTGACGACGGCGCCCGAGTCGATGAGCTGGCGCCAGACGTAGGCGCCCGTGCGCGACCGGTCGGCGCCGAGACGCGAGGGGACCCACGGACCATCGGAGGTGCAGTGGACCGCCTGCATCGAGGCGATGACGCCGAGCTTGGCGAAGCGCGGGATGTCCGCCGGGTGCAGGTGCTGGGCATGCTCGATGCGCCAGCGCAGGCCGGTCGCGTTGCCGTTGGCTCTGAACAGGCGTTCGTACAGGTCGAGCACCTCGCGGTTCGCGCGATCCCCGATCGCGTGCACACACATCTGGAACCCGTGCGCGAAGGCGATCTCCGCCGACGTCGCGACCGAATCGAGCGGTGCCGTATTGAGCCCACTCGTCTCCGGCAGGTCTGTGTACGGATCGAGCAGCCACGCGCCGTGCGAGCCGAGGGCGCCGTCGAGCGAGCGCTTGACGCCGCGCACGGTCAAGAAGCCATCGCCGTAGCCGACCAGCGGTCCGTCCGCGTAGTCCTTCGCGAGCTCGCGGGCGAGCCTCTCGGTCGACACCCGCAGCATCACCCACAGACGCACGCCGAGCTCGCCTTCGCCCGCGAGCGCCTTGAATACGCCGACGTCCGCGAACGACGAGCCCGCGTCCTGGAAGCTCGTGACGCCCTTCGCCAGGCACTCCTTGGCGGCCAGCGCGGCGAGTCGTTGCGGGTCCGGCCGGCGTGCGCGCATCGACACGCCCGCGAGCAATCGCGACGCCGTCTCGCGCATGAGGCCCGTCGGGTCGCCCTGCGCGTCGCGCACGACCGTTCCGCCCTCGGGATCGGGGGTCTCGGCGCTGATGCCGACCATCTGCATCGCCTTCGCGTTGGCGAAGCTCGCGTGGCCGCTCGCGTGGGTCAGGATCACCGCGTGGTCGGGCGAGACCGCGCTCAGCGCGTGGTGCGTCGGGACGCCGTCGACGCTGCCCTTCGGTACGCTGGTCCACTTCTCCTGGTGCCAGCCGCGGCCGCGGATCAGCTCACCCGGCTTGGCCTTCTTGGCCGCCGTCGCCACCATCGCGACGATCTCTTCCCAGCTGTCGACGTTCATCAGGTCGAGCTGCATCATCGCGTCCCCGATGCCGAGGAAGTGGGCGTGGCCCTCGACGAAGCCGGGGATCGCGAGGGCCCCCTCGAGGTCGATGACGCGCGTGTCCTCGCCCGCGAGCGCGGCGATACGCTCGTCGTCACCGACCGCGAGGACGAGGCCATCCTGAATCGCGAGCGCGCTCGCCTCGGGCGTCTCCTCGTCGACCGTGACGATGCGGCCGCCGGTGAGGATCAGCTCCGGCGCGTCTTGGGCCAGGGGCAGGGGCAAGGGCAGGAGGGCGAGGAAGAACAAAGCCGGGTTCATGGATGGGCCTCTGTGGCTCATAGACAGGACTCGACGGCCTCGAAAAACCGGTCGAGGTCGCCCGTGGTGTTGAGGGTGTTGGGGGAGACGCGCAACGAGTTGAGCCCGGCTGCACCGAACGGCCGCACGACGACGCCGTGCCGTTCGAAGAGCACGCGCGCCACTTCGGGGGCCGCCGCGCCTTCGAGACCGACGGCGTACAGCGCGGCTCCGTGCTCGAAGCCGCGCGGAGAGCGCCAAGTGAGCTTTGCGTGCGCCTCGACGCGCGCGAGCGCGTGCGCGAAGAGGCGCCGATCGTGGGCGTCGCGATCGCGGCCCGCGACGCGCTCCTGGAACGTGAGTGCGTCCTCGAGCGCCAACAGCTTCGGCAGGTCGCGCGTTCCGTAGTCGGTGTAGCTGCGTGCCGTTCCCGCCCACCGGCCCTGGCCCCACGTCACCAGGAGCGGCGCGAGCTGCTCCTGGAGCGAGCCGCGGACGTAGAGCAGGCCCGTGCCCTTGGGCGCCTGCAGCCACTTGTGAGCGCTGGTCGTGTACGCGTCGACGCCCAGAGCGTCGAGGTCGACGTCGATCATGCCCACGGTCTGCGCCCCGTCGACGCACACCCACTCGACGCCGCGGGCGCGCGCGGCGCGCGCGATCCTCGCGACCGGGTGCCGCAGGCCGACGACGTTGTCGACGTGGGGCAGCACGAGGACGCGGGAGGCGTCGGACAGCGCCTCGACGTGCGCGGCGATCACTTCGTCCGGGCTCATGTCCGGCACGTCGCTCGTCGGGAACCGGAACCGCCGCACCGCGTACCCGCGCTCGCGCCCGTAGCGCGTCCATGCGGCGCTCGCCCCCACGTGGTTCAGGGAGCTGAAGACGACCTCGTCGTCCGCGCCGAGGGGCAGTCCGCCCGCGAGAACGTTGAAGCCCTCGGTCGTGCTGCGCGTGACCGCGATCTCCTCTTCCTCGCACCCGACCCGTTCCGCCGCGTGCGCGTGGACCTCGTCGATCGCCGCGCTCCACTCCTCGCCCCAGACGTGGAGCCAGGGGTTGCGCTCGCACGCGAGCTCGTAGCGGTCGTGTGCCTCGCGCACGATCGTGGGCATCGTTCCGATCGAGGCGTGGTTGAGGTAGGTGACGTCGGGAGCCAGGTCGTAGGCGTCTCGGAGTGAGACTGGCTCGGGCTCCTGGCTCTCCAGCGACTCGACGCCGCGCGCGAACGCCGCGCGCGGCGACAGGAGCGCTGCGGAAAGACTCGCGCAAAGGCTGCGCCGCGAGAGCGAGGACTCGTGCATGGGCCGTCATCGTAGCCAGACGCGGTGCTACGATCGGCCCCGTTCACCCCAATCCCAAACCCACGCCTGCATGCTGCGCCTCCTCGCCCTTCTCGTCCTCGCCCTGCCGTTGCTTGCACAAGACCAAGAGGCGGAGCCGATCACGCTCGAGCGCCTCTTCCCCGAGAAGAGCTTCTTCGGGCCGTCCGCGAGCAGCATGGAGTTCTCGTTCGACGGTGCGTACGCCGCGTACCTGTGGCGACCGTACGTCGAGCGCCGGCACGGAAGCGATCTGTGGATCCTCGATGTGGCGAGCGGCGAAGTCACGCGCATCACTTCGGTCGACGTGATGGCGCCCTTTCAGGCGAGTACCCGCAAGGTTGCGCGCGATCGTGCGGAGAAGGCCGCGAAGAAGCGCAAGGGCGAGGGTGGCGACGGGGACGAGAAGAAGAAAGAGGGCGCGGAACAGGACTCGGCCGACGACGCGCAGGTGTCCGACGACGACGCGGACGACGAGGACGCGCCGCGCTACGGCGGTGTCTCGAGGTTTACCTGGTCGCCCACCGCGAATGAGCTCTTGTTCACCTCGAGCGGCGACGTGTATCGCTGGGCGGCCAAGGGCGACGGGCCGCGGCGCCTGACGCGCACGCGCGAGCGTGAGAGCTCGGTGCGCTGGCTCCCCGGCGGTACGGGCTACACCTACCAGCGCGGTGGCGCGCTCCTGCGCGTCGTGACGGGGCGATCGCTCGTCGAACAGCTCGACCCCACGCTCGGTTCGGGTGAGCGGCTGTCGAGCCACGCGCTGAGTCCCGACGGCAAGCACGTCGTGATCCTCGCCCGAGCCAGCAAGGGCGAGAGCAACACGCGAATGGTCAACATCGCCGACTACGACGACCGGTTCATGACGGTGCGCAAGGTGCCGCGGACGGTCTCGGACGACCCGCGCGGCAAGACGGAGACCATCGTCTACCTCTACACGCTGCCCGGCGCGGAGGAGGACGACGGCGTGCTCTACAAGGTTCACACCCACGAGCACAGTGGTCCGCGCGACGTGCTGCGGCTGCCGGACTGGGCCCCCGATTCGAGCAAGGTCGTGTTCAGCGTCTTCCAACAGGAGAGCGAGCAGGTCCATGTGCTGGAGGCGAGCCTGCCCGAGGCCGTGGGGACGGGCTGGGACGCGCTCGTCGAGCGCGCCCAAGGTGAGAAAGAGGACGAGGCAAAGGAGGGGGAAAAGGAGGGGGAAAAGGAGGGGGAAAAGGAGGATGCCGAGAAGGCACAGGAGGATCCCGACGCCGTCGTCGAGCGGCCCGCGCGCATCGCCTACCGCTTCCTCCATGCGGGCGGTCCGACGACACCGCGACTCATGTCACCGCGCTACTCCGCCGACAGCCGGCACGTCGTGCTGTTGACCGAGCAGGCGGGCTTTCGCCATTTGTCGCTGCTCGATCCGGTGTACGAGACGCTCGAGCCGCTGACGAGCGGGCGCTTCGAGGTCTACCCGGGCCCGATGCCCGAGCACCGCGAATGGATCGTCGCGACGAGCACGCGCGAGGACTCGGCTTGCCTCGATGCGTACCGGGTCGATCTCGCGACGGGCGGGATGCAGCGACTGACGAAGGAGACGGGGCGCTACGAGCAAGTCGCCGTCGCGCCCGACGGCCGGCACCTGCTCGCCCGGTTCAGCCGCTTCGGTGCGCCGCGCGAGTTGGTGCTCGTCGATTGCGAGTCGGGCGCGCAGCGACTCCTGACGGACTCGCACCCCGAGGTCGCCCACGAACTGACGAAGGTGCGTCCCGAGGTGTTCACCTACGAGAACCGGCACGGTCAGGCGATCCGCGGGATGCTCTTCCAGCCCACGGACTTCAAGAAGACGGACTCGCGGCCGCTCCTCCTGTACGTCTACGGCGGGCCACTCGGGACGCGCAAGGAGGTCGTCGAGGGGTCGACCTCCGCGTCGGCGTACTTCTTCGCTTGGTACATGGCCGAGGTGAACGGCTACGTCACAGCGACGATCGACCCGCGCGGGATGTCGGGCTACGGAGCGATGTTCGAGAAGGCGAACTTCGAGCAGGTCGGCAAGCCGCAGGTGGAGGACCTGGTCGACGGCGTGCGGCACCTCGTCGAGCGCGGCGGAATCGACTCCGAGCGCGTTGGGATCCACGGCTGGAGCTTCGGCGGCTTCCAGACCCAGATGTGCCTGTACACCGAGCCCGACGTGTTCGCCTGCGGCATCGCGGGCGCGGGGCCGACCGAGTGGGAGAACTACAACTCGTGGTACTCGACCGGGACGATCGGCGAGAGTCGGACCGGCAAGACGGACCTCGACAAGTACTCCCTCCTGCCGCTCGCGAAGAACTTGGAGGGGAAGCTCCTGCTCGTGCACGGGATGGAGGACTCGAACGTCCTGTACCAGGACACCGTGCGGGTGTACGCGGCGCTGCTCGAGGCCGGCAAGGAGACGCTCGTGGAGCTGTTCTTGGATCCGAGCGGCGGGCACGGGCTAGGGGGGCACATCAAGCGGCTCGGTACTACCCCTACGCGTACACGCCGCGTGCGTGGTCGGCTTCGGCCACGCGTTGCACGGCGAGCATGTTCGCCGCCATCCGCAGGCTGACGTCGTGCTCGTCCTGCACCTTGCGCACCGCGTCCCAGGCCTCGCGCAGGAACCGGCTCTGGCGTTTCTCCACGACGTCGGCGATCCAGTACAGGCCGGTGCGGTTCTGGACCCACTCGAAGTACGAGAGGACGACGCCGCCGCCGTTGGCCAGGATGTCGGGGACCACGGGAATGCCGCGGTCGTCCAGGATGCGGTCGGCGCGGACGGACACGGGGCCGTGTGCGCCCTCGAGGATCAGCTTGGTCGTGATGCGCTCGGCATTGTTCGAATGCACGGCGTTCGCGACGGCGCACGGCACGAGGACGTCGCAGGGGCTCGTGATGAAGTCTTTGGGGTCGAGCTCTTCGTACGTGCCCTCCGCACCCTTCAGCGTGAGGTGCTTCTGGTTGTGCTCCAGGAGCGCCGGTACGTCGAGGCCGTCGGGGTGGAACAGCGCGACGTTGACGTCCGACAGGCCGACGATCTTGTGGCCCTCGGCATGCATCAGGCGCGCGAGGTTGCCGCCGACGGTGCCGGCGCCCTGAATGATGATCGAGAGGCCCTTGCGCGGCAGCCCTAGGTGGGCGGCAGTGAGGCGGAGTACGGCGCGCAGGCCGCGCGCGACCGCGATCTCGCTGCCGACGGTGCCGGCGAGCTCGATCGGCTTGCCGGTGACGGCCGGGTTCTCGGTGTGCCGGGCGTGACGGGAGATCGTGTCCATGATCCACGACATGACCTGCTCGTCCGCCTGCAGGTCGGGACAGAACACGTCGCGCTCGGGTCCGACGTCGGCCAGGAGCGAGGCGGTGTAGCGGCGCACGGTTCGCTCGAGCTCGTCGGGCGAGTGGCTCGCGCGGTCCATGCGGATACCGCCCGCCGCTCCCCCGAAGGGCACGTTCAGGACGGCGCACTTCCACGTCATCCACGCCGCGAGGGCGCGCAGCTCGTCGATGCGCAGGTCGGCCGACATGCGCAACGGGCCCAGGAACGGGCCGAGGCCCGCGTTGTGTTGGATCCGGTAGCCGTCGAAGACGTCGAAGCTGCCGTCGTCGAGGGACACGGGCACCGAGACGGCGATCTCGCGATCGGACTTGCGCAGGATGAGGTATTCGGTCGGGCCGAGCCCCAGGCGCCGCGCCGCGACGTCGAAGCTCGCCATCATCGTCGCGAAGGGCGTCTCGTCGTCGAGCGGTGGTGTCGCGGGCAGCTCGCCCGGCTGGAGGGAAGTCGTGCTGTCCTGAATCGACATCAGGCGAAGACCCCGCGCAACTTGTAGACCGAAGCGACCCGATCGATCGCCAGGATGTACGCGGCGGTGCGCATCGGGACGTCGTACTTGCGCGCGGTCTCGGCCACTTCCTGGAACGCTTCGACCATGATCTGCTCGAGGCGCGAGTTGACGATTTCCTCGGTCCAGAAGTAGCCCATGCGGTCCTGGACCCACTCGAAGTACGACACGGTCACGCCGCCGGCGTTGGCGAGGATGTCGGGGACGATCACGACGCCGCGGTCGGTCAAGATCTCCGACGCGATCGCCGTGCACGGGCCATTCGCGCCCTCGACGATCAGCCGTGCCTTGATCCGGTCGGCGTTCTCCGAGGTGATCTGGTTCTCGGTGGCGGCGGGCACGAGCAAGTCGCAGTCGAGCTCGAGCTGGCCGGCGTTCGGCAGGTGCTCGCACTCGTCGTAACCCTCGAGGCGGCCCGACTCGTTCAGGTGCGCGAGGACCGCGGGAACGTCGAGCCCCGCGTCATTGTAGACGGTGCCGTACATGTCGCTGAGGCTGACGATCTTGTAGCCCTCGCGGTGCAGGAGCAGCGCGCCGATGCCGCCGACGTTGCCGGAGCCCTGGACGACGACGCGCGTGTCCTCGGGGCGCATGCCGATCATCTTCAGCGCTTCGTTGGCGGAGATCATCACGCCGCGGCCGGTCGCTTCGCGGCGCCCGCGGCTACCGCCGATGTTCAGCGGCTTGCCCGTGACGATCGCCGTCGTCGTGCGGCGCACGTGCATCGAGTACGTGTCCATGATCCACGCCATCGTCTGCTCGCCGGTGTTCATGTCCGGGGCGGGGACGTCGCGGTCGGGGCCGAGGATGTCCATGATCGCCGCGGTGTAGCGGCGCGTGAGGCGCTCGAGCTCGCCCTGCGACATCGTGCGCGGGTCGCAGATGACCCCGCCCTTGCCGCCGCCGAACGGGATGTTGACGACCGAGCACTTCCACGTCATCCAGGCGGCGAGCGCGCGCACCTCGTCGATGTTGACGTGCGGGTCGAAGCGGATCCCTCCCTTGCACGGACCGCGCAGGAAGTTGTGCTGGACTCGGTAGCCTTCGAAGACTCTCGTCGAGCCGTTGTCCATCATCACCGGGAGCGAGACTTTGAGCTCGCGTTCCGGTAAACGCAGGACCTCCCGCAAGCCGTCGTCGAGGCCGAGGTGATCCGCAGCAGTGTCGAAGCCCTTGGCCATCGACTTGAACGGATTGAATTCGTCCTGTTTCGCCTGGTTGGCGGCCATGGAAACCGTGGACATCGTGTCACGCCGCCCTGTTGCGGGCCGGTCTGTTGGCTGGAGAGCCGGGGAGAGGGGCTAGGGTGATGACGCGGCGCGCTTCGCCGTCCGCGAGATGCGCCGTCTATGTGTATTCGATCCCCGGGCAGTCCCGTCTGGAACCCTCTGTCCGGAGATTTTCGCATTGGCGGTGTGACAGCCGAACTCTGGCGTCGCGCTTCGCGCCCCGGTTTGATGGGGGAATGTCGCGATCTGGCGAGCTCGTTCCCGCTTGCGCCGGCCGTCTCGGACTCGATCCCGAAGCGGGGTCGTCCGCGCTCACGGACTTCTTCGACTTGCAGCCGAACCGCTGGCTGCGCGTCGTACCGGGCCGTGGGACCTTCGCCTGGCCGCTGGAGGGGCCGCCGACCGCGATCGTCAAGCGCTTCCGGGGCGACGGCTGGAAGGAGCGCCTCTACGGCCTCAGGACCGCTGACGTGCGCTCTCCGGCGCAGCGCGAGTTCGACAATCTCAGGCGGCTCGCCGCCGACCGGATTCGGGTCCCCGGGGCGATCGGCTGGGTGGAGCACGGGGATCGATCCCTGGTCGCGATGGAGCATGTGCCCCACCAGGAGACGCTCAAGGAGCTCCTGGCGGGCGCGGAGCCGCATGAGGTGCGGGGGCTCCTCGAGCGCCTCCTCGAGCTCGTGCGGGCGTTGCACGGCCAGGGTTGGTACCACCGCGACCTCTACCTCCAGCACATTCTCGTGACGGCTGGCGAGCTCTGCCTGATCGATGTCGGCCGGGCACGGCGCAGGCGCTCCCCCCGCCGGCGCTGGTTCATCAAGGACGTCGGCGCGCTCCTCGCCTCGATGCCGGAGTCGGTGCCCCGGGCCGCCTTCGAGCGGTTCCTCGCCGGCTACCTCGACGGGCGCGGGATCGCGTCCGCGTCCGAGCGGCGCTGGTGGGCTCGCAGCGTCGAGGCCCGGGCGCGTCGCATCCGTGCCCACGTGCCCCGCCACGGCGAGGAGGGCGACCTGCCGCCCCCCCTGCTCCCCTGACGATCGATCCCGGCGATCCCGGCGATCTCGGAGAACCTACTCCTCTACTCCCGGTCGTAGCCGGCCAGCGGCCGCACCCAGATGTTGCGGAAGCGGATCGGATTCCCGTGTTCCTGGAGCTGGATCGGGCCCGTGGGCCCGTGGGCCGAGTAGGTCGCGACCCTTTTGTGCTGGGTGCTGCCGATGAATTTCTTGGCGTGGTGCACCGCGACGCCGTTGTGCAGCACCGTGATGCTGGCGTGGCGCACCAGCTTCTCGCCCTCGAACACCGGCGTCTGGAAGAGAATGTCGTAGCTCTGCCACTCACCGGGCGGACGGCAGGCGTTGACCATCGGCGGCGACTGACCGTACAGCGCGGCGGTCTGACCGTCCGGGTAGGTCTTGTTCTCGTAGCAATCGAGGATCTGGACCTCGTATTCGCCCATCAGGAACACGCCCGAGTTGCCGCGCCCCTGGCTGCTTCCGGTCGCGGGCGTCGCGCACGCGAACTCCAGGTGCAGCTGCATGTCCCCGAACTCCTCCTTGGTCGTGATCGAGCCCTTGCCGTTCACCTCCATGTAGCCGTCCTCGACCTTCCAGGGGCCGCCGCGCCACGCTGAGACGTCCGAGCCGTCGAACAGCACCGTCGCGTCGGAGGGCGGCGCGGCGCCTTCGCCGGGCGTGATCACCTGCGGCCAAGGCCGGTCGCCGTGGACGCGGAACTTGCTGCCCGGCAGGAGCGGCGTGTCGTCGTAGGTGACCTTGTCCTGGACGTAGGCGGCGGCGCCGCCCAGGAGCGTGAGCGTGAGAACGAGGGTGAGCTTCGACATGGTGGTGGGGGGGCCGAGGGGGGGGGGCGTAGCTGCGAACCGTAGCCATGACGCAGTCGGAGCGCAAACCGGGCGGCGCCATCCTGCGCGCATGTGCCGCTTCACCCTCTACGCCGGTCCAGCGCTGCGCCTCGCCGAGCTGCTCCTCGACCCGCAGCACTCCTTGATCCACCAGAGTCGCAGCAGCGAGGAGCGTGCCGAGCCGACCAACGGCGATGGATTCGGAGTCGCTTGGTTCCCGCGCGAGGACACCAGGCCCGCGCGCTACCGCTCGGTGCGGCCAGCCTGGGGCGACGCGAACCTGCGCTCGCTCGCGCGGGTCGTCTCCAGCGGCTGCATCCTGGCCCACGTCCGCGCGGCGACGCAGGGGCATTCGGCGGGCGAGGCGAACTGCCACCCGTTCGTGCACGGCGGCTACGCGTTCATGCACAACGGCGACCTCGGTGGCGTCCGCGGCGTGCGGCGCGAGCTCCTGGCGGGGCTGTCCGACGCCGCGTTCGACGCGATCGACGGCCGTCGTCGTCAGCTCCGAGCCGCTCTCGGACGAGGCGAGCTGGGCCGCGGTGCCACGCAAACACGTCATCTGCGTCAAGGGAGGGGGGGGCCTCGAGACTTTCGACCTGAACGACGATGGCAGTCGCTAGGAGGAATCCTGACCACTAGGATCTCTGGCCATGGCCTCCGTCCGCGACCAGTTTCCCTCCGACGTTCCCGATCAACCCGAGCTCGTGTCCTGCGAGCGTGAGGGGGCGATCGCCTGGATTACGATCGAGCGCGAGGCGGTGATGAACTGCCTCTCGTTTCCCACGCTACTGCGCTTCCGCACCCTGCTCGAGGAGTTGCGCGAGGACCTGTCCTTGCGCTGCCTCTTGATCACGGGGCGCGGCGAGCGCGCGTTCTGCGCCGGTGCGGACCTCAAGGAGCGCAAGACGATGCCGGCGGAGCGCGTCCCTGACTTCGTGCGCAACATCCGCGGGCTGATGGACGACGTCGAAGCGATGCCGCAGCCGACGATCGGCGTCGTGAACGGCTTCGCGTTCGGCGGGGGAACCGAGCTCCTGCTCGCGTGCGACCTGCGCATCGCGGACGTGGGCGCACAGCTCGGTCTCACCGAGACGACGCTCGCGATCATCCCTGGCGCGGGCGGCACGCAGCGGCTGCCGCGGCTGGTCGGCAAGAGCCGCGCGAAGGACCTGATCTTGACCGGCCGCAAGATCGACGCCGAGGAGGCGGAGCGCATCGGTCTCGTCAACCGCGTCGCGCCCCATGGCGAGCTACGAACGGTCGCACTCGACGTCGCGAACCGCATCGCGAGCAACGGTCCCGTCGCGGTCCGCGCCGCCAAGGCGGCGATCGACGACGGCTGCGAGGCGCCGATCGACGACGGGCTCGAGATCGAGGCGCGCTGCTACGAGCGCGTGCTTCCGACCACCGACCGGCTCGAAGCGCTCGCGGCGTTCGCTGAGAAGCGCAAGCCGGTCTACCACGGTGAGTGAAGCGATGGGCGCGGAGGAGTGGCTGACGGTCAAGGAAGCGGGGCGCCTCCTGAAGATGCCGCGCGTCACCGTCGAGCGCTGGGCGCGCCAAGGGCTCTTGCCGTCACGGACTGGCGCGAGCGGTCCGGAGTTCGACCGCGTCGCGCTCGAACGCTGGGCCGTGCAGTCGGGCATGTCGCTCGGCATTCTTCCGTCCTCCCCCATGGTCGACGACGATCTCTTGGCCTCGTCCCTGGAGCGCGGTGCATACACGACCGGCGCGAGCCCCGCGACCGCATCCGAGGCGATCGAGGTGGCTCTGTTCGCGCTCGACCTCGCGACGCAGACGCGCGATGAGCTGCTCATCGACGTCCTCGAGCGCGAGCGCATGATGACGACCGGCGTCGGTCACGGCATCGCCATGCCACACACCCGCAAGCCGGTCGGGAGGGTGCGCGAACCGCTCGTGAGCGCGCTCTTTCTCACCGAGCCCCTCGACTGGGCGGCGCTCGACGCCAAGCCGGTCCACACCGTGTTTCTCGTGATCTCCCCGGACGCGCCGCGTCACCTCGACCTCTTGTCGCGGGCGGCGCACGCTCTGCGGCATCCGGGTTTCCTCGAATTCCTACGCGAACCGCCGGAGCCGGCCGCGCTGATCGAGCGGCTGCGGGCGATCCACGCGAGCCGGTGATCGAGGCCGCGCCGCGGCGCTCCGGACTCACCATTAACGGGGATGGCGAGTAGCGGGGATGGCGAGGCGTGCTGTCCCGACCGCCGCCTCGATCGCGCGAACGAGCTCAGTGACCGTCGTTCGCTCGTTCGTCGAGAGGCAGTCACCCTCAGGGGCATCGTTTGGACGGACGAGCTCGACGCCGATCAATCGCGCGTTCGCGGGGAACGTGTGACCCGAAGCGGTGGTTACGACCGCGCGAGCGGGCTCCGGGCCGAGCGCCAGCAGCCAGCAGGTCATGGGGCTGCCGAAGGTCGTGATGAGCGCATCGAGCGCCCATTCGAAGTCGGCCCGTGGGAGCTCCTGCGGCAACGAGAGAACGAGATAGTCGCCCTCGGCGAGGTACTTCGCCATTAGCGCGGAGTAGTCGTCCAGTTCGGCGGCGTCGTAGGTCTGTCTCAGTACCACGAACTCGGTCGCGCTCGGGATGCGAATCGTGGGCATCCAGAGGTGAGGAGCCGTGATGGTGTCGACGGGCAATCCGAGCTTGGATCGCGGAAGCGCTCCAGCTGGCGTGGGCAGTGATGGGCGGGGCCAGAGCCGCGCCAGCGCCAGGACCACGAGCGCCCCGACGACAAGGCACAGCCAGAAGTGGCGTTGCCTCCATCGCATCAGCTCTCCACCGTTCATGCGCCCCATCCTACGGTCGACAGCGTCGTCGGTGCGGGACGCAACCTCGTCGAAGCGGCGCGGACCGTCGGAAGCGGCACGGCGCGGCTCGCGACCGGGGATTTCCGCGGCGGTCTGGCCGAGATCGGCGACTCGCTACAGGTCGTCGGGACGGCGCGTGGCGGCCTGGGCTTTCGCATCGACTCGGACGGTCGGGTCCAGACCGACGAGTGACGCCCCAAGTACGAACGGGGCGGCGCAGCTCGTGGCCGCGCCGCCCCGCGTGCGTGTCCGACGGGCTACTTCGGTTCGAGGAACTCGACCCGAATCGCGTCCGTGAAGTTGTTGGTCGTCGGCGAGGCCGTGCTGTCGCGGTACCAGCACTGGAAGTACCAGACGTCGCCCGGCATGACCGGCGTCGTGTACGGCGGCGGCTCCGCCTGGGGCAGCGCCGTCAGGTCGATCGGGAAGAAGAACTGGCCTTCGTCGCCCGAGTTGATGACGTCGTTGAAGTAGCGACCCAGCGTGATCCCGCCGCCGAGGCAGAAGTTACCGTTCGACAGTCCGAGCGCCGGCAGGTTATTGAAGCCGTCCTCGGTGTTGACGAGGAAGTACCCGTTTTCGTTCGGCGGCAGGTCGCAGACGACCAGCGTCATGTCGTTCAACTTGAGGTCGGTGCTGCCGATCGCCGAGATGCGCGCGATGCGGCCCGACGAGTTGGGGTTCTGCGGGCAGTAGCGGGTGCCGAGCGTCATCTGCGCGCTGCGCGGAGTCGGCGGGGCGGCGATCCAGCCGGTCGTCGTGAAGGCGTTGCCGGGCAGCTCGCAGCGCTGGTTGGAGTGGAAGTCCTTGTCGCCGCTCGCGCCCTCGTTGAGCTGCGGACCCGAGAGTCCGAGAGCCGCGAGGAGGGCGGCGTCGTCACTGTCGTTCGTGTCGTAGACGACCGCGTCGACGAGGTTACCCACGCTCGGGAAGGTTCCGTTGGGGAAGTTGGCGACGTTCGAGGCGTAGAGCCCGACTGCGTCCGTGCCGTTCTGGATCCCGTTGCCCGGGATGATTACGTCCGGCAGCGGGACGACGTCGGCGTTGCCGATCAACAGGTAGCCGTCGAGGCCGGTCATGAAACCGGTGAGGTCGACGGCGCGGTACGACACGTCGTCCGTGGAGTTGCCGTTGAACAAGACCAGGGTGTAGTCGTCGAGCGGGAAGCTCGGGCAGCCCGAGTAGAGCTCTACGAACTCGAGCGAGTCGTTGCCCTCTGTGTCCGCGTCGATCTCGCTGATGATGATCTGCGAGCAGCCACTCGTCGTTGCGGCCGTGCGGCACGTGCCCGAGCCGGCGGCGTTCGGGCCGCCGGGCGTCTGGCTACCGGCGGTGTCGTCGAAGTCGAGGAACTCGTCCGCGCAGAAATCGCTCGGATAGTCACCGGGTCGGAAGGCGCCGGCGGGGAGGAAGCTTCCGTCCGGGCCGACGTTCTCGACGCAGTCGTACGTGCGGTCGAACTCGGCGTCGTCGTCGATCAGACCGATCGCCTCGATGATTTCGATGTCGCTGCTGCAGGCGAGGTCGGTCACGCCGTTGCCGTCGGCATCGACGTTGGTGCCCGCGAGCGCGAGCAGGCCAGGCATGTCCGACGTGACGACGAGGTAGACGGTCTCGGTCCCGTTCTCGTAGAGATTGATCGTGCCGACGATGAGGTCGACGTTCGGGACGGCCATGCCGCCCGCGACGAAGTAGCCGTCGCCCGGGATGCTGAGGCCCGTCAGGTCGATGACGTCGTCGAGGGTTCCAGCGGCGCCGCCTTCACCTTCGACGATGCAGATGGCGTAGCCGTCGAGGCTCGAGCTGGGAGAGCCGACGAGCTCGACGAATTCCTGGTCGTCGGTGCCGGCGTGACTGATGTAGAGCTCGTTCAGGTGAATGCCGTTGCCAGACGCATGGGCGATCTGGGCGCAGGCGACACCGGCGAGGATCGTGCCGAGTCTCATGGGTGCGGATTCCTTGGATTAGAGAGGAACGGGAGAGCCAAATGGTGAGCTGCCTAGTCTTACAAGAACTCCCTTGGTCCGCGACCGGAGTGCCCCGTGTTCGCTCAATCCTCGCGCAATCTGAAGCAAGAAGGGCGGCGTGGCCCTCGGCCACGCCGCCCCGCATGGGTCACAGGAGGCGCTGCTACGGGAGAGGGGGGAACTCGACCCGGATGGCGTCCGTGAAGTTGTTGGTCGCCGGCGAGGCCGCCGAGTCCCGGTACCAGCCCTGGAAGTACCACGTGTCGCCCGGCATCGCCGGCGTCGTGTAGGGCGGCGGCTCGGCCTGCGGCAGGAAGTCGAGGTCGATCGGGAAGTAGTACTGGCCCTCGTCGCCCGAGTTCTGGACGTCGCCCGAGTAGCGGCCGAGCGTGGTGCCGCCGCCGAGGCAGAAGTTGCCGTTCGACACGGCCGCCGGAAGGTCGGTGAAGCCGTCGATCGTGTTGACGTTGAAGTAGCCGAACGCGTCGGCGGGCAGGTCGCAGACGACGAGCGTCATGTCGTTGTCGTCGAGGTCGGGGCTGCCGAGGATCGACAGGCGCGCGATGCGGCCCGTCGAGTTCGGGTTCTGCGGGCAGTAGCGCGTTCCGATCGTCGTCATCGCGCTGCGCGGCGTCGGCGGGGCGGCGAGCCAGCCCGTCGTCCTCAATGCGCGGCCGGGGAGCTCACAGCGTTGGTTGGAGTGCGCGTCGCCGTCGCCGCTGGCGCTCTCGTTGAGCTGCGGTTGACCGGCAAGGCCAAGAGTGGCGAGAAGGACGAGATCGTCCGCATCGTTGGTGTCGTAGACGATCGCGTCGACGATGCCGACTCCCGTCGCGGCGGATCCCGACGGGAAGTCCGAGGCGGGCCGTGCGAACAGCGCGACGGCGTCCGTGCCGTTGCGCATGATGCCGTCGGGGATGAGCCGATCCGGGGTCGGCACGACGCTCGAGTTGCCGATCAGGAAGTAGCCATCGGCGCCCGTCGTGAAGCCGGTGAGGTCGATGACGCCGTAGGAGTTGTCGAGCGTGCCGCGGTACAAGACGACCGAGAAATCGTCGAGCGGCATGTTCGGGCAGCCCGAGTAGAGCTCGATGAACTCCATCGTGTCGCCGCCCGCTTGGTCCGCGTCCACCTCACTGATCACCAGCACTGCGCAGCCCGTCGTCGTCGCGACCAAGCGGCACGAGCCGGAGCCCAGGCCGTTCGCGGCGCCCGGCGTTTGGTCGCCGGCGGTGTCGTCGAAGTCGAGGAACTCGTCCGCGCAGAAGTCGCTCGGGTAGTCGCCGGGGCGGAACGCGCCGGCGGGGAAGAACCCGCCGTCCGGGCCGATGACTTCGCTGCAGTCGAAGACGCGGTCGAACTCGGCGTCGTCGTCGATCATCGCGATGATGTCGATGACGCCGATGTCGGCATTGCACAACAGATCGGTCACGCCGTTGCCGTCCGCGTCGACGTTCGTGCCGATGAGCGCCAAGAGGCCAGCCATGTCCAGCGTCTGGACCAGGTAGAACGTCTCGGAGCCGTTCTCGAAGAGGTTCGTGGCGCCGATGACGAGGTCGACGTTCGGTACGGCAGCGCCGCCCGCGACGAAGTAGCCATCGCCCGGCATCACGCTGCCCGTCAGGTCGACGACCGCGTCGAGGGTGCCCGCGGCGCCTCCTTCGCCTTCCACGATGCAGATCGCGTAGCCGTCGAGGCTGCCGGGGTCGCCGACGAGCTCGATGAACTCCTGGTCGTCGGTGCCACTGTGGCTGATGTAGAGCTCGTTGATGTGGAGCGAGACGCCGCCGCCCGAGGCATGGGCGAATGGAGCGCAAATGACTCCGGCGAGAAGGGGGCCGAATCTCATGAGGGCGAATTCCTGTTCTAGGGGGATACGAAGAGCCAATTCAGACCCTCGTTTCTAATCGCATCTCGCCCAAAGCGCGACGGGCGTCGTTCGAGAGACCCGTCAACCGAGGGTCAATCCTGATCCGCGTACCACTCCTCGTTGCCGCGCGCGATCGTCTCGATTTCGTCCGCGGTGTAGAGCCGGCCCTCTCCGATCCCGGGACAGGTGTCTCGGACTGGGCCCTCCCAGGTGGTCTTGCGCCTCAGGTTCTCGTCCCAGAACGGCCACGTCCTGCACTGCACCGGACGCACCGGATAGATCCCGCAGCGATTGTCCTCCGCCAGGAACGGGCACGCCCGCGAGGACGAGGTCGACGCGCTCCTGCTCGTCCTGATGACCGTCCAGCCCTCGTCGACTTCGGTGTGGCGCTCGCGGAACACCTCGACCTCCAGGCCCAGGTGCTCGGCGATCGCCTCGACTTCCGGCTCCATCAAGTAGATGTAGGCGTACTCCCCGTGGCTCTTGCAGCAGTTGCCGCAGTGGGTGCAGCCGAAGCGCAGCCCAGCCTCGTACCAGGGTTCGGTGCTCATAAGATTCGAAATCATAAACGCTTAGGCCCTCCAGTGCCGCCTGTGCGGTTACCGAACAGTCGCAGTGGGTATGAAGAGCGTGGGGTGTGCGTTTGTGCACGCTCCGGCCGAGATCCGAGAGTCCGCACGCATGAAATTCACCGTCGTCGAGGAAGGGATCCGCACCGACCTGGAGCTCGACCTGCCCGTCATCCGCATCGGCCGCTCCCTCGAGAACGACCTGCGGCTCGCCAACACCCGCGTCTCGCGTCACCACAGCCGCATCGAGGCCCAAAACGGCCAGGCGTGGATCATCGACCTCGGCTCGGCCAACGGGACGTCGGTCAACGGCGAGAAGGTCGACCGCAAGCTGCTCTCGCCCGGTGACGAGATCGGCATCTGCGGCGTCAAGATCCTGATCCCCGACGAGTCGACCGAGTCCGCCGAGCTGACGGTCGGCGAGGATGCGATCGGGATGCGGACGCTCTCGGGTGAGGCCAAGCGCGAACGCGAGAACCTGCGTGTGTTCGCCAAGATCACGCGCGAGCTGGTCAAGGAGACCGAACTCCTGCCGCTCCTGCGGCTCATCGTCGACTCCGCGGTCGCGCTCGTCGGAGGCGAGCGCGGTTTCGTCCTGTTGATCGACCGCGCGCGCCACCCCGAGGCCGGGGCGACGCCGGACGTGAACGACATGACCGTCAACGTCGCGCGCAGCTTCGACCACTCCGACATCGTCGTGCCGCGCTCGCGCCTCTCGATGGGGATCGCTGGCAAGGTCGTCAAGGGCCGCAAGCCGGTCCTTTCGCTCGACGCCGCCCAGGACGACCGCTTCGACGGCATGGCGAGCGTCGAGGACCTGCGCCTGCGCTCGGTCATGTGCCTCCCGATCGAGGCCGATGGGCGCATCGAGGGCGTCTTGTACGTCGACAACCGCCTGCAGTTCGGCGCGTTCAACGAGGGCGATCTCGAGCTCGTCGAGCTCTTCGCCGGCCAGGCCGCGATCGCGATCCGCAACGCGCACCACGTCGCCGAGCTGCGCGAGCGCAACCACCGCCTGCAGGAGTCGCGGCGACAGATCGAGCGCCTCAACGAGCGGCTCGGCCGCAAGGTGCGCGACCAGGGCTCCGAGCTCGCCGTCGTGCGTGCGGAGCTGGGGCGCGAGCGTGGGCGCTACGACTACACGGCGATCGTCGGCGCCTCCGACGCGATGCGTACGATCTTCCAGAAGCTCGACCGCATCATCGAGTGCGACCTGTCGGTCCTCATCCACGGCGAGAGCGGGACGGGCAAGGAGCTGATCGCCAAGGCGATCCACTACAACGGGGCGCGCAAGGAGAAGGCGTTCGTCACCGAGAACTGCGCGGCGCTGCCCGACACCCTGCTGGAGTCGGAGCTCTTCGGCCACGCCAAGGGCGCGTTCACCGGCGCGTACAAGTCGAAGAAGGGCCTGCTCGAGCAGGCCGACGGGGGGACGCTCTTCCTCGACGAAATCGGCGACATGAGCCCCGAGATGCAGAAGAAGCTCCTGCGCGTCCTGCAGGAAGGCGAGTTTCGCGTGCTCGGTTCGGACCGCATCGTCAAGGTCGACGTGCGCGTGCTCGCCGCGAGCCACCGCGACCTCGAGGAGATGGTGCGCGAGGGCACCTTCCGCGAGGATCTCTACTACCGCATGGCCGTTCTGGCGGTGAACCTCCCCGGTCTGCGCGAGCGCCGCGACGACGTGCCGCTGCTCGCCGAGCACCTGCTCGCCCGCGCCGCGCGCGAGGCCGGACGCGAGGCGCCGATCCTCGCCCACGACGTCATGGCGACGCTCGTGTCCCACGATTGGCCCGGCAACGTGCGCGAGCTGGAGAACGAGATGCGCCGGCTCGTCGTGCTCGCCCGCGACGAGGTGCGCCTCGAGCACCTCTCCGACGCGGTGCGCGAGGGGCGCAGCGCCAGCGGCAAGTCCCTCGGCGGGGCGCCGCTGGCCCAGTCGGGCGACATCAAGACCGCCGTCGCCGACCTCGAGAAGCGCTCGATCGAAGCCGCCCTCGCCCAGGCCGGCGGCAACAAGAGCAAGGCGAGCCAGGCGCTCGGCATCAGCCGCTTCGCCCTGCAGCGCAAGCTCGAGAAGTACGGCTTGATCAAGAAACGCGACAAAGCGGCGGGGGAGGAGTAAACCCCGGGGGCCCGCGGGGATAGCCAGCTATAAAGGGGGCTCGCCCCACCCAGCCCCCGATCCGATGCCCCATTTCCCCATCCGCAACGCGCTCGCCGCAGTCCTCGTCGTCCTCGCCGGTGTCCTCTTGGCCCCGCCAGCCCTGTGCGATCTGCTCCTGATGAAGGACGGCCGCCGCATCGAGGGCAAGATCGTCAAGGAGACCCAGGCCGAGGTCGTCGTCGACTCGGCGCTCGGCCGCTTGACCTTCCCGCGCTCCGAGATCCGCACGATCGAGCGCGGAAACACCCCGCGGCAGGAGTTCCAGCTGCGCTGGGAGAAGGCGAAGTCCGCGGCCGACTTCTTCGGAGTCGGCAACTGGGCCGCCGAGCAGAAGCTGCGCCCCGAGGCGCGCAAGGCGATGAAGAAGGTCGTCAAGCTCGACTCCCAGCACGACGGGGCGAACGAGTGGCTCGGCAACGTCAAGTACAAGGACGAGTGGATGACACCCAAGGACCGCGACGCGCGCAAGCTGGCCGACGAGGCGGCCGACATGCGCAAGCGCGGGCTCGTCAAGCACGAGGGCGAGTGGGTCACGATCGAGGAGAAGGAGAAGCTCGATCAGGGGCTGACGTACTACGAGGGCCGCTGGCTGAGCGAGGCGGACCTGAAGAGAGCGCAGGGCTTCGTGCTCAAGGATGGAGAATGGATCGGCATCGCGCGCGCGACGGCCGAGGAGCACGCGACGAAAGTGCTCACCGAGCACGGCGCTAGCGGGGAGGTCCTCACCGGCCCGAACGTCTCCATCGCGGGACCGTTCGGCGCGGCGTTCCTCGACCCGATCCTGCAGACGCTCGAGGGTGGGCGCGGCGCGTTCGACACGATGTTCGGCACCGAGCCGGGGCTGGAGCTCCTCGGTGGACGGCTCGCCGAGTTCTACGTGTACGACCGCGACTCGAGCCCCTACGTCGAGGCGACCGACTACCTCGCGTCCTTGAGCTCGACCGTGCCGCCGGGCTGGGCGGACGCGATCAAGAAGACGCACGGCTTCGTTTACTGGGATCCGTTCTGTCTCTCCAGCGCGCGCGTGATGGGGCGCCCGATGGACGACCTCGCGGGGCACAGCTACCACCACTGGGGCCACCTGCTCCTGAACCGGACGGGCTACGACGGCAAGCTGCTGCCGCCCTGGTACGACGAGGGCTTCTCGTCGCTCTTCGAGTTCAAGCTGCACGGCCGCAACGCCGTGTTCTGCATCGCGCACCAGCCCGGCTACGACACGGGCGGCGCCACCTCGACCAAGCGCGTCGAGTTCACGTTCGACACCAAGGAGTTCCGCAAGGGCACGTGGGCGCAGGCGCTCGTGGAGGCGCTGGAGGCCAAGGATCCACGCATCGCGAGCTTCGACAAGCTCGCGCAGAAGCAGATCGGCGAGCTGAACATGATCGACATCGCGATGGGCATGGCGGTCACCCTGTGGCTCGACAAGCAGGGAGAGGGCGCGATCCGCCGCTTCCACGACACGTTGCGCGCGACCGCGCCCGCGCCGCCGCAGCGCGTGATTCTCAAGGGAATCGACCGTCAGGGGCGCTACGACAAGGCGTTCCAGGCGGCGGTTCAGCTGAATTGGAGAGAGGCCGATCAGGCATGGAGGAAATGGTTCCTGGAAAACATGAGCAAGACGCTGAAGAAGCGTCGGAAGAAGCGCGGCCGGTAGACGAGCCTGCCCAGGAGCCGGCGCAGGAGCCGGAGGGCGCGGCCGAAGGCGAGCGGGTCGAGGGCGAATCGGCTCCGGCCGCCGTCGAGACTCCGTCGAAGGTCTTCGCCGGCTTTCCGCGCATCGAGGGCTACCGCGTCGAGGGCTACCTCGGGCGCGGCGCGACCGGCGTCGTGTACAGCGCCGTCCAGCTCGCCGTCGACCGCCCCGTCGCGCTGAAGGTGCTGCACTCCGAGCTCGTCGGCTCCAAGCGCGCCGTGCGCCGGCTCCAGCGCGAGGCGCGCACCGCGGCCCGGCTCGCCCACCCCAGCATCATCTCGGCCATCGACATGGGCGAGACCGACGGGCGCTGGTGGTACGCGATGGAGCTCGTCGAGGGAATCTCGCTGGCGGAGCGCGTGCAGGAGCGCGGCACGCTCGGCGAGCGCGAGGCGCTGCGCCTGTTCATTCCGCTCTGCGACGCGCTCCAGCACGCGCACCAGGGCGGCGTCGTGCACCGCGACATCAAGCCCGGCAACATCCTGATCGACATGCACGGCAACGCGCGGCTCGTCGACCTCGGGCTCGCGTTCGCCGAGGACGATCCGATGCTGACCAAGCCGGGCGGCACGCTCGGCACGCCACACTTCATCAGCCCCGAGCAAGCGATCGATTCGACGCGCGCGGACGTGCGCTCCGACATCTGGTCGCTCGGCGCGACCCTCTTTCAGTCGTTGACCGGCAAGCCGCCGTTCGAGGGCGCGAGCGTCGCCGAGATCCTCTCCGGCGTACTGCACGAGCGCATCCCCGACCCGCGCCAGCTGCGGCCCGAGCTGTCGAAGGGCATGGCGCTCGTGATCCGCAAGTGCTTGACCCGCGAGCCGGGTCGCCGCTACCAGGAGCCCGTGGAGCTCGCGCGCGACCTCGAGCGCATCCGCGAGCGACGCAGTCCCGAGGTGCGGGCGAGCGCGCTCGATCCGGTGCGCTCGACCGAGCGCGCGGAACGGCTGCGGCGCGCCGCGCTCGCGGCGGGTGGGCTCGTGATCGCGGCTGGTTTGGTGCTCCTCTGGGCAAAGCCCTGGCGGTCCGATTCCGGGCAGGAGTCGTTCTCGCGCTGGGAGGCGCTCGAGGACATGCGCGCGCGCTTCGCTGGTGGCGAGCTGTCGCACGCGCGCGCGCTGCGCGCGCTGGCGCTGCTCGATCCGAGCGGCCCGTACGCGGAGCGGCGCGGCGCGGCTGCGGCGAGCTTCGAGGCGGAGGTGCGTTCGGCGCTCGGATCCGAGTTGGGGGAGGTGACGGCGGACCTCGAGCTCGAGTTCGAGGAGGCGCTCGAAGCTCGCAACTTCGCCGCCGCGCGCGCGTTGTTGACGGGCGGCATGAACCGCGAGCTCCTCGCGCGCACGGGCTTCGGCTCGCTTCCCGCTCTTCCGGATCCCGCGCTCGGTCGCAGCCTCGAGACGTGGCGCTCGGGCCGCCGCGAGCAGCTCGGTCGCGTGCGCGCCGCGGTCGTCGACGAGGCGTCGCGCGTGTTGAAGGCGCACTACAAGAGCACGGTCCGCGGACCGCTCCTCGAGCACCTCGACGAGAACCGCTGGCGGTCCGCGCGCGCATTGCTCACCGCCGATCGGCGCGTGTGGCTCGAGGCGTCGCGCGCCGACGTGACGGGGCTCGGCACCGTACAGGTCGCCGAGATTCTGGCGGTTCTCGACGCCGAGCTGCGCGAGGACGAGCAGCGGCTCGAGCACAGCTGGGAGGTCGTCGAGGGCAAGCTGCGCTCGTTCGTTCGAACGACTGAAGACGCGTTGCTCGCGCGCATTCCCGAGCTCGAGCGCGACATTCCGCAGAAACTCGAGGAGTCGTTCGAGAGCGAGCTGGAGAAACGCAAGGTCGACGCCGAGCAGATTCTGCCGGAGTGGGACTGGGGCTCGCGCCGCGAGATGGAGGCCGCGCGCGCGCGCCTCGTCGCGGCGGAGGTCGAGGAGCAGGAGCGCGCCGCGCAGTTCGGCTTCGCGCGTGACGAGGGCCACGCGGAGCGGCTGTGCCAGCAGCGGGACTACAGCGCGGCTGCCAACCTGTGGAACCGTGCGCTCAAGGACCCGTGGCGTGAGTCGATGCGGGTCGCGATGGAGCTGCGTGAACGGGAGTGCCGGCTGCTCGAAGACCTGATCCGGCGCGCCGCGAACGGTGTCCGCGACCGGCACAAGCAGAGCTTCGCGCCGCGTTTCTCCGGCATCGAGCACGAGGGCGAAGTGCGCGCGGGAGCGGACCCCGACCGCCTCGGTTTCGAGCTCTTGCGGCGCGGCGGCCTCTCGGCTGAACGGCTCTTCCTGCGCCGACCGGCCGCGGCGCGCAGGGACCATGGATCCCGTCGGTCCCCCGAGGCGAGCGGCCTCGTCCTCGAAGCACCGGACATCGAGCTCCTCGCGGCGCTCGACGAGCACGATCCCGAGGATCGGCTCCTGCAGGCGCTCTTCCGCTACTACGAGGGGGACTACGAAGGTGCGCGGCTGGCGTTGCCGCTCGGCCGCCTCGCCGACGACTCCCTACTCGCCGACCTGCGCGGACGCGTCGAAGCGGCCCTCGACGAGCGCGGCACCGAGGCCCGCGCCCGGCGCAGGCGGCTCGACGCTCTCATCATCTACGTGCGCCGCAACGTCGAGCTCGACCTCGGCAACACGCCGATGCGGATCCGACGCGACATCGAGGAGATTCGCGAGGAGTTCGACGACCTCCTGACCCTCGCTGACCGGCACTTCCTCGACAAGCAGGAGGCGGCGTTGACCGTGCAGGCGGCGAGCATCGACGACGTGTACGCGCCGGATGGGAAGCGCGAGTCCGGACCGCTCGATGTCACCCTCGAATGGACCTTCGCGGAGGGCACGGCGGGGGCGTGGATCGTCGGCGAACCGTGGATGGTGAGCGCGGGGGAGCTGTGGCTCTCCGAGGCGATCGTCGCCGACGAAGACCTCTTGTCCGACGCGCACGCCGTACGCCTACCGCTACGCGCCCCGCTCGACCTCGACCGCAAGCTGACCCTACGGCTCGAGTTCGCCGAGGTCGGCGAGTCGGGCACGCGCAGTCTCGAGAACGACGTCTTCGTCTCGTTCGGTGGGTATCACTTCCTCTTCCACGACGACCCGGCGGGTCCGAGGATGCTGGTCGAGGACAAGCTGGGCCCCACGGACCTGCTCACCCTCGCGCGCGCCGACAAGCAGCGCAAGAGGGGCGCCGTGTTCGGCGGCTTCCGGCCCAACGAGCCGCACGTGCTCGAGTTGAGCGTCTGGCGGCAGCAGAAGAACATCGTCGGGGTGACACTCGACGGAAAGGACCTCGGACGCTTCCCGGGAAGGGTGTCGGACGAAGAGGCGGACTTCGTATTGCGGTCGCAGATGCCGCTGCGGGTGACGCGCGTGGTGCTGGAGGGGAAGAAGCTGCGCAAGCCGCGGTAGGGGCTGGCCCGGCGCGAGCAGCTCCGTCTTGTGGTGGGCGTCTCCCATGCTCCGACGATAGCGCATCTGCCCCGTGAGGGGCGCCGCCTACTCGCCGCGTCCGAAGCGCACCACGACGTTCCGCGCGCGCTCGATCCGCTCGGGGCTGACGTCGCCTGCGATCGCATCGACGACGCCCATCACGCTCTCCGGTGTCGCCCCGCACCGCACTGCCCCGCGCGCGTGGCTCGCGAGCTGGCGATCCTGTCCCAGCGCCACCAGCGCCGCAACCGCGCACAACTCGCGCTTCGCCGCCGACAGCCCCGGTCGCGTCAACACGCGTCCGTACGCGTGTCCGGCGATCCAGCGCGCGAAGTCCGGATGGTGGTTCTCGAGCGTATCGCGCACGAGGTCCGTCTGTTCGCCGTAGATCGTCTCGAAGAGCTCGGCGCCGCGGTCGGGCAGGTCGGGCTCGGAGCGGGTCTCGCCCGGTTCGAGGGCGCCGAGGCCGCCGGCGTGGGCGAGCACTCCGTAGGCCTCGACGAGGCGCGGGAAGCCGGCGAAGAGGTGTGTCTGCAGGACGGCTTCGCGCCACTCGCGGTCCGGCTCTCCGCTCGGCGCGCCGTGGCGCAGCTCGGTCACGCGCTCCCACTTGCCGAGCACGATCGTGGCGACGAGCTGGACGAGCCGCACCTCTTTCTCCGACAGGCTCATTCCGGGTAGCGCCCGATCGGGCGGCCGAGGCGGACGGGGGTGCCCGGCACGGCCATGGCGCTCGGGCGCGGACCGCCCGGTGGCGCGATCACGACGACCGTCGAGCCCATCTCGAAGCGGGCGATCTCCTCGCCGCGTTGGACGGCGCGGGGCGTGGAGAGCGGGCCCGACGCGTTCGGCTGGACTCCGACGACTCGAATCCGGCCGACGTTCAGAGCGCCGACGAGTACGAGCAGGAGCGGGCCGCGCTCGGTGTCGAGCCGCAGTGCGCAGCGCTCGTTGATCGGCAGGACCGTGCGCCTCGCGAGCACGCCGGGCGCGACCGAGTAGCGCGTGCCCGGCACCCAGGTCACCTCGCTGATGCGTCCGGTCTCGGGCGAGTGGATGCGGTGGTAGTCCTTCGGACCGAGGTAGAGGGTCCAGGCTTGTCCGCCCTCGAGCTCGACGTCGGCGCCTACGCCGGCGAGCAGCTCGCGCACGGGGTAGCTGCGTCCTTTCGCCTGCAGAATCGTTCCGGCCTGGACGGGCGAGGTCGCCTGCACCGCGCCGTCGACCGGGGACACGAAGAGGTCCTGGTCCTGCTCGATCGGCCGCGCGCCCTCGACGAGCGTGCGCACGAAGAACGCCCCCAGGCTCGGGTAGATGTCGAGCGGACCGCGCGCCTCGCCGATGTTCGCGCCCGTGAACCGGGAGTAGCCCTTGTAGACCAGGCCGCGCAGCGGGCCGGGGACGTGACGGTCCGCCAGCCAACCCGTCGCGCGGGACATCGCCATTCGTACGCGCGTCGCCATAGGGGCGGGAGGCTAACCCGCGCACCTGTCACTTGCGAGGCGAGCGGTCCTTCTTCTCGTTCTTGCCTCCGGGCTTGCCGCGCTTGTTCGTGCGCGCGTCCTGGGCGGCCTTGCCCTTGCGTTCGAGCAGTACCTTCAGGTTCTCGGCCGTGTTCGCGTCGAAGTGTGTCGCGAGCTGTTCCGAGCGCCAGGCGCGCATGTCCTCCATCCCGATGCGTAGGGCTTCCTTGCGCTGCTTCTTGGGGAGGTCGGCGAGCTCCGTGCGCAGCTGGCCGTAGCGGTCGCGCTCGGTGAGCATCAGGTCGGCGAGGACCTTCTCGCTCGCGGGGTCGAGGCTGGCGAACCGTGCGACCTTGGTGGCGCGGCCGACCGTCGCGTCGACGATCTTCTGCTCGCGCTGGGCCTCGCGCTCGAGCCGCTTCTGTTGATCCAGGTCCTCGACGACGCGCGCGATCTGGTCGCGGGTCGGCGCAGTGGGGGTCGCGGCGAGTGGCGCGACCGTCTCGGAGGTGGGCTCGACGGCCCTGCGCTCCGCACGCGCCCGCTGCGACTCGACCTCGGCCTCGAGGGAGTCGATGCGCTGAACGAGCCGCTCGACGGTCCTGGACAGGGCGGCGACCCGGTTCGGTGCGGCTCGCTCGGGCTCCGGCGCGAGCGCGGCCGGTTCCTGCGCCGCCTGGGAGGGGCGCTCGGCATCGATGAACGTGCCGAGCACGAATGCGGCGGGGACAAGGGCGAAGCCGATCAGGGAGAGTGCCTTCATGGGGGGAGAGCTCTAGGGGCGATGGGACGAACGAGACGCTACCCTCGAACCCGCCATTCCCGCCATGGTTCCGCACGACCAAAACCCGACCCCCGCCGCCGACCTCGAGACGGCGCTCGCCTCGATGTCCTGGCGCATCGAGCCGGGACGCTTCGCCCTCTTGGGCTTCCCCGAGCCGCCCGACGGCGGCGACCTGGCCGCGCTCGCACCCCCCGCGCAGCTGGTGTGCGAGGCGGGGGAGACGAGCCTGCTCGTGCGCGAGGAGCAGCTCGCGGACCTGCTGGCGCGGCATCCGGCCGCGAGCGTCGAGCGGGGGCTCGTGTGGGTCCGCTTCGATGCGCCGATGGGGTGGGAGGTCGTCGGGTTCCTGGCGCGCGTGACGGGTCGGCTGGCCGGGGCGGGTGTGCCCGTGGGGGCCGTCTGCGGTTTCTCGCGCGATCACCTGTTCGTGAGCGAGCGCTACCGGGACACGCTCACCGAGGTGCTGGGTGAATTGTTCCCGCGGGCGGGCTAAAAATACTGCCCCCGGCACTCGGCTCCTCCGTCCGAATATCGCAGGATCACGCCCCCATGGGCTCCTCCACGACCGTCGTCATTCTCGCGGCCGGCAAGGGCACGCGCATGCGGAGCACGATGCCGAAAGTGCTCCACCCGCTCTGTGGCCGACCGATGATCGCCTGGGTCATCGACCTGGCGCGCACGCTCGACCCCGAGCGGATCGTGCTCGTCACCGGCTACGGCGCCGAACAGGTCGCGGAGGCCGCGCGTGCCGCGGCCGGTGACCATGCGCTCGAATGCGTCGTCCAGGAGCCCCAGCACGGCACCGGCCACGCGATGCAGGTCGCCCAGACCGTCGTGCCCGAGGGCACCGAACGCGTCGTCGTCCTCTACGGCGACATGCCGCTCCTCTGCCCCTCGAGCCTGGAGGCGCTGCTGGCGGCCCAGGGCGAGGCCGGGGCGGGCTCGACCGCGATGCTGACGATGCGCGTCGCCGAGCCCCACGGCTACGGCCGGATCGTGCGCGACGCGGCCGGCGGGGTCAGCTCGATCGTCGAGGAGAAGGACGCTTCCCTCGAGCAGCGGGCCATCGACGAGATCAACCTCGGCGTCTACGCATTCGACGGGGCGGCGCTGCGGGCGGACCTGCCCAACCTGTCGAACGACAATGCCCAAGAGGAGTACTACATCACCGATCTCGTCGGGATGGCGGTGGGGGCGGGGCGCACGGTCGCTCCGGTCGTGCTGACCGACCGCGCCGAGGCGCGTGGCGTCAACAGCATGGCCGAGCTCGCCGAGGCGCGCACGACGCTGCAGATGCGCATCCTCGAGGAGCACATGGCGAACGGCGTCCTGATCGAGGACCCCGCCACGACCTTCGTCGAGCACGGCGTCGAGATCGGCGCCGGGACCCACATCCTGCCCTGCACCGTCATCCATTCGGGCGTGACGATCGGCGCGGGGTGCGAGGTCGGGCCCTTCACGCACCTGCGCGTGGGGACGGTCCTGGCCGATGCGGCCGAGGTGGGCAACTTCACCGAATGCAAGCAGTCGCACATCGGCGAGGGTTCCAAAGCCAAGCACCTCTCCTACCTTGGAAACACCAACGTCGGCAAGAAGACGAACATCGGTGCCGGGACGATCTTCGCCAACTACGACGGCAAGAAGAAGCACACGACCGACGTCGGCGACGGCGTGTTCGTCGGCAGCGGGACGATCATCGTCGCCCCCAACCGGTTGCCGGACGGCACGACGACCGGCGCCGGGGCCGTGGTGACGCGCACTGCCAAGCTGGCGCCGGGTGAAACCTGGATCGGGCTTCCCGCGCGGCGGCTCGGTCCGCCGAGCCCCGGCAAGAACGACTGATCCTCCAACGGACCCCCCCCGTTCCGCTCCTCCAACCCGACTGGCCCCCGGGCCGCCCCCATGTCGAGCCTCGAAGAGATCACCCTCATCGCCGGGAACGCCCATCCCGAACTCGCCCAGGCAATCGCACGCGGGCTCGACATGGAGCTCGCCGACGCCCACGTGGGGCGCTTTCCGGACGGCGAGATCGACATCAAAGTGGGCGAGGACCTGCGCGGGCGCGACGTGTTCGTCCTGCAGCCGACGTGCCCGCCGGTCAACGAGAACTGGACCGAGCTCCTGCTCCTGCTCGACACCCTGCGGCGCTCGAGCGCGGGCCGTATCACGGCCGTGATGCCGTATTACGGCTACGCCCGCAAGGACCGCAAGGACGAGGGCCGGGTGCCGATCAGCGCCAAGGTGGTCGCCAACACGCTGATCGCCTCCGGCGCCGAGCGCGTGATGACGGTCGACATGCACGCGGCCCAGATCCAGGGCTTCTTCGACATCCCGGTCGATCACCTCTACGCCCGCCCGGTGCTCCTGGGGGCGATCCAGAGCTCGGGTTTGAAGGATCCGGTGGTCGTCACCCCGGACGTGGGGGGCACGAAGATGGCCCGGGCCTACGCCAAGCGGCTCGACGGCGCCGACCTCGCGATCGTCGACAAGCGGCGCATCTCGGGCTCGGAGACCGTCATCGAGCACGTGATCGGCGACGTCGAGGGCCGCGACTGCGTCATCGTCGACGACCTGATCTCGACCGGGGGCTCGATCAGCCAGGCGGCCTCGATCCTGAAGAAGAGCGGGGCCCAGAAGATCATCATCGCGGTCTCCCACGCCGTGTTCTGCGGCCCCGCGGTCGAAAGATTGGACGCCGCCCCGGTGGACAAAATCCTGGTCACGGATACCATTCCGCCCGGTGATCGCAGCCCCAAGCAGCTCCAGATCTGCAGCCTGGCGCCGCTGATCGCCCACGCGATCAAGAACATCCACAGATCGGAATCGATCAGTTCCCTCTTCGAGTAGCGGCCGTCGGTCGCTCGAACCCTGTGCGCCCCGGAGCGGGCGACGAACCATCCAGGAGTTCCCATGGCCAGCGGAAACATCAGTTGCGAGGTGCGTGAGAAGGTCGGCAGTCGGGATGCCCGCAAGCTGCGGCGCCAGGGCCGCATCCCCGGCACCCTGCAGACCGACGGCGAGCACGCTCACGTCAATCTGCACTTCGCCGAGGACGACTTCCTCGCGGCGCGCCGCGCCCACGTCCACCTGTTCGATCTCGACATCGGCAGCGACAGCGAGGCCGCGCTCGTGCGCGAGCTGCAATGGGACGCGCTGGGCGACCGCATCGCCCACGTCGAGTTCAAGCGCGTCGTGCGCGGCGTGGAGACCGAGAGCGAGGTCGAGCTCTCGTTCTACGGCCAGGTGACTTCGGGCATCCTGAACCACAACGTCACCCACATCACGATCCGCTGCCTGCCTTCGATCATCCCCGACTCGATCGAGGTCAACATCAACGGCCTCGCCGCCGGGGCGCACATCAAGACCGGGGACCTCGAGCTCCCCGAGGGGATCTCGCTCGGCATGTCCGAGGACTTCGAAATCGCGGTCATCGCCGCGCCGAAGGCCGAGGTCGAGGAGACCACCGACGAGGACGAGTCGGTCGAGCCGATCATCGAGTCCGAGGAGAAGCGCGAGAAGAAGGCCGAGGACGACGGTCCCTCGGACTGATCCGCGCGGACGGGTTCGAGCCGCCTGGACCCTACGGTCTGCACCAGGGTCCAGGCCCGAGCTTGTTTCTGGCGGAGCGATCCGTATCCTGTTCGCCCCTCTGTCCTGACCCCAGGGCGGGGGGATCCCTCACGACCCGTCGACTCAGGAGACCTTTCGGTGACCCGGATCGTCGTCGGACTCGGCAACCCAGGAGCGGAGTACACCGGCACTCGACACAACGTCGGGTTCGAGGTGCTCGAGCGACTGGCGCAGCACGAGGGGGAGCTCTTTCGGAAAGCAGCCGCGCTGGACGGCTTTCGTGGGCCCAAGTCCTTCACTTGGGCGCGTCTGGAGGATCCCGACGCGCTCCTGGTGAAGCCGACGACGTTCATGAACCGCTCCGGCGACGTGGTCGAGCCTCTCACCCGCCATCTGGTCAGCTCCGCCTGGAGCCCAGGGGCGGACGGAACCGAGGCGTTCGATCCGGCGCGACTCCTGGTCGTCTACGACGACATGGACCTCGACGTCGGCATCGTGCGCATCCGTCCCCTCGGGGGGCACGGCGGCCACAACGGCATGCGATCCATTCACACCTCATTGGGATCGAACGAACACCCGCGCGTGCGCGTGGGGATCGGGCGCCCCAGAACCGACGCGGCGCGTCACGTGCTCGAACCGTTCTCCGAGAAGGAGCGGGTCGAAATCGACATCTCCGTGATGGAGGCGAGCGAGGCCATCCTCGACTGGCTCCTCTCCGGCGACATCGAGAAGTGCATGACGCGGTTCCACAGCCGCTGGAGCCGGGACTCCGAGTGAATCGGGGCCGCAACACCTGGAGAAGACGAATTGACACAGATCTACGAAGGCATGTTCCTCCTGGAGAATCAGGTGGTGCGTGAAGGTTGGAAGGAAGCGAAGTCGTACGTCACCGGCATGCTCGAGAAGCACGGTGGCTCGGTGAAGACCGCGCGCCGTTGGGGCGAGCGCCGGCTCGCGTACCCGATCGGGAGCAACCGCCGGGCGACGTTCCTTCTGACGTACTACGAGCTCCCGCCCGAAGCGATCACCGCGATGCGGCGCGACTTCGACCTGTCGGAGAACGTGATGCGCTACATCTCGCTCTGCGTCGACGAAGTGCCCGAGGGCGAGCAAGCCCTCTCGGACGCTGAGCTGGATTCGAGCTACGTCGCCCCCGAGCCGCTCGCGGACGACGCGCCGGACCCCTCGGACGAGGCCGAGCAAGAAGATTCACCGCGCGGGGACCGACGCGGCCGACCCTCGGACGGGGACCGCAAGGAAGGGTCCACCGAAACCAAGGCCGAGGGTGCGACGGACGGCGCCGAGAAGCCGGCGGAGACCGCCGAGGCTGCCACGACCGAAGCGCCTGCGACCGAAGCGCCTGCGACCGAAGCGCCTGCGACCGAAGCGCCTGCGACCGAAGCGCCTGCGACGGAAACGCCCGCGACGGAAGCCACAACGCCCGAAACCACAACGCCCGAGACGACAACGCCCGAGAAGGGGGAGGCCTAGACCATGGCACGCCGAGTCCGTGGCGTCATCGCCAGCAAGAACTGCGACGACCCGATCATCGACTACAAGAGCGTCGAGTACCTCGAGAAGTTCCTGACCCCGCAGGGGCAGATCCTCTCCCGCCGCCGCACCGGTTTCTGCACCCAGTGCCAAAGGCAGCTCAAGAAGGCCATCAAGCGGGCACGCCACGTGTCCCTCCTGCCCTTCGTGGGCTGATCGGAGATAGGCGAAATGAAGAACGTCGAAGTCCTCCTTCGCAACCATATCGACGGGTTGGGACGCTGCGGTGACGTCGTCCGGGTCGCTCCCGGATACGCCCGCAACTTCCTGTTGCCCTACAACCACGCAATCCCCGCGACCGACGACAACAAGAAGCATATCGCCCGCCGCGTGGCTCGCTTCGCGGCCGAAGAGGCCGCCCACGCGGCCGAGGTGGCGGCGACGGTCGAGCAGCTCTCGAAGCTGGTCGTGTCGACCTCTGGCAAGGCCGACGAGAGCGGCCACCTCTACGGGTCGGTCAACGCGGCGACGGTCGCGCAGCTGTGCGCGGCCGAGGGTCGTGGGGTCGATGAGAAGAGCGTCCGCCTCGAGACGCCGATCAAGAAAATCGGCGAGCACAAGGTGCGCGTGCACGTGCACGGCGACGAGTTCGCCGAGATCACGGTGCTCGTGGGCGCCGAGGCCTAGCGCGGGAGCGCTCGCCCACAGCTCGTCCACACGCTTTCCACACACGGCCCCGGTTGGACCTCGCGTCCGGCCGGGGCCGTACTCGTCTACCGGTGCCTGGGCGCCAAGGGGTTGTGGCGTTTCCCCGACGAAGGTGCGGACGAGTCCGGGATCACGCGACCTCGGATCGGTATGCTCGCCAGGCGTCGGTCTCAAAGGTGTCAGCCGTTGAACCCGGAATCGGAATCATTGGTCTCAAAGGCGTCAGCCGTTGAACCCAGAATCGGAATCATTGGTCTCAAAGGCGTCAGCCGTTGAACCCAGAAAACAAGATCAAGCGGTGGAACTGGACGAGAGCACAGGCGACTACGGCGTCGGACCCCACGTGAGCGAACCCGGTCAGACTCTGCGGGGGCGCGTACCGCCGCACAACGAGGACGCGGAGCGAGCCGTGCTCGGGGCGCTGCTCATCGCGCCGAACCGGATCGCGGACGTCGCCGAGTTCCTCGCGCCCGAGGCGTTCTTCAGCAAGCGCAACGGGATCGCCTACGGGAAGCTCGTCGAGCTGGCCGACAAGGCGACCGCGATCGACCTCGTGTCCCTGGCCTCCGCGCTCAAGGCGGACGACACGCTCGCGCAGGTCGGCGGCCACGCCTATCTCGCGGAGCTCACCGCCGTCGTCAGCTCGGCCGCGCACGTTCTGCACCACGCAGCGCTCGTGGCGCACACCGCGAACCTGCGCGGGCTGATCCAGGAGGCGACGGGCATCATCGACTCGGCCTACACGGCGCATCCGGACAAGGAGACGCTGGAGAAGCTGTTCGACGAGTCCGAGCACCGCATCTTCAAGCTGTCCGAGGAGCGCGACCGCGGCGGCGCCGTGGCGATGGCCGATGTCCTGAACGAGGCGTTCCAGCGCATCGACGCCGCTTCGGGGCGCGGGGAGCTGACGGGTGTGCCGAGCGGGTTCTACGAACTCGACGACATGCTCGGCGGATTCAATCCCGGCGAGATGACCGTCATCGCCGCGCGTCCTTCGATGGGCAAGACGGCGTTCGTGCTCAACTTGATGGAGCACGCGGCATCGCACAAGCCCGACCATTTCGAGCACATGCCGGTCGTGCTGTTCTTCAGCCTCGAGATGGGGCGCCTGTCGATCTGCCAGCGGATGCTGTGCTCGCGCGCGCGGGTCGACGCGCACCGCCTGCGCTCGGGCAAGATCGACCGCGCTCAGTACACGGATCTCGGGACCGCGGCGGGCGAGCTGCGCGACATGAGACTCTTGATCGACGACACGCCGGGGCTCTCGATCATGGCGATCCGCAGCCGCGCGCGGCGCGTCAAGGCGAACAAGGGCCTCGACATGATCGTGATCGATTACCTGCAGCTCATGACCGCGAAGGCGGAGAGTCGCCAGCAGGAGATCAGCCTGATCTCGCGCTCCCTGAAGGAGCTCGCGCGCGAGCTCGAGGTGCCGGTGCTCGCGCTGTCCCAGCTGTCGCGCGCCGTCGAGTCCCGTGAGGACAAGCGACCGCAGCTCTCCGACCTGCGCGAATCTGGCTCGATCGAGCAGGACGCGGACGTCGTGCTGATGCTGTACCGGGCCGAGTACTACAACCAGACCGAGGAGAACAAAGGCAAGGCGGAGGTGATCTGCGCGAAGCAGCGCAACGGTCCCACCGGGAGCGCCAAGCTCCAGTTCCGCGGCAGCATCCTGCGTTTCGAGAACCCGGCGCCATCGATGGCCGAGCCGATCTCCCTGTCGTAGTTCTCCTTGACCTTGACCTTGACCTTGACCTTGACCTTGACCTTGACCTTGACCTTGACCTTGACCTTGACCAGTCTCTCGGCCCTCCTGTCGTTCTGCGTCATGTGGGTGACGCCGGCCTTGGCGCTCGCGTCGCCGAGTTTGCCGCCGGCGCAGGAGGGGGAGCAGGAGGGGGAGCAGGAGGGGGAGCAGGAGGGGGCGCAGGAGGGGGCGCAGGAGGGGGCGCAGGAGGGGGCGCAGCGCCAGGTTCCGGCCGAGCCCGAGGGGCCGATCATCCGTGCGCTCGAATTCCGCAGCATCGAGGCCGACGGCAAGACCGAGCGCGAAGGCCTGATCAGCTACGACCCCGGCCGCGTCGCCGCGTCACTCGGGATTCGCATCGGCCAACGCTTCAAGCGGCTCGACGAGGGCATCCGGAGGGTGTGGGACGAGTTCGGGATCCTCGTGCTCGGACAGCGAGCCGTGGAGGAGGGCGATGGCATCCGGCTGATCGTGACGGTGCGCGAGATGGCCGTCGACTTCGCTCCGCGCTTCGTCGGTAACGCGTCGTACGACGAGGAAAAGCTGCGCGAATGGGCCGAGCTCGGCGACCGGGCGCAGATCTACCTGCACGAGAAGGAGAAGGTCGCCTTCCGCCTGACGCGCGCGTACCGGCAGCAGGGGTTCTACTTCGTCGAGGTTGAGCCACGCGTGAGCGGCGCCGAGGCCGGCTCGGAAGGCGCGAGCCGCGTGCTCTTCGAGATCCGCGAGGGCCCCAAGGTGCGCACGACCGCGATCCACGTGCGCGGCAACGACAGCCTGCCCGACACGGGTTTTCTGTTCTGGAAGGGCGGCTTGCGCAGCCTGGCGAAGCTCGAGACCAAGGGGCGCGGCCTCTTCCGCTGGTGGGGCAAGTCATTTGTCGAAGAGCGGCTGCAGGGCGACTTGCTCGCGATGCGGCAGGTGTACCGCGACCGTGGCTGGCGCGACGCGAAGGTCGAGATCGAGCGACTCGAATTCAACGACACCCGTGACCGCGTGCAGGTGCACGTGCTGGTCGACGAGGGGCCGCTCTACCGCGTCGCGACGATCGACCTCGTGGCCTACGAGCCCGTGCCCGTCCCCGGCGGCCGACCGCGCCTGGAGGAAACCGAGCTCTTGTTCCCGCGCGAGGAGATCCTGGCCGAGCTCCAGCTTCGGCCCGGCGTCCCCTTCGAGAAGGCGCGCCTCGAGTACGACGAGCGCGAGCTGCGCAACTACTACGGCGAGCGCGGCCACCTCGCGAGCATCCTCTTCGAGCGTCCCGAGCAGGCGAACGGCTGGGACTTCCTGGTGCCCGACGTTTGGCACGATCCGGAGAAGGCCGAGACGCACGTCGTCTATCGCATCCGCCAGGGGCAGAAGCGCACGATCCGCGAGGTGTCGGTGTCCGGCAACACGTCGACGCGGGACAAGGTCGTGCGGCGCGAGATCAGTGCGCTCCCGGGCACCGTGGCCAACATGCGCGAGTTGGACCGATCGCTGGCGCGCATCCGCGGCACGGGTTACTTCGCCGATCGCAACGATCCGCGGCACCCGCTCGAGATCTACCTCGTCAAGGAGGTTCCGGGCGACCCGGATGCCGTCGACGTCGAGTTTCAGCTGACCGAGGGGCGCGTCGTCGACCTGGCGCTCTCGGGCGGCATCGCCAGCGACAGCGGCGTCGTCGGGCTGATCTCGCTGACGATGCGCAACTTCGACTTCAGCCGCCAGCCGACCGCGCCGTGGCGCGTGTTCGGCGAGGTCTACCGCAAGGAGGCCTTCCACGGCAACGGCGAGACGTTCGCGATCGACCTCTCGCCCGGTTCGGAGGTGAACTACGGGCGCCTGCTCTACAGCCACCCCGACGTCTTCGGCACGCACTTCGATCGCACGGGAATGACCTTCGAGGGTGTCTTGCGCGAGCGCCGCTTCTCGACGCACGACGAGGAGCGGCTGCGCGGCAAGCTGATCGTGTCGCGCCTGTTCGGCCAGGGCGACAGCTCTCTGCGCGGCGGTCCGATCTACCAGAAGCTCGACGTCAGCGACCTCGACGACGACGACGTTCTTCCGCGCGAGCTGATCGACTCGGCGGACGCCGGCGATCAGGAGTTCTTCGGCGTCAATCTCGACTACCGGCGCAGCTCCCTCGACAACCGGCTCGCACCGTCGTCCGGTCACTACTTCCGCCTGAACAACAACTTCTACGGCGGGCCGATCGGTGGTGACCAAGACATGATCAAGAGCGAGGCGAACTACGACTACTACATCCAGTTCGGCAGCGAGGACGACGGCGTGCGTCCGGGCGCCTATCTGGGGCTCGGTGCTGGCGTCGCGCACCCCTACGACGACACCGACTTCGTCCACTACGGGGAGCGCTTCTTCCTCGGCGGCTCGACCCACTTGCGCGGTTTCCGTTTCCGGCGCGTCGGACCCGGCACCGAGGATGCGGCGACCGGGGGCGAGACGATGGTGCGCGGGACCCTCGAGTACCGCCAGCCGCTGTACGCGACCCCGATCCCCGGCACCTCGCGCCGGCGCGAGATGGTGCGCGGCATCCTGTTCGTCGACTGGGGCATCCTGGACCCCGACAGCTTCGAGCTGGATCCCGAGGAGCTACGGATCTCGGCCGGCTTCGGCCTCGGCCTGACCCACCCGATCCCGCTGGCGATCAACTTCGGCTGGCCCCTGCGGGAAGGGGACAACGACGAGCTCGACGTCTTCTCCTTCCGGATTAGCTACCGGTAAGTGCAGGCACGGTACTTGCACTTCGATTGACACGGCCCGGGCCCTGCGCTACACCTCACGCGCGCGCTCAGGCCTCCGCGCAGTAGGGGGCCGTCGAACCCGTGTCGGGTGCCTCTCGAATGACTCCGCGAACACTCTCCGAAATTGCCGAACTCTGTGGTGCAACGCTCACCGGGGACGGCGCGCGGGTCGTTTCCGGCCCGGCCTCCTTGGCCGAGGCGGGGCCCGATGAGATCAGCTTTCTCACCGACCGCCGCTACCTGACTCAGCTCGCCGAGACCCGTGCCGCGGCAGTGCTCGTGCGCGAGGATGTCGAGGTCGAGCGCGAGGGGCTGGCGCTCCTCGTCTGTGACGATCCGGGGCGCGCCTTCAGTCGGGTGATCCTGGCCTTCGCCCCCGAGCAGCCGAGCGTCGTGCCCGGCGTGCACGCGTCCGCCGTCGTGGACGCGAGTGCCGAGATCGCGAGCGATGCCTCCGTCGGCCCTCTGTGTGTCGTCGGACCCGGCGTGCGGATCGCGAGCGGCGCCGTGCTGCACCCGAACGTCACCATCGGCGCTGGCGTCGACATCGGTCCCGGCACGGTCGTGCACCCCGGCGCGGTGCTCTACGCGCACGTGCGAGTCGGCGCGCGCTGCTTGATCCACGCCGGCGCGGTGCTCGGTGCGGACGGCTTCGGCTTCGAGCCGACTCCGAACGGCTGGGAGAAGACGCCGCAGGCGGGCACCGTCGTCCTCGAGGACGATGTCGAGGTCGGCGCGAACGTGACGATCGACTGCGCGCGCTTTGGCGCGACGCGCATCGGACGAGGGGTCAAGATCGACAACCTCGTGCACCTCGCCCACAACGTGCAGGTGGGGGAGGGGGCGATGTTCCTCGCACAGAGCGCAGTGTCGGGCTCGACGCGCGTTGGCCGCGGCGCGATCTTCGCCGGGAAGGCGGCTTGCGCGGGCCATCTCGAGATCGGTGCGGGCGCACGGCTCGGAGGCGCGAGCGCCGTCTTCAAGGACGTCGCGCCGGGCGAAGAGGTGTTCGGCGTTCCCGCCGGACCCAAGGCCGAACAGCTCAAGAACCTCTTGGGTCTCAAGCGCGTCGCCGAGACGCTGCGCGAAGTGCGCGAGCTCAAGCGCCGCGTCGAGGAGCTCGAAGCGGAGTCGGGTCCTTGAACCGCAAGCAGCGCACGCTCCGCACCGCCGTCGAGTTCTCGGGCGTGGGCCTGCATTCGGGGGACAAGGTGCAGGCACGCCTGTTGCCCGCTCCCCAGGACACCGGGATCGAGTTCGTGCGCACCGATCTGCCGGACGCGCCCGTGGTCCCCGCGCACATCACCTACCACAACCCGAAAGACCGTCGCACGCGTTTGTTGCGCGACGGGACCGAGATCGAGACCGTCGAGCACTTCCTGGCGGCCTGCGCCGGCGTGGAGGTCGACAACGTCAAGGTCGAGCTCTCGGGCTCGGAGTTTCCCGGGCTCGACGGTAGCGCGCTGCCGTTCCTCGACCTGATGAAGCAGGCGGGCTTCGTCGAGCAGCGCGTCGACGCGAAGGTCTTCAAGCTCGACCAGCCCGTCTTCGTGCGCGACGGCGACGCGACCCTGGTCGCGTTGCCTACGGAGAAGGAGGGGCTGACGCTGCAGTACGTCGCCTCCTTCGACGAGCCCGGCGTCGAGAGCGGCTCGCTACAGATGGACCTCGACCCCGACACGTTCGAGCGCGAGCTCGCGTCGGCGCGCACGTTCTGCCTCGCCTCAGAGGTCGAGGCGCTGCAGGCGGCGGGCCTCGGCAAGGGCGCGAATCGCGAGAACACGGTCGTGCTCGGCGATCCGGACACCGTGATGCGGATGCCGAACGAGGCGGTGCGGCACAAGATGCTCGACCTGCTCGGCGACCTGCACCTGTTGGGCGCGCGGCTCTCGGCGCACGTGATCGCGACCCGTTCGGGCCACAAGACGAACGCCGAGCTCGTGCGCAGGCTGCTCGACGTGATGCAGGCCAAGGAGACCGGCGGTCTGATCCAGCGTGAGTCGGGCCTCGATATCCGCGAGATCCTGCGCCAGCTTCCGCACCGCTACCCGTTCCTGTTGATCGACCGCGTCCTCGAGGTCGACGGCTTCCGGCGCGCGGTCGGGATCAAGAACGTGACGATCAACGAGCCCTACTTCCAAGGGCACTTCCCGAGCACGCCGCTGATGCCTGGCGTCCTGCAGCTCGAGGCGATGGCGCAGCTCGCGGGGATGCTGCTCCTGCGCCGGTTGGAATACAGCGGAAAGCTCGCGGTCCTTTGGTCGATCGACAAGGTCAAGCTGCGGGGCGGCGTGACACCGGGCGATCAGCTTCGGATCGAGGTCGAGACCCTTCGGGTGAAGGGCGAGACCGTGCAGGTCAGGGGGGAAGGCAGCGTCGCAGGCAACAAGGTCTGCGAGGCGGTCTTGATGTTCACGATGATCGAGACCTGAGGCAGAGGTAGAGGCAGAACCCATGTCGACACGGATTCATCCCACCGCAGTGATTGCCGACGGCGCCGAGCTCGGCGTCGAGGTCGAGGTCGGTCCCTACACGGTGATCGGCCGCGAGGTGCGCATCGGCGATCGCACGCGGCTCGGCCCGCAAGTAGTGATCGACGGCGTCACGCGCATCGGCGCCGACAACGTGGTCACCGGACAGACGAGCCTCGGGACGGCGCCGCAGGACCTGTCCTATCAGGGCGAGCCGACGCGGCTCGAGATCGGAGATCGCAACTCGATCCGCGAGTTCGTCACCATCAACCGCGGCACGGTCAAGGGCGGCGGACTGACGAAGATCGGTGACGACAACCTGATCATGGCCTGCTGCCACGTCGCACACGACTGCGAGATCGAGGACCACTGCATCCTCTCGAACGGCGTGCTGCTCGCCGGTCACGTGCTCGTCGAGCGCCACGCGAACATCTCGGGCATGGCCGGAGCCGTGCACTTCTGCACGATCGGCGCCTATTCGTACATTGGCGCGATGACGCGCATGTCGCGCGACGTGCCGCCGTACATGATCGTCGAGGGCCACGACAGCCGCGTGCGCGGCGTCAACGTGGTCGGTCTCAAGCGTGGAGGCGTCGCCGAGGAGGAGCGCGACCGCCTGCGCGACGCCTACAAGCGCATCTTCCGCTCTGGCCAGGCACGCAAGCCGGTCCTCGCCGAGATGCGCGAGCAGTCGCACGACAGCCCGTTCGTCCAGAACCTCGTCGACTCGATGAGCCGGACGGAGATCGGCCTCAAGGGCCGCTACCGTGAGAGCCTGCGCGAGGAATTCGCGCGTCTCGGAGTCCAACGCATCCTGGAGGGCGCCCGCGGCGCCTGAAGGATCCTTCCCCCCGATCGCATCTCCCAACGAGGAGCTCCATGCCGCTCCGACCCGTCGACCCCAACGTCTCGTTCCCCGCACTCGAGGTCCTTCGCATCGATGAGTGGGAGAAGGGCCGCATCTTCGAGCGCAGCGTCGACGAACGTCCCGCCTCGAAGACCTACACCTTCTACGACGGTCCGCCGTTCGCGACCGGGCTGCCGCACTACGGCCACCTCGTCGCGAGCATCATCAAGGACACCGTCCCGCGCTATTGGACGATGCGCGGCCATCGGGTCGAGCGCCGTTGGGGTTGGGACTGCCACGGCCTGCCGGTCGAGAACGCAACCGAGAAGGACCTGGGGCTCAAGGAGAAGCGCGACATCGAGGAGCACGGCGTGCACGCCTTCAACGAGGCGTGCCGCGGGATCGTGCTCAAGTACACCTCGGAGTGGAAGCAGACGATCCGCCGCCTGGGCCGCTGGATCGACTTCGAGGGTGGCTACCGCACGATGGACCGCGACTTCATGGAGTCGGTGTGGTGGGCGTTCTCCGAGCTGTGGAAGAAGGACCTGATCTACCAGGGCTTTCGCATCCAGCCCTACTGCACGCGCTGCGGCACGCCGCTCTCCAACTTCGAGCTCAACCAGCCCGGCGGCTACCAGATGCGCCAGGATCCGAGCGTCACCGTGCGCGTGGCGCTCGAGGGGCGCGAGGACGCCGAGCTGTGGCTGTGGACCACGACGCCGTGGACGCTGCCCTCGAACACGGCCGTCGCGGTGGGGGCGGACGTCGACTACGTCGAGGTGCGTCGTGCGGACGGGCGCAACGCCATCCTGGCCGAGGCGCGCGTGCCGCAGTACTTCCCCGAGCTCCCAGGCGACGACGTCGTGAAGCGCTACAAGGGCTCCGAGCTCGCGGGGCTCGCCTACACGCCGCTCTTCGAGTTCCAGCCGCGCGTTGGCGGCGCGCAGTACACCGTTCTCGTCGGTGACTTCGTCACGACCGAGGACGGCACCGGCATCGTGCACATGGCGCCTGCGTTCGGCGAGGACGACTTCCAAGTCGGCCAGGCCCACGAGCTGCCCGTATTCCGCGCCGTCGGCCCCGACGGGCGCTTCACGGACGAGGTGCCCGACTTCGCGGGGATCGGCGTGAAGGACGCGGACAAGCCGATCCTCGACGCGCTGAAGGCCGCCGGGTCACTCGTCGAGCGGCGCACGCTCGATCACAACTACCCCCACTGCTACCGCTGCGACACGCCGCTGATCTACATGGCGCTCGAGACGTGGTTCATGCGCATCGAGCCGGTGAAGCAGTCGATGCTCGCCGCCAACCGCGCGATCCACTGGGTGCCCAAGACGATCGGCGAGGGACGTTTCGGCAACTGGCTCGAGGGCGCGCGCGACTGGAACTTCAGCCGCAACCGCTACTGGGGCACGCCGATCCCGATCTGGATCTGCGACGGCTGCGGCGAGTGTGAGTGCATCGGGTCGGTCGCCGAGCTCGAGCAGCGTGTCGGCGAGTCGGTCGACGACCTGCACAAGCACTTCGTCGACGGGCACACCTGGAGCTGCGCATCGTGCCACGGCACCTACCGCCGCATCCCCGAGATCTTCGACTGCTGGTTCGAGTCGGGCTCGATGCCCTTCGCGCAGCGCCATCACCCGTTCGAGAACGCGGACACCTTCGAGGCGGGCTTCCCGGCAGACTTCATCGCCGAGGGGCTCGATCAGACGCGCGGCTGGTTCTACACGCTCACCGTGCTCGCGGCCGCGCTCTACGATCGGCCCGCATTCCAGAACTGCATCGTGAACGGCATCGTGCTCGCCGAGGACGGCGAGAAGATGTCGAAGCGCAAGCAGAACTACCCCGACCCGAACGAGGTCCTCGAGCGCTACGGATCGGACGCGCTGCGGCTGTACTTGATCGATTCGCCGATCGTGCACGCCAAGGACATGCGCTTCAGCGAGGCGGGGGTCCAGGAGAAGGTGCGGGCGGTGCTCTTGCCGCTCTGGAACTCTTTCTCGTTCCTGACGCGCTACGCCTGCCTTGATCGCTACGAGCCGGACGGGACCGCGCCCGATCCGAAGGTGAACGACCTCGACGGCTGGGTGCTCTCGCGCCTGCAGACCGTGATCGGGCTCGTCGAGAAGCACATGGCGAGCTACGAGCTTTTCCGCGTCGTACCCGTCCTCGTCGGCTTCATCGACGATCTAACGAACTGGTACATCCGTCTCAGCCGCCGGCGCTTCTGGCGCGCGGCCGACGGGGCGGACGGCGACAAGCAGAATGCCTACCGGACGTTGCACCACGTGATGCTGACGCTCTCGAAGGCACTTGCGCCGTTCCTGCCGTTCGTATCCGACGAGATCTACTGCAACTTGAGCTGTGGCGGCGGCGCCGACAGCGTGCACCTGGAGGACTATCCCGAGGTCCAGGCCGAGCTCGTCGATCCCGAGCTGGAGCGGCGCATGGGCCTCGCCCGGACGGCCGTCGCGCTCGGGCGCGGGCTGCGCTCCAAGCACAACGTCAAGATCCGTCAGCCGCTGGCTGCCATGACCGTCGTCGCACAGGAGGCGTCGGATCGCAGTGCGCTCGAGCGCGCCGCCGAGGTGATCGCGGAGGAGCTCAACGTGAAGCGGCTGGTCGTCTCAGCCGACGAGTCGGAGCTCGTCTCCTACTCGGCGCGCCCGCGCCTCGACGTGCTCGGGCCGAAGTTCGGCAAGCGCCTCGGTGACATTCGCAAGGAGGTCGCCGCCCTCACCAGCGAGGACCTGGCGCGAGTCGTCGGGGGCGAATCGCTTCCGAGCGCCGCGGTCGACGGCCTCGCCTACGACACCGACACGCTGCTCGTCGATCGTGCTTCGCGCGAGGGGACCGTCGTCGACGCGACGGATGGGGTCACGGTCGCGCTCGACTTGACCTTGACCGACGAGCTGGTCCGAGAGGGATACGCGCGCGAGTTGATCAACCGCATCCAGAACCAGCGCAAGGAGATGGGGCTGGAGCTCGACGATCGAATCGAGGTCGACATCCGGGCGAGCGGTGACGTCGCCCAGGCCGTGACCGAGCACTGGTCCTTGATCGCGTCGGAGGTGCTCGCGGACCACGCTTGTCCGGACCTGGACGCGCCGGTGAGCGGCGGCGTTTCGCACGAGATCGCTGGCGCGACGGTCGAAGTTTCGATCTCGGTCGTCCCGCAAGCCGATTCCTGAGCGCTGCAGGCGCCCGAGGATTTGCCGCTCGGCCCCCGGCCTGCTAGCTTTCAGTGTAAGGGGGGCCATCCTGGTGCCGCAGGTGATCACTGAGAACCCCGGAGCCGAATGCGCTGATCAAGGGCCATCCGGTTGGGGCGTGGCAGAACCGCGTCTCGCTAGGCCCACCTGGAACCACGTGGTTCCGGGTCCTCTGCGACACGGCAGTGCCGGGGTCCCCCGCGTAGTTGCAGGGCTGCTTTGCAGCCCTGCAACTACGATGCTTCCTGGTTCAACGCCGTTGAGACGAAAGCGGGATTCGGGGGCCGAAGACCGAAGCGGGATGTTGCCTGGTCGAGGCTGGTGCCGTTGGGACCGAGCAGGGCGGCTTGCAGCGCGCGATTGGGGGGTCGCTTGGTCCTGACTGGACTGCGGTCCATGCCCGTGGCCAAGCGCGACTTGGGGGCCCAAGACCTCGCCCGTTTCTGCTCGAAGACGTTTCGATCGGGCTTCCCGCGTGGCTATGCTCGCGAACCAAGGGCGGCGACGCGCGGGTTGGGCCGCGCGACGACCGGTTCGGATGGAACAGCCATGAGGGGCATGCTTCTGTTGGCGCTAGGCGCCATCCTCATTTGGGTCGGAGTCAGCACGGCTCCGCCTTCGACGCCGGAAGACGGGACCGACGAGGTCGCGGGGCCGAAGCTCGCCCCGGCGGCCCAGGCGGCCGGCGACGAGGAGCGCCTCGAGCAAGCGACCCCGACTCCGGAGCACGAAGCGGAGGTCGTCTCGCACGAGCCGCAGCCGGCCACGATCCGGCACGAGCCCGAGCACGAAGTCGACCCGGACCCGGCGCCGGATTCCGACGTGTCCGAAGTGCTCGAGAACGATCTCGGCGAGCGCGCACCGAGCGTGCCGCCGCCCGCGCGCCTCGAGTCCGTCGAGGACGAGCCCACGTTCCGCCTTGGCGGTCCATTGGGGGACCGTGGGGAGGCTGCCGAGGTCCTTCTCGGGGCCTGGATTCGCGAGGATCCAAGCGGTCTGGAGGCCTACCTGAATGACGGTGCGGGGCGTGAGCTGCCCGCGACGCGCCGGCGCCTGATCGTCACCTTCTGGCAGGCGATGGTCGGCGGAGGCGGGGACGGCGAGGACGTCGTCACCGAGCTCGAAGGCGCGGACGACGTGACGACCGCGCAGCTCGGCTTCCTGCGAGCGAGCGTCGCCGTCGACGGCGGATCCCAGGCGCGCGCGGTGCCCGCGGACATCGGTCGCCGTGATCCGCTCGCCCGGGCGATGCGCATGGTGCTGCTCGATCGGCGCGCCGAGGACGCCCGCCGGGCGGGGATGCACGGTGAAGCGGCGCGCTGCTACTCGGACCTCCTGCAGCTCGAGATCGACGCTCCGTGGAGTCCGCATCGTGACTTCCTCCTCGCTTGGGCGCGTTCGGCCAACGAGGTGCAGGAGAACCACCGTCTCGATCCGCGCGGCGAATGGCCCTCGATCTCGTACGAGGTCCAGCCGAATGAGAGCCTGATCTCGATCCGCAAGACGATCTCGCGCGAGCACCCGGGACTGCGCGTCTGCGCCGGGCTCCTGCGCAAGGCCAACCGCGTCGGCAAGTACATCCACCCTGGCGACACGCTGAAGATCCCGACCGAGACTCCCAACGTACTCGTCGACCTCGACTCCCGGATCGCCCTCTACCGCCACGGCGACGAAGTCGTGCAGGCGTGGGAGGTCGGGATCGGCAAAGAGGGGCACGACACGCCGATCGGGACCTTCTTGGTGGGGGAGAAGCAGACCGAGCCGAGCTGGATGCCACAGGGCGGGCCGAGCCTGCCCTACGGCCACCCCGACAACCCCCTGGGGACCCGCTGGATCGCGTGGTTCCGCGACGGCGAGAAGACGTCGTTCGGCTTTCACGGCACCGCGGACCCCGCGAGCGTCGGTCAGCGCGTCAGCCAGGGCTGTATCCGGATGCGGAACGAGCAGGTCGAGGTGCTGTACGACCTCATTCCGCTCGGGGCCCGCGTGGTCGTGCAGCCGTAGCGAGCCGCAAGTTTCACCCTCCCGGACGCTGCGGAGCCCTGCTACCGAGGGCGCTGGGGCGAGATGGCGAAGGGGCGGCGGTCTCGGCCACCAGCCGCGGGTGGGCCGTGCGCAAGAGCAGCTCGGGCCTGCCCCCGACGGCGCGCGGCTCGCACCATGCGGCCGCGCTTGCCATCGAGCCAGCCGACGCACACCTCGGCGTTGTTACGTGACGCGGTTTCGCCGCGCGCGTGCGGCGCGGTAGAACGCGGCGAAGTCGTTCGGGCCGTTTCGGGGAAGCGCGCGAAGGTTCGCGGCGACGTAGAGTTCCACGTTCGCGTCTGTCGAACGGGACGTGCATCCGCAACCCGCTGCGACGAATCGTGAAGTGAGCGTCGTTGCGCATTCTCCTCATAAGAGGCGAGAACGAGCTCCATTCGCCTTCTCGTGCCGTTTCCGCGATGTACCGCGGGCTCGCCGTGCGCAAGCGGAGATCGCCGTCGGCGACGACGTGTCCGCGCTCGTCGATGGACAGCGAGAGGGGGGAGTCGGCGAGCGTGCGACGGCGCACGTGTGTGTGACGCGGTGCAACGCCGTAGCCGTGCGAGGAATCCGCGCGCGCAGGAACCGCGCGCGCGAAGACCGCCTCGCGCGCGGCAACCCGCACCACCCAACCCAGTCGTTCCGTCGCAGCGGCAGGCATGGCACTTCGCGACCCGTGCTCTACACGCGCGACGCCCGCTCGCGAGCGTGACCGTTGGCGGAGCGGCGCGAATCACGAACAGGTCGCTTCCGTAGCTCCTATTGCCGAATTCAGCTTCGTAGCCGTTGATCCAGAGTGCCCAGTGCCCCCCGGCCGACGCACGACGCGTGAGCGGCGGCGGCGCAGCCGCTCGATCCGCCGCACGTCCGGTGGGCGGAAGCGGCTCGTACGAGAGAAGCAAAGTGAGGACCCGCCTGGCCCCCTCCGGGCCGGGGGAGGGCAAAGCGGCGTGACCGTGCATCGACCGATGCGGAGCCCAAACCGGAGTGACGAAAGGCTATGGGAAGGAGGTCTGTGGGCCCCCGAGGCCACTAGGACCCCCCTCGAGCCGCCCAGGCCCCCCTTGGCGAGCCCCAGTGGGGCATGAGGCTGTGCATCAGGCTGAGAAATCGAGATCGCCCTCGTCTCCTAACTCATTGCTATCGAACGGTTTACGTTTGCGCGTGGCGCCCCCACCAGGTTTTCCTAGGGGCCCCGTTGACGCTGGACCCCCAGCGCCTATGATGCCCCCCCTGAACGCGGCGCCAAGCGCTGTGCAAACAGGCCCCCAAAGGTCGATAGCGACCACCACGGGGCTCGCCTTGTGCTCCTCGTTCGGCTCTTTGAAAACAAGGGTGACCTTTGAACTCTGAGTGAGCGTGTTCAGCCGGCCCAATGCTTCGATGTGGCGGGTCGACTGAAAAACTCCAAAGCATCAAACAACTTCAACTGAAGGGTTTGATCCTGGCTCAGAACGAACGTTAGCGGTGTGGATTAGGCATGCAAGTCGCGCGCGAAAGCCTTCGGGCGAGTAAAGCGGCGAAAGGGTGAGTAACACGTAACCAACGTACCCCTCAGACCGGGATAACCACTGGAAACGGTGGGTAATACCGGATGGTCCTCCAGTCAGCATTGACTGGAAGGTAATCGGCGGCTTTGCGGCTGCTGAGGGAGCGGGTTGCGGCCTATCAGCTTGTTGGTGAGGTAACGGCTCACCAAGGCGATGACGGGTAGCGGGTCTGAGAGGATGATCCGTCACACTGGGACTGAGACACTGCCCAGACTCCTACGGGAGGCTGCAGTCGAGAATCTTCCGCAATGGGCGCAAGCCTGACGGAGCGACACCGCGTGTAGGATGAAGGCTCTAGGGTTGTAAACTACTGTCACGCTATAGGAATGCTGTAGGGTTAAGAGCTATGCAGTTGACCAAAGCGAGAG
>JAAELL010000469.1 GCA_024226735.1 bacterium | reverse complement strand
GACGTCCGCTTTCGCGGGAATGACGGACGATGGATTCCCGCGTTCGCGGGAATGACGTCTGCTTCATTGGGGCTCCCTGACAGTTTCGTGACAATCGGGGCCGAAACCTGACACCGCCTGCCCGCCGCCGGCAGGATAATCCAGGGGCGGCCTGGAGCCGCGGAGGATATCGCTTTGAGCATCAAGACAATCCTGGTCGATGACGAATCGTTGGCCCGCGAGAAGCTGCGGGGCTTTCTCGAGCCCGAGGGCGACGTCGAGATCGTCGGCGAGTGCCGCGACGGCCGCGAGGCCCTGGAGACGATCGAGCGCGAGCAGCCGGACCTGGTCTTCCTCGACGTGCAGATGCCCGAGATGGACGGTTTCGAGGTGCTCGACAACCTCGAGCCGGACGCGCTGCCGACCGTGGTCTTCGTCACCGCCTACGACCAGTACGCGATCAAGGCCTTCGACGTCCACGCCGTCGACTACCTGCTCAAGCCCTTCGACCGCGAGCGTTTCGGCGCGGCTCTCGACCGCGCCCGTGCCGAAGTCGAGCGCCGGCGGGCGGG
>JAAELL010000468.1 GCA_024226735.1 bacterium | reverse complement strand
TCGTGTGGGGGCAAGGCGCCGGGTTCTGTGCGTAGCCTCTGTGCTACTCACACCAGGGATAGATACTGTCTTGGGGCAACGCCGCCACCGCGCGAAAGCGGCCGGACAAATGCGCCGAACTTTCGACTCACACCACTAGCTCGGCGGATCGAACTGGACGTTCCAGTGCGCCCCGTCGCAGAACGGCTTGTTCTTCGAGCCGCCGCAGCGGCAGAGAGTGCGGCGCTGCGCGGAGACGCCCGCGCCGGGCTGGGCGCCCTCCAGAGTGCAGTCGCCGGTGACGACGTAGGGGCCGTTCTTGGCGACGAAGATCTTCGCCGCGCCCGTGGGCTCGGGGTGCTGCTCGCCGCCGAATGAAGTGCGCAGCGCGCCGGACGGGCAGGACTTGACGACGCGGACGACGTCGGCGGCCGAGGCTGCGCTCGGGTCGATCCACGGCTCTTGCTTCATCCGGAAGACGGCCGGGAGTCGGTCCGTGCAGAACCCGGCGTGAGCGCAGGCGCCGCGGTTGTCGTGGATCGTGACTGTGTCGCCCTCGTAGTCGTCGAGCTTGTCGCTGCTCGGGTCGGCGGTGTTCGCGCCCGAGAAGCCGATCTTCGCGTGCTGGCCGTCGCAGAAGGGCTTGTTGTTCGACGCGCCGCAGCGGCACAGGGCCATCTTGTCCTTCGCTTCGAGCGGGCCCGTCTCGCCGTGCAGCTCGTCGATGCCATCGACGATGTACGGTCCGTCCGGAGCGGGCGTGATCCTGGTGTCGTTGGTGGTCATGGTCCTGCTCTGAGGAATGGAACGGAACGGAATGGTCGTGATAGGCTCGGAGCGACGGAGTGTATTCGAATCCGAGGTCCCTCATGAAGCTTCCGCATTGGGCCAGAGGCGCAGTCTTGTTCGCAACTTGCCTTCCGTTCGGTGCCTCCGCGGGAGCACAGATGATGGATGGGGACTTGCTCGTCAATCTCGACAGCATGCTCGCCCACCACCGACCGGACGGAACGCTGGTGTCGGAGACGGTGGCCGACAGCGATCGCTGGGGAGCGTTCATCACGCCCGACGATCGCTGGGTCACGCGCGGCGCGACTCCGCCGTCGATCCAAATCTATGATGCCAACGGCAGCCTGATTCAGTCTTTCCTCACGCCCGAAGTCGCCAGCGTCTTCGGCGACTGCGCGGTGTTCGCCGACGGGACGATCGCGGTCAGCTCCTTCCCCAACGGCAAGATCGAAGTGTACGACGGATCCGGCGTGCATCAGCGGACGATCGATGTCGCCGGAGGCGGCACCCCGTTCGGCCTGCACATCGATCCAAGCGACACCATGTGGGTCGCGGGGAGGAACTCGTGGCACATCTGGCGCTACCGGCAGGACGGGACGCTTCTGAACGACTTCGATACGGCGTCCAGGCGCATCGCCGATCTCGATACGGCGCCGGACGGAACGCTCTGGGGTCTCGACTGGGGGACGGGATTCGTCCACAACTACGCGCCCGATGGGACGGAGCTGGGCGCGTTTCAGACAATGCCCGGCGCCTCGTCCGGGGGGCTCGCGGTGGGTGCGGACGGGACCCTCTGGGTTTGCTCCCTCTTCTCGTCGTCGGTGTGGCACTTCGAGCCCGACGGGACCTTTCTCGGCAGCTTCCCGATTCCTGTCCTCTCACACTTCATCGCGGTGAAGAAGAAGCGCGAGCACGGCGACCGCTTCTGTCCGGCCGTCCCGAACTCGACCGGTCGAACTGCGGTGCTCACCGCGACGGGCAGCACGTTGATCGCCGACAACGACCTGACGCTGACGGCGATCCAGCTTCCGCCCGGCGAGTTTGGCTACTTCATCGTCTCCTCGACCACCGGCCAGGTCACTCCGCCCGGAAGTACCGGCGTCCTCTGCATCGGCTGTAGCCAGGGCTGTGGACGCTATTCGCGTGTCAGCGAAATCATCCAGAGGCCTAGTGGTAGCCTCACGCTCGACCTGACCGGCCTACCGCTCGCGCTGCCGACGGCCGTGCAGCCGGGAGACACGTGGAACTTCCAATGCTGGTTCCGGGACGTGCCCGTGACCAGCAACCACAGCGACGCCCTCGCGATCCTGTTCAGTTGACGTCCGCGAATACCTTCCATCAATGGAATGTGATCGACAGAGCGTCGGTGAAGTTGCTCGTCCCCGGGTCGCGATGCCAGCACTGGAAGTGCCAGGTGTCGCCAGCAGCGACCTGCGTCGGCGGCGACGTCGGCAGCGCGTCGAGGTCGATCGTGATGCTGCCGACGGGCCCCTGGATGATGTTGGCGATCTGGTTGTAGCGCCCGATCGGATTGGCGATGCAGATCGCACCGCTGCTGCCCGGCGGCTGGAAGTTGCCCTGCACGGTCGACACGAGGAAGTAGCCGAACTCGCCCGGCGGCAGATCTTCGGCCGTGAGCTCCACGTCGTTGTCCTGCACGCGCGAGCTGCCGCGCGCGGTGAGGCGCGACGGGGTGCCCGTCGAGTTCGGGGTCGCGGGCGAGCAGTAGCGGACGCCGAGCCGGCGTTTGTGAATCGTCATGAAGGTCGACCCGAGCGCGATCGGGAACGCCCCGAGCACGACGCCGTCGGCGCTGTAGTGGTACAGGTTCCCCTCCGTCCACGAGCCGACCCAGACCGATCCGTCGGGGGCGACGGCGATGCCGGCGGCATTGCCGGACAGGGCAGTGGGGAACGAGCCGAGCAGCGCTCCGCCCTGCGTGTGCTGCTCGATGCGGCCGCTGTCGGCGTGCACGGTCCACAGCGTCTCGTCGTAGCTGATGTCGACGTCCGCCGGGAACGGGCTCGTCGCCACGGGCGGGAGCTGCGTCCCGTCGCGCTCGAGGTGCCACACCAGGCTGCCGTTGCGGTTGCAGACCCAGATCGTCTCGTCCGTGTCGATCGTGGCGCCGAACGGAGCGTTGATGCCGGCGGGAGTCGAGATGGTGCCGACGTAAACGCCTAGCTGCGTGTAGTACTCGATCTCGCCCTCGGACACGTCGACGACCGCGAGCGTGCCGTCGGGGAACACGTTGACGTCGCCCGGCTGTCCGACCTGGGGGGTCGTGAAGCGCCTGATCTCCGTGCCGGAAGGGTCGAAGATCAGCACGCCGCTCGCAGGCGTGCGGAAGCTGGTCGCCCAGTTGCCCTCGGGGGTGACCGCCGCGCCCTGCCAGAGCAAGTCGCTGACGCCCTGGACCTGGATCACGGGCGTGCCGTCGGGGAGGTAGTGGTTCAAGCGGCTCGTCGCGAACGAGCCGACGAGGAAGTCACCCTCCTGGAGCTGGGCCGACGCGGTGGCGGTGGTCAGGAGTCCGAGGGCGGCTAGGAAAGACGTGCGCAAGGGGGGGCTGCTTCGGGTGGTGGGGGCGAGGACCGCCAGGTCTCCGATCAGTCTACTCGCCCCCGCCCGGCTGGTTTCGCCCGGCTGCCGTCGAAGCCACCCCGACCGACGCCTTACTCGCCGAATGCGCGTGTAAACGCGTCGACGAGCGCTGCGATCTCGGGATGGGTCTCGGCCTGCTGCGAGACCAGCATCTGGTCGCCCCAATAGTGGATCTGGAAGTCCGGGGTCGCGTCCCACGATTCGGGGTCGATGTAGTTGCGCACCAAGTCCTCCAGCGTCACCTGTACATCTTCGACGTCGCTGCCGGGCACGCGCTCGTAGAGCTCGCTCAGGTCGTAGAACTCGAGCGTCGACGTGGGCCAGTCGTGGGAGAGCCGGATCGTGCTCGGATCGACCACGACGTTCACTTCGATCGCGCGAGCGATCCACTCGAGTGCCGTGCGCAGACTGACGTCAGCGAGGACGAGGGAGACGGTCTCGTCCGCGGCCTCCTCCATCACCCACACCTGGACGCCGTGGCGGGCGGACAGGGCGGCCGCGATCTCCACGACCGGTGTCTCTTCCGCGGAGACCGTCGTGCGTTGCGCGAGGACCGCGTCCATCTGCTTGCGCCACGCGCCCGCGGACTCGTCCTCGCGTGCACCGTCGTTCAAGAGGCGATTGAGGAACGACTCGATCTCGGCGTGGACGCCCGGCGTCTGGTTGATCAGCGCGAGCCCGTTCCACTCCTGGATCCAGCGCCCCTGCATGTCCCACGTGTGCTGGGCGTCCACGGTGAGCTCCATGATGAGCGAGATCAGATCCTCGGGCCCCTTGTCGTAGCCATCGACCGCCCCCAGGATCGGCTCGATCTGGTAGAAGCGCAGCTCGAGGCTCTCGGGGAGGTGATCGGCGTACCCGATCCAGACCACCTCTTGCGCGAGGCACCAGTCGAGCTCGTCGGCCGTGTACTTCATTTGATCGAGGAACTCCCGCACCGGCATCGTGTCGGCCCGAATCGTGACCGGGGTGTCCTCCCAGTCCCGCAGGGTGCGGGCGTCGGCGACGACGTTGAGTCCGCTCGCCGCGCGCAACCAGGGCGCCCCGAAGGGGCCTCCGGCCGACTTCACTCGAACACGACCGTCCGGCCGTCGCTGAAGTTGGAGGTCGGCCCGGGGTGGGCGTCGCGGTACCAGCACTGCCAGTTCCACGCCTCTCCTGCCACGACGCTCGTCAGGGGCGGCGGCATTTGGGTCAAGTCGACCGGGATCGAGAGCGACCCGTCGGGCCCCGAGCTCGCGACCTGGGCGTTGAAGCGACCGATCGTCCCGCCGACGCAGAGATTGCCCTCGCTCCCCCCCGGCATCGCGACGAAGGCCTGGGTCTGCGAGGCGAGGAAGTACCCGAACTGGTTCGGCGGCAAGTCCTCGGCGGTCAAGGCGAAGTCGTTGTCGCTCACGCGGATCCAGCCGAAGGCTTCGATCGTCGCGGGCGAGCCGCTCGAGTTCGGAACGGCCGGGCCGCAGTAGCTCGTGCCGAGTGGCCCGTAGCCGATCGTGTGCGCCTCGAGCGTGTGGAAGCGCGTCCGGCCCGGGCCCGTGTCCCGGGTTCCTATCGACACGAGCGGGCAGAAGTAGCAGACGAGGCCCCACCCGGTCTCGTCGACACACCCAAGCGGCGCTCCGTCATATCCGAAATCGAGCACGTACCGAAAACCGCGGAACGTGTACTCGTGGTATCCGCCGTCGGCTCCTCCGGGGCACACGATCGGGTCCGAGTTTCCGTACGGATGCGAGTCGACGACCACGTCCACGCCCTGAGTCGTGAACTCGATCTCGAAGTAGCTGTCGAAGATCAGCTCGCCCGTGTCGACCTCGAGCACGACCGTCGATGCGAGCATGCGCATCGAGAACGTGATCTCGATTCCGCGATGTGCGTGCGAGAGCCAATCGACGCTGTAGCTGGCGTGCCCGTTGCCGGGGTCGGTGATTTGCCACGCGTTGATGCCCCACGCGGGGTCGGGCGAGACGTCCTGGACCGTCGTCGCGCCCGTGACCGTCTCGGTCCAACCGGCCGTGACCGGACTGGGGGCGACGGGCGGGTCGCCGGCGTCTCCGGCGTCGTAGAAGACGCCCTGGGCGAGGCCGAGATGGGCGAGGAGGGGGGTGAGAAGCGTCGCGTAGACAGCAGCGTGGAGAGCCGCGTAGAGATCAGGGCGCATGGCTTGTTCCTTCCAATCCTGGCCAATTCTGTGGCCAATCCTGGGGACCGCCCTGAAGAGACCCCACGGAGGCGATTCTGTCACGCTCTGACCAGATCCATGGTTCGCGCGTCCCAGCCCGTGAAGGCGCGGAGCGCCAGGAAACCCGCGACGGAGCCTACGACGTAGGCCGTAGCCACACCCGTCGCTGATGTGTTCGCAGTCAGCGAGCTCCAGTTCTCGAGCACCTCAGCGATGACGAACAGCGGGAACATCAAGCCCCCGATCAGAGCGAACGGCGCGACGCTGGGGGCGACGTGGAAGAAGCGCGGCAGGACCGAAACGCCGATCTGGATCCACGGGGCGATCAAAAGGTTCGCGAGCGCGACCCATGCGAACACCGGTAGCGTGCGCGGGACGTCGTGGCCTCCGAGCAGGAGCAGCGCGCCGCCGACGAGCGTGCCCGCGACGAGCGTCGCGGCCGCGATGGTGAGCGCCGCAGCGAGACCCGAGCGGAATGCCAGGCGTGCGCGCATCGGACGCGAGATGGGGTAGAGGACGCCCGAGGCGAGGGGCGCGGACGCGATCAGCGTCGAAATCTCTGCCGCCATCCCCAGGACGATCACGATCGACGAACGCGCGAACTCGGTGCCTCGTCCGGGGTCGGCCTCGCCGACGAGTGCGCCGGTCAAGTGCAGCGTGAGCGAGCGCAAGCGCTCCACGGCCGAGCCTGGACTCTCCAAGATGCCGGCGAGCGCGGGCGCGACGAGCGAGACCGCCATGGCGAGCAGCATCAGGCAGAACGTTCCGTACGGTGTGCCGACGCGGCTGCGCGTCGTGCGCCGCTCGTACCAACATGCGGCGACCCAGCCGCTCAGGGAGCGACCGAGACGAGCGGGAGGGAGGGGGGCCCGCTCGAACGCGATCTCGCGCGCTTGCCGCGCACGGCGCGGCGCGAAGAACGTGGACAGCATCGTCGGCGCCTTGTGGGACATGCTCGCGCGCAGGAGCGGCTCGCGGAAGCGCCGGTGAATCAGAGCCGCGGCGAGCAGGGCGAGGCCGGCATTGACGCTCCATGCGCTAGCCGTCTCGAGCAGCGGTGCCGCGAAGTACGCGAGCGCGATGAGGGCGGCGAAAGCCGCCGTGCGCGCGGCCCCGACGACCCCGCTCCCCGTATGCGTCATCGCCCAACTGCCCACGGCGAATCCGAGCAGCGCCGGCCCGGCCCCGGCGGCTCCGTAGGCCCCCGGCAGCCATGGGGAGAGCCCGAGCGCGACCAGGACGCTGGCGAGGATTCCGAGCCGCACGACCGAAGCCCGCAATCGGCGGACGATGCCGGGCAGCATCGCCGTCGCGGACGCGCTCAGCACTTCGTGCAGCAGCTCGCACGCGAATGCGCCGACGGTGGCGGGAATCAACACGACCGCCGCGGCGAGCAGGATGCGCACGAACTCGGGGTCCGTGTGCGGCTCGACCAAGTTGTTGAAGCGCGCCATCGAGCCGATCCAGCCGATGCCGAGCATGAAGCTTGCGACTCCAGCCGCACCGAGCAGTGCACGCGGCCGCAGCACGAGGCGTCCCAGCGGCATCGTTTCCAGGCGCAAGCTCACGAGCGGCCTCCTTCGGTCAGAAGCGGAAAGATCCGCTCGAGGTCGAGGCTCCGGCGTTCGACCTCGACGCCGTAGTGCTCGCGGAAGCGCGCGAGGTCCTGCTCGCCCGCGCGCACGGCGAGCCGCGCGTGCCGCCCGTTGCCCTCGCGCGACAGCACGAACGACTCGGCGAACGTCGCCGGAAGCTCGGCGCCCGAGCTCGTCACGATCCACTCCGCGAAGGTCTCCTTCAGCTCGTCGATCGAGGAGTCTGCTGCCACGCGACCCGCTTCGAGACAGAGCACGTGGTCGACGACTTTCTCGATGTCGTGCAGGACGTGGCTCGAGATGACGATCGTCGCACCGTCCTCGATCACGCGTTCGACGAGCATGCGCAGGACGCTCTCGCGCACGATCGGATCGAGTGCGGTGACGGGCTCGTCCAGCAAGAGCAGCTCGGGCCTGTGGCACACGGCCAGGAGGACCGCGAGGCGCTGGCGCGTGCCTTTCGAGAGCGTGCCGACGCGCTGCTTCGCATCGAGCTCGAGGTCGCCGCGCAGCGTGCGCTCGAGCGCCTCGTCCCAACGCGGGTGGAAGGCCGCGACGTAGCGGATGTGCTGCTCGACCGTCAACCACTCGAGCAGGCCCGCGTCTTGGTCGACGTAGCCGATGCGCCCGAGCTCCTCCTCACCGAGCTTCTCCGCCGGCTTGCCGAGCGTGACGCACGTGCCGCCCGACGGTACGAGCAGGCCCGCGGCGGTCCGCAGGAGCGTCGTCTTGCCGCTGCCGTTGCGCCCGACGAGTCCGACGGCGGTTCCGGCCGTGAGCCGCCAGTCGATCCCGGTGAGCGCCGCGGTCGAGCCGAAGCGTTTGGTGAGTGCGTGGGTTTCGATGGGGTAGCTCATGTCGTTTCTCTGCTTTTGCTCTCGAGCGCGTCGTGCAGCAACCGCTGGAACAGCGCCGCCGCCCGCTCGGGCTCGATCCCGAGCTGGCGTGCGGCGGCGACGGCGGTCTCCAGCGCGCGCGCGAGCTCGGCCTCGCGGTCCTCGATCTCACTCCCCGGCCGGTCCGCGACGACGTGCGGCAGGCCCGGTCGACGCGCGAGCACGCCTTCGCGCTCGAGCTCGGCGTAGGCCTTGCTCACCGTCATCGGGTTCAAGCCGTGGGCGCCGGCCAGGGCACGCGTCGAAGGCAGCTCCTGGCCCGGCTTCAGGACGCCCGAGGCGGCCTGGAAGCGGACCTGGTCCACGATCTGGCGGTAGACCGGCGTTCCGGCGTGGCGGTCGAGGAGGAGCAGGAGGGGTTTCATGGTGTATTAGTGCCTATATACACCAGGCGGGCGCTCCTATTTCGGCCGGATCGACTTTTTCTCGAGGTCCCGGCCGGCCAGCCCCGGGTGACTGGGGTGGATGCGCGTCCCGCGGAAGAGGGCTCCTCGGCTCTTTCTGTCTCGGCCTCGGAGGGGCCCGACCCGCTTTCTAGGTGGCCCACCATCCCGCGGCGGCCCCGAGCCGGCGTGCGGGTTGAGGTAGTCCCACACGATCGTGCCGTCGCGGGTGACCTCGAACAGGCGCCCGGCGGGGCCGGAGCAGATCAGAGTGTTCCCGCCCACCAGCCGCTGCGCGCCGGACAGGAACGCCGCGTAGAAGTCCGCGGGTTCGGGCGCCGCGTAACTCCAGGCTGGTGCGCGGGGCCCGCAAGGCTCGCCGGCCTCGCGCACGAACCCGTGCTCGGGATCGAAGGGGAGCACGATCTCGTCGACGCTCGACCGATCCCCACCCGGGCGGCCCTCGCCATTGTTGAAGACCAGCACGCGCAGGTCGTCCGAGCCACCGAGGAACGTCGCGTCGTGCTGGGCGAAGAGCATCTGGTCCTTGCGCGTCCCCGCTCCAAACAAGCGTGGATTGCCCCAGCGGTAGAGCACGTACACAGCTTGCCCGGGCGGTCCGTCCGCCTCCCAGCTGTGGACGACGTCACCCTCCATGTCGACGAGGTAGGTCGTGTTCGAGCGCAGTGGTGCGAAGAGGGTGTAGCCCTCGGAGGCTCGTTCGGCGTTCACGCGCAGCGCCGGGGGGCTGGCGTCCTGGGAGAGCGATGCGCAGAGGGCGAGCGCGATGAACGAGTTCCGCATGGCCCGCGATAGCTTATCCTCCGCGGATGCTCATGACGCTCGGACTGTCCCTGGCTGCGCTCTTCGCGCAGGACCCGGCTCCTGGACCGCATCAGGCGAACGGCATCAAGATCGGTGAAGTCGATGCGACGCGCGCCGTTGTGTGGGTGCGCGCGACGCGGGCGCCGGAGGCGCGTGCCGACGGCCCGGAGTTCTCGCGCAAACTGAAGGGCGTGCGCGTCGATCCCTTCGAGGGGCTCGGGGAAGGGATCGCGCTCGACGATGTGCGCTTCTCGGTTCCCGGAGCACCGGCGGAGATGAGCGTGTCCTGGTGGCCGGCCAAGACGCGCCAGGAACCACGGACGACGCCGTGGAAGGCGGTCGCCGCGGAGAGCGATTTCACGCATCAGTTCGAGCTCGGCGTCGAGGCGGGAACGGAGTACCGGGTGCGCGTCGACGCGCGTGCTCCAGGCACGAAAGCGATCGCGTCCACGACGTTGGGCCGCTTTCGGACGGCGCCCGCGGGCGACGTCGTGGACGAGGTCGCCTTCACCGTCGTGACGGGACAGGGCTTCCATCGCCGCGACGATCGCGAGAACGGCCACAAGATCTACGCCGCGATGTTGGAGCTCGCACCGAGCTTCTTCGTTCATACCGGCGACATCGTCTACTACGACAAGCCGGGCCCTTTCGCCGGTAAGGTCGAGCTGGCGCGTCACAAGTGGAACCGTATGTACGCGCTCCCGTACCAGCGGGCGTTCCACACGGCCACCGCGAGCTACTTCCTCAAGGACGACCACGACACGCTGAAGAACGACTGCTGGCCGGGTCAGAAGTACGGTGAGCTGACCTGGGAGGACGGGCTGCGCCTCTTCCGCGAGCAAGTGCCGGCACCGCGGACTCCGTACCGCACGGTGCGCTGGGGCCGGGACCTCCAGATCTGGCTGCTCGAGGGCCGTGACTTCCGCAGCTCGAACCAGATCCGCGACGGGGTGGGGAAGACGATCCTGGGCAAGGCGCAGCTCGCTTGGTTGAAGGAGACGCTCGAGGCCTCCGACGCGACGTTCCGCATCGTCATCAGCCCGACTCCGATCGTCGGACCCGATCGCAAGAGCAAGAACGACAACCACGCCAACGACGGTTTCGCGACCGAGGGCGAGGCCTTGCGGCATGACCTCGCCAGCCTGGAGCGCGTCTTCACGATCTGCGGCGACCGCCATTGGCAGTACCACTCCGTCGACCCGAAAACGGGGCTACAGGAGTTCAGCTGCGGCCCGACCTCCGACGCCCACGCGGGCGGCTTCAAGAACGAGCCGCGGGATATGCACCGCTACCTGCGTGTGAAGGGCGGATTCCTGTCGGTGACGGTGGGACGCGACGACGAGGGCCCGCGGGCCATGCTGCGGCACCACGACGTCCTGGGTGGAGTGCAGCACGAAGTCGAGATGCGTTAGGGGGGTACGGGTGCCGTACCCCCCTAACGCATCTCGACGTGGATCACCTCATCCGTCGGCTCCAGGTCGGGCACCTCGAACGGCACGCTGCCCTTCAAGCCCGAGTGCGTCGTGCATGTGACCACGTAGCGCCCGACCGCCAGCCGCATCCGCACCTCGTGCGGGCGCTCGAGGAACGCTGCGTTCGGTTGCGCGTTGGAATACACGGACTCGCCTGCGTCGTCCACCACCTCGATCTCGAGTCGACCGAGCGAGCGGTCTTCGGGCCAAGTGACCTCGAACTTGCGCAGCACCGCCGGCTCCAGCTCGAGTGTCGCTTCGGCCGTCTCTCCCGCCGTGATCGTGAACGAGCCCCCTGTGTCGCTCCAGATCGGGAAGCCCGGCGCGAACGCGGCGGCCGGTCGCGCGCCGGGCTCGATCCCATCGAGGTTCCTACGGAGCTGGCTCGTGAGACCGACGCGGCGAGCGCGAGCGCGAGCCGCGTCTTGATCGTTTTGACCGGGACGTCGAGCTCGCCCGCGATCTCGGTCGGACCGAGCCCGTCGAAGTAGCGCAGGTACACGACGCTCCGGTAGGGCTCGCGCAACGCACCGACGGCCTCGGTCAGGTTGCGGTGCAGCTCGAGGCGCTCGGCGATCTCGACGCCTAGCAGGCTGTCGGAGCCAGGCGGACGAGACCTTGTGGGTCGGCTGCTCGAGCGCCGCGAGATACGCCGTCTGCACGAGATCCTCGGACTGGTGCTCGTCGATGGCCAGCGCGCGCCCCATGCGCTTGAGGGCGCTGGAGTCGCGCAGCCAGTCGTCGGGTTCGAATCACATCTCCATGGTCCGCACCGCTCAACGAACGGGGCGTGCTCGAGGCCTCAACAATGTGCGAAAATCGCGGCGATCCCGTGGGCACGGGGCCGGTTTCTCGGGGGCCGACGCTGTATCCTCTCATCACGCCCCCGAACCCATGAAAGCGCTCCTCTTCCAGTTGTCCGTGGCCGCCGTGCTCGCCGTCACGTCTGGTTGCGATGGCGCGGAGGTGCCCCAGAGAGGCCGCCCACGCGCCAAGCGGCTCGCGGCCCAGGGAGCGGCGCTCGACGCCGCGCTGGAGCGTATGAAAACGAGCGGTATCGACGCGCCCCTGCGGGCGGCGCTCGAAGAGCTCGTCGCGCGCGAGGGCGACTGGTTCCGCCTCGAGGACGGCGCGGGTCTCGGGCGCTACGCGGTCGAGTCGCACATTCGTTGGACCGAGCGCGCCCTCGCGTTCGATGACGCCGACCACCCGCTGCACGCGATCGTCGCCCATGCGCGCCAGCTCGAAGCCCACGGCATCGAGCTGCTCGTCGTGCCGGCACCGACGCGCCTGCAGATCTATCCGGACCGGCTAGCGGGTGTCCCCGCGCAGGGCTCGGGTTTCCTCGGACACGCCCCCGAGACGACGGCGTTCTTGCGCGTGCTCGTCGACGCGGGTGTCGAGGTGCTCGATCTCTTGCCCGTTCTCGCGGGCGCTCGCGACGACCCGCGGCACCACGATCCCGTCCTCCGCGACCGGCTGTACCTCGACGGTGACTACCACTGGACGCCGCGCGCCGTCGCGCTAAGCTCCGCCGCGATCGCGTCGCGTCTCGCACAGATGCCGAGCTTCGAGCGCGGCCCGGCGCGCACAGACGAGGACTTCGTCGTGCGGATCGAGCGCGGTCAGTACGTGCTCGCCGGCAAGAACGACCCGGAGCCCGAGCCGGTGAGCTGGCCGCAGGTGCTGAGCGCCGCCGGCGGTCCCGCGCACGAGAAGGACCGCGAGAGCCCGCTGCTGCTGCTCGGCGACAGCTTCGCGATGCAGTTCAAGGAGCGCGGTTGCGATCTCGCCAGCCAGCTCTACGCGTGCACCGGACACCGCGTCGACGCGATCACGTTCGCGGCCGGCTCGACCAAGACGTGGGCGGCGCTCGAGCGCAGGGCGGACGGCCTCGCCGGCAAGCGCTGGGTCGTCTGGGTGTTCACGGCGCGCGCGCTGCAGCTTGCGAAGTTCGAGACCGTCGAGCTCTTCAGCGACTGAAGCATCGTTCGGCCGGCGCATGGTCTTCACCTCTCAGGTCTTCCTGTTCTACTTCCTGCCGCTGTTCCTGGCAGGCTACTACGTGCTGCCGCGTGCGGCACGCAACGGGTTCCTGGCGGCAGCGAGCTACCTCTTCTACGGCTGGTGGAGTCCGTGGTTCGTCACGCTGATGCTCTTCTCCACCGTCGTCGACTGGGCGTGCGGCGTCGCGGTCACGGCGGAGGGGGCGAGCGAGCGCAAGCGCAAGGGCGCCGTGTTCGTGTCGGTCGCGACGAACCTCGCGCTGCTCGGCTTCTTCAAGTACTTCGTCTTCGTCCAGGATAACTGGAACCGCTTGGCGGAGCTGTTCGGAGTGCACTCGATCGGCGTGCTCGAGGTCGTGCTGCCGGTCGGGATCTCGTTCTACTCGTTCCAGTCGATGTCGTACACGGTCGACCTGTACCGCGGGCACGCCCAGCGCGCGCGCCGGTTCGGGGACTTTGCGTGCTACGTCGCGATGTTTCCGCAGCTCGTCGCCGGTCCGATCGTGCGCTACCGCGAGATTGCGGCGCAGCTCGCGGAGCGGCCGCAGCGCGGCGAGCTGTTTGCCGAAGGCGTCCTGTACTTCATGGTCGGCTTCGCCAAGAAGGTGCTGATCGCGAATACGATCGGGGAGGTGGCCGACCTGTGCTTCGACGCCGGCGCGCTCGCCCCGGGGCTCGCTTGGTTCGGTCTCCTCGCCTACGCCTTCCAGATCTACTTCGACTTCTCCGGATACTCCGACATGGCGATCGGACTGGGGCTCTTCCTCGGGTTCCGCCTCCCGACCAACTTCCGTTCGCCGTACCGCGCCGAGAGCATCACGGATCTCTGGCGGCGCTGGCACGTCTCGCTGTCGACCTGGCTACGGGACTACCTCTACATCCCTCTCGGCGGCAGCCGTGGCGGCCGGCGGAAGACCTACCGCAACCTGATGTTGACCATGTTGCTCGGCGGTCTCTGGCACGGGGCGCAATGGACGTTCCTCGTCTGGGGCGCGCTGCACGGCGCGCTGCTCGCGTTCGAACGGATGCGCGGCAAGCGTGCCGTGTTCCACCGCCTCCCACGGTCCGCGCGGATCGCCGTGACGTTCTCGGTCGTGCTCTTCACGTGGGTGCCGTTCCGGGCCCGCAACCTCGAGTCCGCCCTCGGCTACTTCCAAGCGTTGTTCGTCCCCGTCGGTGACGGACTCGGTGTCGACGTGCTGGCGCAGCGCATCTACCGGCCCGAGTATTTCCTCGCGCTGGCGGCCGCCGCCGCGATCACCTGGTTTGGCGTCGAGACGCAGAAGCTCGTCGAGAGCTGCCACGCCCGTCGCGTGCGTGCCGTGCCGGTCGCCGCGACATTCCTCCTGGCCGTCGTCGCCATGATGGCGCAGGCCGAGAACCCATTCCTCTACTTCCAGTTCTGATGCCGCGCCGACCGTTGACGATCTTCTTCCTCGCCATCTGTGCGGGTGTGCCGCTCGCGCAGGCAGCGCTGGAGCTCGCGCGCGGCGAGCGCGTGCAGGCTTTGGATGTCTTCGGCTCGATCGAGGTACAGCGCCTGCGCCGTTTCGAAGACGACCTGCGCGAGGCCTCGTTCCTACACCGCCACGTTACGCCGCACTACAACCGCGGTCTCTTCGCCGCCTTCGGTCGCGGCAACGAGAGAGCGGTGCCGATGGGGGACGGGCGTCTGCAGTACGGCGAGGATCTCGATGCGTTGACTAGCAGGGAGCACTGGGCCGACGCTGCCGCGGATGCCGTCGTCGACTTCCGCGACCAGCTCGCGGCGCGCGGCGTGCAGCTCGTGCTGGTGCCGGTGCCGCCCAAGGCACTCGTCGATCCCAGATTCGAGCGGGCGCTCGAGCGTGTCCCTGCGTTCGCGCGCTTTGCCGAGCGCATCGATGCCGCGGGTGTGCCGGCGGTGGACCTGCCCGGGGATGCGGAGTTCCTGCCGCGCGACACGCACTGGACGCCCCGTACGATGGCTGCCGCCGCGGCGGCGACGGCGGCGACCGTACGCGAGCGGCTGGGGCGTGCCCCGCAGCCCACAGTCGAGTTTGGAACGCGGACGCAGCGCGTATCGGGCGCGGGCGATCTCGTCGGGATGTTGCACTGGCCGACCCGTTTCGCGGCGTGGCCAGAGATGGAGCTCGAGGTCGAGCAAGTCCCGCGCTTCGTCCCCGATCCGGCGGCCGAGGTCCTGCTCCTCGGCGACAGTTTCACGCGCGTGTTCAGCGATCCGGACCTCGGGCTCGGCGCGTCCGCCGGGTTCGACGCGCACCTGGCCAAGGAGCTCGGTGCCGGACTCGATGTGATCGCGGTGCCGGGGGGCGGTACGCTGGCCGTGCGCGAGACGCTCGCCCGTCGCTCCGACGGACTCGCCGGCAAGCGCGTCGTCGTCTGGCAGTTCAGCCTGCGCGACCTCGCGGCGGATGGCGAGCGTTGGCGCAAGGTGGCGCTCGCCGAAGGCGCGGTTCGAGCGCCGGAGCGCGGGCGGATCGTCGTCGAGGCGGAGATCACCGAAGCGACGCGCGTGCCGCGCGGCTTCGACTACGTGCTGCTCTTGTCGGTCTACGAGTACCGGGTAGTGCGCACGCTCGAGGGGGAAGCGGCGGACGACACACTGTGGATCGCGCACGTGTCGATTACCGACTTCGAAGAAACGCCCGCCGCCACGCTCGCGGTCGGTCTCGAGCAGCGACTGACGCTCGAGCCGCTGGCGGAGCACTACGACCTCGAAGAGACGTCGTGGGTGGACGACACGCAGGCCGGGCGCGAAATCTGGTTCGCGGTCGAGGCCGTGGACCTGTAGAACGGCGCGCATGAGCACCCAGTCGCCGGCGGAGATCTTCACCACGCTGCGTCGCAGCTTGTTCCACGACAATCCCGAGCTGCAGTCGGCGACGGGTTTGGAGTTGCAGGGGGTCGTGTGCGAGCTCGGAATGGAGCGCGGGACCGCGCTCGTGGCGGGCTTCCGATCCGGTGCGGCGAGCATGTACCTGAGTACCGGCGGCGGCGTCATTGGTGGTGAGGGACACGCACCCGTGCGTGCCGCGGCGCGCCAACTGTGCGCGGTGGCGGAAGGAAAGGCCGAGCACTTCTCGGGCGCGGAGGCGTCGCCCGACCTGCCGGCCGAAGGCACAGTGACGTACTCGCTGCTCTCCGCCCAGAGCATGCAAGTCGCGACGCACGTCGAGAGCGAGCTGCAGCAGGCCGCTCATCCGCTGCACGAGCTCTACTGCGCGATGCACGAGCTCCTGACGGCGCTGCGCGAGACCCAGGAGGGGGAGGGCTCCGGCGCGTCGGGTCAGCCGGGACAGGAGGACAGCTACGTCAACGGTCTCTTGACGACGCTGACCAAATCCCCCGGCCGCGTCGTCTCGATCGACGCGGAGCTGGCGCCGCCCGACCTCCTCGAGATCGCGGCGGACGAAGACGACTGCGAGTGGATTCGCTCGCTCGACATCGATCGGTCTCGAGTTCGCATCGAGCAAGTACTCGCCAGGCTCGATGGTCTCGCGCGCTATGGCTGGCTCGGCCGCGGAAGCAAGGGGACGCTGACGGTCCGGCACGCCCGGCCGGGAGGGGAGGTGGCGGACGTCACGTTCGACGTCAAGCGCGTCCGCGTCGGGGGAACCGTGCGCCGGCTTGGAATCTCCGCCGCTCGCTGATGCACACCGAAACGCGAACAAGGCCGCGCTCCGATCGGAGCGCGGCCTTGTTCTCGAGCACTTCGCGGTCCCGGCCTACGGCTGGAATTCGATCGCAATCGCGTTCGAAGCGTCGTGCTGCATCCCTTCCGCGGTGCGGTCGCGGAACCAGCATTGGAAGTTGTGCGTGCCGACGAAGATGCCGTTCTCGTTCATGTCGACCGGCAGCTCGACGATGCCGGCGATGCTGAGGCGCGGGCGCTCGATGATCGAGTGTCCCGAAACGCACAGGAAGCCGTTGCCGAACGGCGCCTGGATCGGAGTCGGTCCGTGAACGAACACGAAGAACTCGCCGACGGGCATGCCCTCGACGCGCAGGAGAAGGTCGTTGTCAGCGATCGATGTGCTGCCGCTAGCGGAGATCTCCGCCGGGCGCCCGGTCGAGTTGTCGCCCGAGGTGCAGTAGACAGTGCCTACCTCTCCGGACGGCGGCGCCGTGGCAGGTACGGCGATGGCGTGGGCGGTCCCGAGACCGCCTGCGAGCGTGAGCGCAAGCGTGCAGAACGCTTTGGGTGTCATTGGAGATCCTCCAAACGAGCCAGTGGATCGAGTCGATCCGTCTCTTCTTGGGAAGTGGCCCCGAGAACACGAGCAGTGTGTCCCCCCCGGGGGGCAAGACCACGAGGACTCCATCGGTCGGCTGGCGAAGCGCTGTGGCTTAATTGCAAGTTCCTAATCTTGCGATTTCGTGCCGGGACTCGGTCTGTGCCGCGCCTCCTAGGGCACGATCAATCCCCGCTCGTGCAGGTAACCCGCGCGCACCACGTGCGAGATCGAGCGCACGTGCTCGATCCTGGCCGCAGGATCCGCGGTCAGGATCACGAGGTCGGCCACGCGCCCCGCTTCGATCAGCCCCAGGTCGTCCGCGCGCCCCATCGCCCGCGCCGCGTCGTGCGTCGCTGCCGTCAGAACGTCGATCGGCGTCATCCCCGCGCGCTGCATCGCCTCGAGCTCGGGGAAGACCGAGGGACCGTGCAGCGTCAACGGGTTGCCCGCGTCGGTCCCCATCGCGACCGGGATCCCAGCGGTGTGCACGCGCGCGAGGTTCCCCGCCATCGTCGTCCAGCGCGCGTCCATCATGCGCTGCCAGTTCGCGCGTCCGCGGTCCGACGAGAAGCGGCCGTCGGCGGGCAGCTCCTCGGTCAACAGCACGCGATCGCGCACGGAGGGGTGGACGTGTTCGAGCTGGCCGCGCACCTCGTCGGAGATCTCGCGCATGTACAGCATCCCGTACCCCGCGCGCACCGTAAGCGTCGGACAATAGATCACGCCCGACGCCTTGGCCGCGGCGAGGAAGGCGTCGTCGACGGGCGCGTCCTCGACGCTGTGCACGAGCAGGTGGGCGCCGGCTTCGACGGCGACGCGCGCCGTCTCGAGCTCCGTCGCGTGCACGATCAGCGGGATCCCCTGCTTCTTCGCTTCGTCGCCCGCGGCGAGCACGAGCGGCTTCGACTTCTCGAAACCCTCTTGGCTGCGCGCGATGAACCAGACCTTGATCGCGTCGCTACCCTGTTGGACGTGTGAACGCACCATCGCGCGCACGCCCTCCTCGGTCTCCATCAAGAGCAGCTGGTCCTGGTCCGGCAGGCGCAGCTGCTCGGGGACGAACGTCGCGAGCAGCGGTCCGGCGGCAGCCACGTGCGGGGCATCGATCGCGGCCTCGGTGTCGAGCCCGATGTCGCGTGTCCAAGGGTAGCCGCCGACGTCGAACACGGCCGTGATGCCCGAGCGCAGGAACGCGCGGTGGAAGCGCTCGGGGTGGCGGCGGTTGGTCGCCATCGTCTCGGGATATGGGAAACGCTCGCGCTGGTCCGAGGCGTCGGGGCGCCCGTCCGCCCAGCCGGTCTGCGAGTAGTGCACGTGCGTGTCGATCAGGCCAGGGATGACGAAGCGTCCCGCGACGTCGACGACGTCGATGCCCTCGGGCACCGCGACTTCGGAGCGCGGGCCGACCGCTTCGATCTTCCCGTCGCGCAGGACGATCACGGCGTCCACGATGGGCTCGCCGCCGCGGCCCGTGTGCACGGTGGCACCGACCAGGGCGAGGGGAGCAGCAGCCGCATCGGCGCCGGCGGAGAACGCGCTGGTAAGCGCGATGTGCCAGCCGTCCTCGCCGCCGAGGAACAGCCTGCCCGAGATGCCGTTGGTCGCGACGCCGTCGAAGATCACGCGGTAGCGATAGGTGCCGTACACCATGCCCGGACGGATCGACGCCAGTTGCATGTCGCGTGCGACCAGGCCGTCGGGCCACTCGTCCGAGCCGTTCGCGGGCGTGCCGCTGGCGAGACCGTCGTAGCCGCGTTGGAACCCGTCGGGGCCGACGCGCACGAGGTCGGCGCTCGCGCGGTAGCACGCCAGGTACGCATCACGGTCGCGCTCCTGAATGGCGCGTATGTTGCGCTCGAACAGCGCGCGCGCCGCGCGGATGTCGGCGTCGTTTGGGTCTTGGGCGGAGAGGAGCGGAAAGCAGAGTGCCGCGATCGTCAGGAGCATGCGCCCGATTCTAGTGGTGTGAGTCGAAAGTTCGGCGCATTTGTCCGGCCGCTTTCGCGCGGTGGCGGCGTTGCCCCAAGACAGTATCTATCCCTGGTGTGAGCAGCACAGAGGCTACGCACAGAACCCGGCGCCTTGCCCCCACACGAAAGCGGCTCGGACAAATGCGCCGAACTTTCGACTCACACCACTAGTTGCCGCGCGCCACAAAG
>JAAELL010000467.1 GCA_024226735.1 bacterium | reverse complement strand
GCGACGCCGCGCACCGAACGCCTGGACGTCGCGATGCATAGCGTGGCCGGCAAACTCTGGGCGGACTGGAAGTCCAGCGAGTTGCTGTTCGGCTGCTCGGAGTTCGTGTCGGGCTCCGGTTGGTCCACGGTCATCGCAGAACCGTGGAACGACCCGTCATGGGTCGGCGCCGAAGAGGTCCGCAAGGCGATCCGGGCAGAGGTGCTGGCGCCCTAGCTACTCGGCGCCGCCCTCGGCCTCCGCGTCGAGCTTCCGCTCGCCGAGCTGGTTGTTCAGCGCCAGCAGCGCGCTGTTGATTGGTCGAGATCGTTTCGTTCGCGAGAACAGAAAAGTGGACGCGGCGCTCGAGTGCGAAGCCGAGCCGGGCCGCTCCGAGAAGAGTGGGAGGTCAACATGAAACCTGGGAACTTGTCTCGATGTGCCCTGATCGGCCTGCTGCTCGTCTGCGCCGCAACCAGCGCCCTCGCCGAGGTCTCGACCGACGGGCAGCAGCGCCTAGGATCGATCATCCTCGGGATCATCACCGAGGGAGCGGACCCGATCCCCTTATGGCAGCCTCTACGTCCGCTGCCTCCGGGTCAGATCCTCAACCCCGACGGAGCGACGCGCGGCGACGGCAGACCGGACATGACCGTACGCACGCTGGAGAACCCGACACGCTTCTGGCCCGTCGTCGTCTGGGCCTACAACAACGGCTCCGAACACGACGTCGCCTTCTCCGAGTGGGACGGCGCGCAGTGGACGCCGGTCGAGTTCCTGACGACCGCCGCGGGCGACGAGCTCGACCCGCGGG
>JAAELL010000466.1 GCA_024226735.1 bacterium | reverse complement strand
TTCGTGTGGTGGCAAGGCGCCGGGTTCTGTGCGTAGCCTCTGTGCTACTCACACCAGGGATAGATACTGTCTTGGGGCAACGCCGCCACCGCGCGAAAGCGGCCGGACAAATGCGCCGAACTTTCGACTCACACCACTAGGTCACCCGCGGGCACACCTTGCGCAACCGCGCCGACCGTGCTCCCTTGGGTCCATGCGCGTGTGGATGATCGGATTGCTCCTGCTCTGCGGTTGCTCCGCCTGCAAGGAAGACGGGTGGACCTTCGCCCTCAGCCGGTCGGTGTACGAGAGCATCGACTCGACTACGCCCAGCCTCGAGATGGAGGGGGGCGAGATGGAGGGGATCGTCGTCGTTGCCCTGCTGGCGATTCCGCTCGTCGTCGATATCGTGGCCTTGCCGGTGACCGTGCCGCGCGACCTGATCGTGATGCAGTAGGGGATCGGGAAGCAACCTGGCCGGCTTCCGGGACTACCCTTTCCCATGATCCTGCCCGCACTGGTCCTGTCCATAGTGCCTTTGATGGCCGACGATCCCGCCCCAGCACGCGACGTCCTGCCGCGGCTGGCGGAGCTGATGCGGGAGGGCATCGACCGCAAGAAGCCCAATGCGAGCTTCGCGCGGGAGCTCGGTGTCGAGTCGATCTTCGACGGGTCCTTCGACTGGCACTCGTGCGTCGTCGCGCACTGGGCGCTGCTGACGATCGCCCGGGTCGAGGACGACGAAGAGCTCGGCCGGGACATGCTCGCGCGTCTCGGGCCGGACGTGCTCGCGGCGGAGCTCGAGATCCTCGCGCGCGAGACGCCCCACGGGGGCGAGCGGATCACGTCGCCCTACGACCGGGCGTGGTTCGTGATGCTCCTCGCCGAGCTCGAGCGGCACGCGGTCGAGGACGCCGCGAGTCTCCGGAAACTGCGCCTCGCGGCCGAGAAGGAGCTGATCGACTACCTCGAAGCCAGCTCCTTCCCCGAACGGCTTCCTCCGCTCGAGAGTGGCGGCAAACGCTTCTGCGGCTTCTACCGCTCGTGGCTGTTCGCGTTCTGGCTGCTGCAGATGTCCGAGCCCGTAACGCCCGGTGCGGCCGAGACCCTGGAGCATCTCCGCCGCGAGCGCATCGAACCCGAGCGCGCGGCGCTCGTCGCGCACGACGACCCGCACCCGTTCGATTTCCTGTGGGTGCCCGCGATCCTCGCGCTCATCGACCGGACGGCCGACCGTGCGTCGCCCTACGTTCCGCCGACCGCACTCGAGCCGCTGCCCGAGACGGTCAAGATCTCGACCGTGCACGTCCTCGGCGTTCGATTGTCGCGGCTCTGGCCGTGCGCGCTCGACGCGCACGGCGGGGACGAAGCGGCTCGCGCGGTGTTCGAAGCCCACACGCGCAAGTTGCTTGGGCGCAAGGATCTCTGGGAGGGGGACTTTGCGGCTTGCTCGCATTGGGTGCCGCAGTATCTGTTTATCGGTTTGTGGTTGGCGGACGGTCGGCCTTAGGGGAGCGGCCTCGGCCTCCGGATCGAGCAAGGAACGGGCCATCCCGCCCTCGCCGTCACCGTCAGCGACAAGACGGCAGTCTTGCCTTCTGGGGGCAATGTGTGACGAGCCGACGCTGACGGTGACGGCAAGAGCGGGATGGGTGGGGGCCCTTGGGGGGGGGAGAAGGGAGAGGGGCCGGGCGCTGCGCGCCCGGAGGGCTGCGTCGCCGGCGCGATCCGCGCGACCGTGGCCGGATTTGAAGGGGCACATACTCCCCGCGGAAGACTCGGGAGAATCGCCATTCTCCCGCAACCCTTCGTGCTGACGGCAGGTCATCTAGATGTCCGCGGGGGGGAAGTCGAAGCGCACAAGCGGGGAGAGGGATGGGAAAGCAGCAACGGACCAAGTCGAGCAAGCGCAAGCGTCGTCGCAAGTGCGTACAGCACCGACTGAAGTTCGGGAACAAACATGGCGGCCGCCGGAAGGGCTCGGGACGTAAGCCGAAGGACGGCGTGAAGCGCGTCTCCCACCATGGCCGTGCGGACTTCGACGGCAGTCAACCGGTGCACGTCAACACGAAGATCGAGCCCGGTCTTCCAACCCTCCGAAACCGCCGGGCCTACAGCGTCATCCGCGCAGCGCTCGCGGTGGCGAAGGACCGCAACGGCATGCGCATCACGCACTTCTCCGTGCAGTCCAATCACCTGCACTTGATCGTCGAGGCCGATGATCGACGTGCCCTCTCGCAAGGCGTCAAGGCACTCCTGCGCCGAATCGTCGCGGGCCTGAATCGACTGTGGAACCGCACGGGAGGCATGTTCGTCGATCGGTACCACGACCACGTACTGCGCACGGCGACGGAGGTACGGCGTGCCATCGCCTATGTCCTCTTCAATCGATGCTGCTTGCTGGCACCACGCCTGATGGCGTGGTAGCGGCCCAACGCCATCGCGCCTGGCCACGAGCGATCCTCGACCCGTTCAGCTCCGCCCCCGCCTTCGATGGCTGGTCGAGCCCTCGGCG